>VGOB01000037.1 GCA_016865935.1 Chloroflexota bacterium | reverse complement strand
GGATCACGAATAAATGGCGGACACGTCCCGCTCGCGGGCTCGCGGCGCCTTGCCAGAGCCCGCTTTTTGTCCAATCCTGCCACCATTTATCTCGGACTTGCACCACCAATCAATTCGGCTCGTAACAATATTGTTCGTAAAGCTTGGAGCATTTCCAATGTAGGATTCAACCAGTTATGAACGCGAGCTATTTTGTAAGCGTGAAGTAGATTCGGTTCTTCAAGTTCCAAAACTGCGACTGGCGCGTTATGAACACCAAATTCCGAAACTTCCTTCGGAACATCAAGAATACCGCGAGCCTGTTTGACCAGATAGAATGTAAATCCACCTACAGCATAAACGAATGCTTTCTTCGCCCGCAATGCTAGATCCTCTTCGTTGGATACGGATGATGTTGGGTAATGCTGATCAAATACTTTCTTGAGAAACCACGGTAGAGCAGGGTGAATCGTAAATACACCATGTCTGGGTGAAGAAAGCAAACCAACCTCGGCGGCGCGGCTGAGCAATGTGATGCTAGTGTTGAGGGTTTCGTCATCGAATTCGGGATCTTGATTCAGATTCCGATCAGGTTCAAGCGAATCTACATACTTGGACACTAAAACAAAAATTGTAGGGTTCACAAACCCCTGAAACAAATGCAACAGCGCGAGTTGCTTGTGTTCGGTTTCGGTGAACGCGCTCGCAAAGCCGTAACTGAGCGACGCGCCAAGCGATTTGCTCCGCGCTTCGCTCTGCTCATCTTCAAACGCTTGCTCACCCGCGCGCAACTTTTCGACGAAATCTCTAATCTCTAGTCTCGATTTTATTCCCTGCCGCAACGCCACGCCTACGACAACCGTAATCGTCAGCGGATTACCCTGCGTGAATTTCAACAGTGGTCGCCAATTTTCCACCTCGAAGAAACGCTGTCCGTATTTTTTGCCGAGCGCGCGCGCCAATTCCACGCGCTCTTGCATCGGCATCGGCGGAACGGGGATGCGGCGCGGCAAATCGCCCAGCCAGCCGCGTTCGTCGCGGCGCGAGGTCAACAGGAATTTCGCTTGCGTCTCGCGCGCCGCGCGCAAAAACGCGACGAGTTCGTCTTGTTCTTCCTTGCTCCACGCGGACGGCGTCCCCGCAGGAAATCCCGCAATCGGTTCGACGTTGTCCCAAATCCACAGCATCGGCACCTGTTGCATCACTTGCAAGGCGACATTGCGTCGTTGTTCATTGGTCAGCGTGAGCCAATGCACGCCCGATTGTTCGAGATCGTCGTAGAACGCGCGTCCAATCGTTTCGTTCAGCGCGTCCGCCAACGTCTTGCGCCGCTCGAACGATGTGAAGAAAATATCATTCCCGATTCCGCCTGTTGCGTTGTACCAGCGCGCGAATTCGACGGCGGTCGTCGTCTTGCCGCTCCCCGCGAACGCGTGCAACAAAACGATTCGTTGGGAATCGAACGCGCGGTCGAGCGCGAGCAGCGTTTCATCGCGTCCGATAAATTCGATATCGGGACGCGGCGGCAAGTCGAATTGGAGGTTGGAAGTTGGAGATTGGAGGTTGGACGTGATGCGTAGGGGCGTTTTATTAAACGCCCCCACACGCGGAAACAATTCAATCTCCGCCGCCTCGTAGACAATCGGCACCGCCCAATCTTGCAGCGCGATCGGTTTGAACGCGATTTCGCGCAGCGGATTCAGCGCCAATTGTTTGCGCCCGAATGTCACGGCTTGCCCCAACGATTGTCCAGCGGCGAGCGCGGCGTAGAGATTCGCGACGAATTCCTTCGCCGTCTCGACGTAGAGCGTGTAGCGCATCGCGACGACGCCCGCGACGCCCGCGTTCGTCACCGCTTGCGCGAACGAACCGAACGCGCGCACTTGTTGCCCAACATCGCCCGCCGAATTCGCATCGAGCGGTTGCGTCGGCGGGTCGGCGAACGCGGAACGACACGCGTTCAGCACGAGCGCGGGCACATCGTTATCGGTCAGCACTTTGCCCAGCGTCGCGCCGTCAATGTAATCCGCATTGTCCTTGCGCGCGGGATTTTCAAAAATCAAAAACCCGTGCTTGCCGCCCGCGCCCAGAATCAGCGGACTGAGACGCTTGAGCCAATCGGCAAGTTGGTTGACCTCTTCGTAAACGCCGTGCCCGTCGAAATGGACGATGTGGTACGGCTGACCGCGTTTCTTCGCCGCATCCAGCACCGCGCTCAACTGCTCGATGGTCGGCGGGCGCAGAACATCGAGTTGCACAAACTCGCGCGCCTCGTCGCTCAACGTCTTGACAATGCGGCTGGCGACGGAACGAAACGGCACATCGTCTCCCGCGCGCGGACGACAGATGACGAGCAGCACGCGAATCTTCTCCCTCCCCTGCGAAGCGGGAGAGGGCTGGGGTGGGGGTAGAGGTGGGGGTTCAACTTGATTCGACGCCGCGCGGACGAACGCGCGCGCGTGCACCGCCAAGACCTTGTCCGTCTCTGGGTCGCGCAGCAATTCCCAGGGAATCGCGGTCGCGTGTTGCACTTCGGCGACGATTTCGATGCGCGTGTCGTTCAAGTCGGGCAAGCGCGCCCACGCGCGGCGCATCGCTTCGTTCGATTCAAAGACGTTGCGGAAAAGGGTGACGCCGATTTCGCGCATTCGTTCTTCGATGCGCGCGGCTCTTTGCGGCGCGGGGTTGAGCGGAAACGCCAAGTAATCTTCGAGGTACCAGCGAAGGTCCTCGGCGTCTTGCGGGGTGAAATCCACTTGGAACGGCGGCGTGCGAACAGGGTTGCGACCATCGAGCAAAAACTCGACGTGGAACGTGTCCGCTTGCGCTTCGGCGAACTGCGATAGGCGTAGGACGTGCGAGACGATTGACTCGACATCGAGCGATCTCCATTGTGTCATCTGTCATTGCGAGGAGCGCGAAGCGTTTGCGACGAAGCAATCCCCAATTTGCAAGTTGGAGATTGCTTCGTCGCAAAAACCGCTCCTCGCAATGACACAGGGTTGCTGCCCCTACGCACATTATACCACAAGCGCGGAAAATTTGCGCGATTATCTTGTCATTGCGAGCCGGCAAAAACGCCTCCTCGCAATGACACCGCGCTTTACTGCTCCAAAATCACGGGACGCTCGATCACCTGATCGCCAATCGCCACGCGCGTCGTTTCCCAACCTGGGATCGCGGTGACGATTTCGTTGCGCGACTCGCCAACCAGGATCGTATCTTCCGATTTGACGCCAGTGATGGATGGATTCCACGCGTACGCTTGTCCCGCCGCGACGACATCGTTGGAATTCAGAGCGCCGAGATACTCGCGCGGTTCGTACGCCGCCGCGCCGCCTTGATGATGCAAATGCCATTCGTCGGCGAAACCGGTTGCGGCATACTCATTCACCGCGCGCTGGAACACATCGCGCAGTTTTGCGCCTGGTCGCGTCGCTGCGATGAACGTCGCGTCAATTCGCGTGCACGCTTCCACCTTGCGCCGGATCTCGTCCGGCAGTTTGCCGAAATGCACCAGTCGCGTGATCGAGCAGACCAAGCCCCACTTGCGCCCGCATAGCACGAGCATCGCGTACTTGGCAAGTTTCTTTTCGGTTGGGAGCGGATGGCGGTACGCGAAAATGCGTTCGTCGGTTGCGATTAGATTCACAATCGGTTGCGCGCCGCGCGCTTGCGTTTCCGCGCCTAGTCGCGCCGCGATTTCAAATTCGGTTTGACCGGGACGCACCGCGCGAATCGCCGCGTCCATTGCCGCCGCGCAGATTTTGCCCAGCGCGCGAAAGCGCGCGCCTTCTTCCGGCGTCAGGTTCGCGCGCAAGCGCGCGATTTCGCTCGTCAAGTCAATCGCGTTGGGCGCGGGGAAATCGGAACCCAGGCGCAGACCGCGCGTCAGTTCGCCAATCGCCGGGTTTGCCGCGTGCCAAGGCGCGACGCGAAATTCCCAGCTCTGTGCGCCGAGTCCTTGTTCCTGTTCCAGACGCTTCGCTTCGATGTTGTTCGTGATGAGATAGCGCGCGGTTGGCGTGATCAAGAGCGACGCCGCGCCGGTGGTGGACGCGGTGTTGATGTACGCCGCGCCGCCGCAGGTTGCCCACGCGAAACTACTGACGCGTTGCAGCCACAGCGCGTCCAGATTTTTTTCGGCGAGCAGCGCGCGCATTTGTCGTTGCTTGAACTCAAATTCATTCATTGGATCAACTCCTGGAACGACCGCCGACCGATGACGGCCGACCGCCGCAAATTTTCATTGCGCTAAAAGTGCGCTGAAGACGAATGGGTGCTCTCGGAATTATATCGTATCGCGTTTTAATTCCAAATCGAGAATTATGCCAAATCGAGTGATTGTTTTATAATGGCGACGAAGATTGGGATGGGATAAACAGCGCGGCGGTCGTCGGTCAACCGTCATCGGTCATATCAGGGAGGAATATTTTGACAGAAACGTTATCGCGCATTGATTTTCGACGCAACACGCAGAACGTTCCGCCGCCGATTCGCGCGGCGACGATCAAGAACACGCGCACGGCGGTGCTCAAGCGCGCCGAAGCGGTGCAACACTTGGGCGTGGAATATTGGGAACGCCTGCGCCAAGCCGGACACGAAATTCGGCTGCACGCGCTCACGCATCTCGATCAGTATCTGCCGATGCTCGAATCGAAAGTGATCGCAGCGGGCGGCAATGTGCATTGGGCAAACGATGCGGCGGACGCGCGGCGGATCGTTCTTGAGATCGCGCAACGGCATCGCGCGCAACGTATCGTCAAAGTCAAAAGTATGTTGTCCGAAGAGATCGAGTTGAACGACGCGCTGCGCGATGCCGGGCTGACCGCGCTCGAAACGGATCTCGGCGAATACATCGTGCAACTCGACGGCAGTCGTCCGTCGCATCCGACCAACCCGTCGCTGCATTACACCAAAGAGTACATCGCTGATTTGTTCCAGCGCAAGTTGGGTGTGGACGCGCCACCTGATCCTGCCGCGCTGACCGAAATTGCGCGCGTGAAATTACGCGAAGAATTTTTGCGCGCCGATATGGGAATCTCCGGCGGAAATTTCTTGATCGCCGAAACCGGCACGCTCGTTCTCGTAACGAACGAGGGGAATGGGCGAATGTGCACGACGCTTCCGCCCGTGCACGTCGCCGTCGTCGGGATCGAAAAAGTGATCCCCGATTGGAATTCGCTCACAGTCCTATTGCAACTTTTGGCGCGCAGTACGACCGGGCAACAAATGTCGTCTTACACGACGTTCATCACCGGCACGCGCGATCGCGGACCGCGCGAATTTCATTTGGTCTTGCTCGACAACGGACGCACGCGTATTTTGCAAGACGCGCGCGCGCGCGAAACCTTGTTGTGCATTCGTTGCGGCGCGTGCGCGAATATTTGCCCGGTCTTTCAACAAGTCGGCGGACACGCGTATGGCGCGGTATATTCCGGACCGATCGGAGCGATCTTGTCGGCGCAATTGTTGGGCGTGCAGACGGCGGGCGATTTGGCGTTCGCGTCGTCGTTGTGCGGCGCGTGCGTGGAAACGTGCCCGGTGCAGGTTCCGTTCACTGAACTGTTATTGCACTTGCGCCATCGCGCCGTCGAAGGTGATCGTTTTGAGCCGCCGGTTGCACCGGCAGTCGTGCGCGCCGGAGCGCGCGCCGGAACGATCGCGTTCGCGTGGTCGTGGCTGTACGAATTCGGCACGCAGATTTTGCGATTCGCGCAAGCGCCGCTCAAGCGCGGCGAGTGGCTGCCAAGTTTGCCGCCGCCTGCGAATCGTTGGACGCTGGCGCGCCAGTTTCCCAAATTCGGCGCGGAGTTTCGCGCGTGGTGGAGGAAGCGAGGAGCGAGGGGCGAGAAACGTGATGCGTGAACCTTGAACCTTGAACCTTGAACCTTGAACTTTGAACTTGAAACCTGAAACTTAAACTCGGAGATGGCGATGGATTCAGCTCGCGATACAATTTTGAATCGAGTGAGTGGCGCGTTGCGCGATGTCGCGCGCCAACCGCTGCCGATTTTGCCGGACGAGCCGCGCGTGTCTGGCGATTCTACCGCGCGCGTCGCGGCGACGCTGGCGGCGATTGATTACGTTAGCGGCAAAACGCGGCGCGTCAAAAACAAAGTGGAATTGCAAAACGCGCTCGCCGAGTTGGTGAGCGCCGAGCGCGTCAAAAAAGCGTTGGTGTGGGAAAATCGCGAATTGCGGGAACTGGGAATCGCGGAGATGCTTTCGCAGTTGGATGTGGAGATCGTTTCGCCGAGCGAGGACAAGCGCGCGCTCGCGCTGTGCGATCTGGGTGTGACGAGCACGGACGCGGTTCTGCCGCAGACCGGCACGCTCGCACTGCGAACGACGCCGGAGCAAGCCGAAATCGTTTCGCTGTTGCCGCGCGTGCATCTGGCGATCTTTCGCCCGACAGATTTACGCGCCGATCTGCGCGAGACGCTGATGCAGATCAAGGATCGCGCGCACGCGGTTTTGATCACCGGACCCAGCCGCACCGCCGACATCGAAAAGACGCTCGCGCTCGGCGTACACGGTCCCAAAGAATTTTACGCGTGGAGTTTTGAAGGCGAGTAGGTGATTGGGTGATTGGGCAACTATCCAACCACCTAACTATGTAACTACCCAACTACTTGTTGCGTTTCAGCGCGAAATACAAACCGATTGCGAACGCGAGCAATCCAGCGGCGCTCCCCGCGCCCGCCGCGATGAATGGCTTGCGCGATCCATAACCTGGGTTGATCGGACGATCCGCGCTGTACTCGCGTTGCAACAATTTCCCCCAATCGGTTTTGAGCGCGACGTCCGCGCGGCGTTTGCCGATGAACGGATACCAGTACCAGTTGTGATAGATGTTCGACGCGGCGAACGACCAGGGGACGAGCGGCGTTCGCAAAAGCAGATGCTCGAACGGCTTTAGCGCGCCGTGATAAATCTGATGCTGACCCCACGACGCGAACGTGTTCTCGTACGCGCTGAAGCGCCAGTTTTCTTCCGCCGCATCCACATCGCCGACGAATTTGATCGCGCGCGGATCGCCCACACCCAAGCCGCGCTCGTGCGCGTGGCGAATGAAGCGCAGACTCATCGGATCGAGTCCCATAATTTTGGCTGAGGTCGCATCCAGCGCGACCGGATCGGAACTGGCGAGGATGACGTTCTTGACGTGCCAGCGCATCGCACGTGGCCCTGGACCTTCGCCTGCAATCGTGCCGTCCATCACGCAAAAAATTCCCGAGTGAATGTCTTGCTGAATTTGCAAAAGGTCAACGAGCGTATCGTCAATGACGCTGTGCGTCCAATGGCGTTTCTGATCGAGCAAGCCGCCGAACGCGTTTTTCATCGCGCCGGTGACGTGCGTGAAAACGTGCGTCTTGACGGTGGGCAGGTGCAACACATTTTTGCCATAGAGTAATTTTGGAATTCGCACGCCTTCGGGATAAACCTGATCGAGCGCGAGGAACGGTTGCTTGGGTTCGTACGTCACCCATTCGACATCTTGGCTGTACGTCTCGGCAGTTTTCAAACCGTACTTGTCCTGCACGAACTTGTGCCGATTGTTGAGTTGTCCTTCGCGTCCGTTGACGACGACGGTATCGTTGTGCGTCGCGACGATCCGATCGCGCGCGTAGCCGTCCGCGAGCAAGGTGCGGACGACGCCTTCCAACTGCCACGGCGCGGTCGAGCAACCGGGGTACCAAATTTGCCACGAGATATTGATCTTCAGCAGCGTTTCTTTGTCTTTGGGTAAATTATCGGCATAGCGCGCCAAGCGCATCAAGCGCGCGTAATCGTCCAGTACGGTTTCGGGACGCGTACGCAAAATCGCGACGGTGCCGCGTCCGGGAAGATTCTTCGGGTCGATCATTTTGCCTCCGTTTGTAGCTGCACAGCCCCCGTGTCATTTCGAGCGGAGCGAGAAATCTCGTCGCCGCTATAATGACAGGTGAGCAATTGCCTCCGTTGCAGAATTGCGGTGCGAGTATAATCGAAATCGAAAGGTTTGTCTAATCGGGTGTTCGCGCGCCAATGAAAAATTCGATTTGACTCGCCCTGTGAAAAGTGCTATAATTCGGGCAGTCAAAGGACACGGACCCGCGTCCTACTGCACGACCTCTTGGGATTTGCCTCATCACATTGACCTGGCTCTCCTGTTTGCTTTCCGAATGTGATTTATGATTTTAGAATATTTTACCGGTTCCAACCTTTGGCTGACGCGCGCTGCGCGCTCAGCCCATTTCGTTTTCCCCATTTAACGGAGTTTCCCCGTGTCTGAAACCCTCAACTATGCTGAACTAGAACACAAAACACTTGCCGATTTGCGCGAGATCGCGAAAGAGCAAGGTATCAGCGGCTACACGCGTCTCAAGAAAACCGATCTGATCTTTCGATTGCTGCAAGCCAAAGCCGAACGCGAAGGACTGATTTTTGGCGGCGGCGTTTTGCAGATCGTCGAAGACGGGATCGGTTTTTTGCGATCCGATCATTTGTTGCCCGGACCCGAAGATGTCTACGTCTCGCAATCGCAAATTCGGCGCTTTGGTTTGCGGACGGGCGATATGGTGATCGGTCAGGTGCGTCCGCCGAAAGAGACTGAGAAATATTTCGGGCTGCTGCGCGTCGAAGCAGTCAACGGACTGGATCCCGAAGCCGCCAAAGCGCGACCCGATTTCGATAAACTCACGCCGATTTTCCCAAACTCGCAGTACAAACTCGAAACGAAACAATTTACGCTGGCGACGCGCTTGCTCGATATCGTCGCGCCGATTGGACGCGGTCAGCGCGGCTTGATCGTTTCGCCGCCCAAAGCCGGCAAGACGACGATTCTCAAGCAGGTCGCCAACGGCATCAGCGAAAATTATCCGGACGCGCATCTGATGGTCGTGCTGATCGGCGAACGCCCGGAAGAAGTGACCGATATGGATCGCTCAGTCGAGGCGGAAGTGTTTTCGTCCACGTTCGACGACGCGGTGGAAAATCAGACGCGCGTCGCGGAGATGGCGCTCCAGCGCGCCAAACGCCTGGTCGAAGGCGGCAAGGATGTCGTCGTGATGTTGGATTCGATCACGCGCCTCGCGCGCGCGTACAATCTGGTCGTCCCGCCGAGTGGGCGCACGCTGAGCGGCGGTTTCGATCCGGCTGCGCTCTATCCGCCCAAACGCTTTTTCGGCGCGGCGCGCAATCTGGAAGAAGGCGGCTCGCTCACGATCATCGCGACCTGCTTGGTGGATACCGGCAGCCGGATGGACGATCTGATCTACGAAGAATTCAAAGGCACCGGCAATAGCGAAATGCATCTCAATCGCAAACTTTCCGAACGACGCGTCTTTCCGGCGATTGACATCGAACGTTCCAGCACGCGGCGCGAGGAATTATTGCTCGACGACGAAACACTCAATCGCGTGATTTTGTTGCGCCGGATGATTGATATGCTCGGCGGCGGCGAAGACGCGCTCGAGCCGGTCATTCAACGGATGAAAAAGACCGCGACGAACAAAGATTTCCTCGCGACGCTGAACAAAGACACGCTGTAAATCGGAGATCAGAGACTAGAGATTGGTTTTCCAATCTCCAGTCTCCAATCTCTTTAACCCATATGCCTGATCATACCCAGTTGTCCCTCCTCGCTCGCCCCCGCGTGTGGCTCGCCCCATCGCTGCTTGCCGCGCGCGATTTTCTCGGCGACATCGTCCAAGATATGCCGCTGATGACGCGCATCGCGTCGCACGTCGGTTTGATCGTGCTGATGGTCGTCACGATTGCCGCGAGCGGCGTGCAACTCAACTTGAATAGCGACAAGGGCGGCCCCGATCAAGTAGCAGAGGAAGAGACGGATGAAATCGTTTTGCCCGATCCGATCCCGGATGAAAGCGCGATTTTATTCCGCGCGCCCGTGCCGATCACGAACGCGCCCAAGCGCGTGCGCCGCGAGGTGATCAAGTACACCGTCCAGCCCGGTGACAATGTCAGCAGCATCGCCGAACAATTCGAGGTGAGCGCGGATTCGCTGTTGTGGGCGAACGGAAAATTGGAAGACAATCCCGATATGCTTTCCGTCGGGCAGTCGCTCAACATTCCGCCGGTCAGCGGCGTTCTGCACACCGTGCAGAGCGGCGAAGCGGTGCGTTCGATTGCGGACAAGTACAAAAGCAAGAAATTCGATCTGAACGCGCTCGTCCAAAACATCGTCAATTTTGAATTCAATCAGGAACGACACGATTTCAAAGGCGCGGATTACGTTTTGACGACCGGGCAATTTTTGATGGTGCCCGGCGGGACCAAGCCATATCAACCGCGCGTCGTTTCGGCGTACAGCGGTCCTCTGCCGGCGACTGCCGCGCGCGGCACCGGATCGTTTGGCTGGCCCGTCTCCGGGCGCATCACGCAAAAATTCTGGACGCGTCATCCCGGCATTGACGTCGGCGCGCCCAAAGGCGCGCCCGTGCTTGCCGCCGATTCCGGTTATGTGATCCAATCGGGCTGGAGTAATGTCGGCTATGGTTTTATGATCCTGATCAATCACGGCAACGGCTACCTCACGCGCTATGCGCACTTGAGCGCGTTGAACGTCGAGGTGGGCGACTCGGTGAAGAAAGGTCAGTTGATCGGACGCGTGGGGAGCACCGGCAATTCGACGGGACCGCATCTCCATTTCGAAATCATTCGCGGCGCAGTGCACCGAAATCCGTTCGGGCTATTGCCGGGGCGGTAGACCATTGCAGAGTAGCGGAGAACCCAATGAACGAAGACCGACAACTTCCCGCGTACGTCATCCGCATTTGTTACGACATCATCGCCGAGGAGACGCCTGGGCGCGATAGTTTGCGCCGCGTGCTCGAACTGGCGGGCTTGGAGCGCTATGCCGATGCGCCGCCGCCGCTGGACGATACGCCCGCGCTCACGATGCGCGAGTACGAAAAACTGATCGGCGTCGTGTGGCAGGCGTTTGACAACGTCCAGGCGCGCGATATTTTTCGCCGCGTCGCGCAGCGCGGTTTCTCCAATCTCACGCGCAGCGGCGTGTTGGCGTACAGCCAAGTGCTGCGCGCGTTCGACGCGCTGGGCACCAAACGCGAACGCGTCGCGCTGATGATGAGCAAACTCACCAACGAACTCACGCGCGCGCTCGGCAACAAACACGAATTCTATCGGCAGGGCGAGGATTTCATCCTGGATATTTACGATTGCCCGTACTGCGCGGAACTGGTGCGCGGCAACATCGCGCCGCCGTATGCCCACGTGTGCCATATCCCCGTCGCGTTTTACGAAACGGCGATCGCGTGGGCAAGCGGCAGTCCACACACCGTCCAAGAAGTTTCGTGCCGCGTGTCCAACAAACAAGATTACTGCCGGTTCAAGATTTTTTGGAACGTGGCAGTGAAGATCAAACCGTGAGTGAAGCCGAATGACAAAGGACGAAAGACGGTATGCATCTTTCGTCCTTTGCCTTCTCGTCCTCCGATCGTTCTTCTCACACCGGAAGCGTGAACCAGAACGTCGCGCCGCGTCCTGCTTCACTTTCGACTCCCATTGCGCCGTTATGCGCGCGGATCAACTGCTTAGCAATCGCCAAGCCCAGCCCCGCGCCACTTCCGGCGCGGGTGCGCGCCTTGTCCCCGCGCCAAAATCGCTCGAACACGCGCGGCAAATCCTCGGACGAAATTCCACTTCCCGTGTCGCTCACGCGCACGCTGACCGCTGACCGCTGACCGCCGACCCCCAATGTCTGTTCACTGAGTACTGAACACTGCACACTGACCCGCCCGCCGTCCGGCGTATGCCGCAGCGCGTTGCCGATCAGATTTCGCAAGACCTGTTCGATCCGCTGCGCGTCGACGTTCGCGCGCGGCAGGTTCTCCGCGCAATGAATCGTCAGCGCGATATTCTGTTCGTGCGCTTGTAACGCGAACGCGCCCGCAGTTCTTTCGATCAGCGCGCGCACATCGGCGGGCTGGCGCGTGATCTGCAATTGCCCGGCGTCCGCCAGCGCGAGATCGCGCAGATCGCCGACGAGGCGCGCGAGCAACAGCGTTTCGTCGTGCAACGACGCGATTTGCTCGCTCGTCGTCGGAAAAACGCCGTCCAGCATCGCTTCGAGTTGACCTTGCAGAACGCCGAGCGGATTGCGAAGTTCGTGCGCGATGTCCGCAATCATATTCCGCCGCGCGGTTTCGGACTGCGCCAACGCCTCCGCCATCGCGTTGAACGCGCGCCCGACCTGTCCGATTTCATCGCCGCGCGGATTCGCGACGCGCGCGGTGAAATCGCCTGCCGCGATTTTGCGCGCGGCAGTCGTCAGCGCGTTGAGCGGCGCGGTGATTTGGTAGAACAGAAAAAAGCCGAACAGCAACGCCAGCGCGCCCGCCACCGCTCCGGCGAGCAGCAGCGACAAATTGACGCGCGTCAAAAATTCTTGTTGCTGCGCGTCGAACGCGGCGAGATTTTGCGACGACGCGATCAGCGCGCCGACGTTTCGTCCGTTCGCTTGAACCGGCAAACTGGCGGCAAGTTGCGCGCTCGTCGCTTTTTGCCCGACGTTCGCGCCGTCGCGTGAGGCGATGATCGTTCCGTTGGAATCGGCGAGCAGCAGCGCGACGCCCGCCATCATCGGCGCGCCGCGCCCGCGCCCCGCGCCGAACGTCTGCGCGAAATATTGATCGATCCCCTGCCAGCCGCCGCGCGCGGCATAGTACGCGCTCAATTCGCGCGCGATTTGCTCGAGCGTAGTTGTCCCGCCGCGAAACGTGTACGCGCGAAATTCGTTCGTCGTCGTTTGATTCACGATGACGAAAATAATCGCGATGGCGATCAGGATGACGAGCGCGAACGCGAACATCAAACGGGCGAAGAGACTGTTCAAACTTCCTCCAAGTTGTCATTGCGAGCCCCGAAGGGGCGAAGCAATCCAAGTGATACGGGGATTGCTTCGTCGCTCCGCTCCTCGCAATGACAACTAGATGTCCTCCGCGAATTTGTAACCGACGCCGAACACGGTCAAGAGGTAGCGCGGATTTTTCGGATCGCGCTCGATCTTCTGGCGCAGATTTTTGATATGCGTGTCAATCGTCCGTTCGTAACCGTCGAACGCTTCACCTTGCACGCGGTCGAGCAATTGCAATCGCGTGAACGCGCGACCTGGGTTGTGCATCAACACTGCCAGCAGATCGAATTCCGTCGGCGTCAATTCGAGTTCGCGCTCCTTCAAGCGCGCGGAATGTTTCGTCAGATCGAGCGTCAACTCATCCGCGCTCAACGTTTCAGCGCGCGTCGGTTCGCCTTCGGAACGGCGCAAAACGGCGCGGACGCGCGCGACGACTTCGCGCGGCGAAAACGGCTTGCTGATGTAATCGTCCGCGCCCAGCTCCAAGCCGATCAGGCGATCGGTCTCTTCGACGCGCGCGGTGACCATAATGATCGGCGCCGCCGATTCTTTGCGCAGCGCGCGGCACACGTCGAGTCCATCGAGGATCGGCAGATTGAGATCGAGCAACACGAGCGCGGGTTTTTCGTGGCGGAAAACCGTCAGGGCGTGTTGTCCGTCGTTCGCCGTGACGACGGCAAACCCGGCTTGTTCGAGGTACGCTTTGAGAACGGCGACGAGTTTCTTTTCGTCTTCGACGATCAAAATTTTTCTAGCCATCACGTCTCGATCTTATCACAGAGTTGTGAAGAAGGTATGAACGCGGCTAGGGCGCGGGTGAAGGAGCTTGGCGCGCGCCGATTGAAACGCGCGGCGCGAGCGCGACGGCGATCCACGCGCCCAGGGTGACGATGAACGCGACGACGAACACGGCTTGCACCGCGCCGCTCAGCGCGCCGCGCATCGCGGCGGTGAGCGTGGCTGAAGCATTCGCATTCGATTCGAGCAACGCGTTGATCGAAATGCGATGCGGATCGAGTTGCGCGGCGGCGAGTCCGGCGGTGAATTGCAGCGCGAGAACGACGCCCATCACGCTCGCGCCAATCGCGCCGCCGATACTGCGCGCGAATTGCACCGTCGCCGTCGCGGTCCCAAGCGCGTGGCGCGGCACGGTGGATTGCACCGCGATCAGAAAGATCGGAATAGACGCGCCCATTCCGATGCCGGAGAGCATCGTGCTGAACCCCAGGAACCAGGGCGGCGTCGTCGGCGAGACCTGGGTCAGCAAACCCATTCCGATCGCGAGCGCGCCCATGCCGCTCAGCGCGAGCGCGCGATAATTGACGCGCAAGAGCAGGCGCGTGCCCAAGATGCTTGCCAGGGTCCAGCTCAATACCTGCGGCGTTAGCATGGCTCCGGCAATCGTCGCGCTGGTGCCGAGCACGGCTTGCGCGAACAAGGGGATGAAATTCGCGCTGCCGAACAGCGCGAATCCGGCGAGAAAGCCGTGACTGATCGCCGCGATGAAAAGACGTTCGCGAAAGAGCGCGAGCGGCAAGATCGGATTCACGGCGCGGCGTTCGATGGGGACGAGCGCGGCGAAGAGTGCGAGCGCGCTCAACAGCGCCGCGCCGATGGTGAGCGGGTTTGCCGCCAAGCCCACGCGCAATTCGAATAACGCGAGCATCAACGCGACGATGCCGCCGCTCAACAAAAGCGCGCCGGGATAATCGACGCGTCCGCCGGTGCGCGGCGTCACATCGCGCCACGCGGCAAGCATCAGCGCGATGGCGATCAAGCCGAACGGCACGTTGAGATAAAAAATCCAATGCCACGACACGCGCTCGACCAGCAAGCCGCCGAGGAGCGGTCCGATCAGACTGGAGACGCCCCACACGCCGGAAAACAATCCTTGCATCTTGGCGCGCTGTTCGAACGAAAAGATATCGCCGATGATCGTAAACGCGAGCGGCATAATGCCGCCCGCGCCCAGACCTTGGATCGCGCGAAACAACACGAGCTGCAGCATCGTTTGTGCGAACGCGCACAAGATCGATCCGATTAGAAACAGAGTCACCGCGAGGAGAAAAATGCAGCGGCGTCCGTAAATATCGGAAAGTTTGCCGAAGAGCGGCAGGGTGGTGGTGGAAGCGATCATATACGCGGAAAAGACCCACGCGTAAATATCGAGCCCGCCGAGTTGCGCGACAATCGTCGGCATCGCGGTCGCGACGACGGTCACTTCAATCGAGGCGAGAAAGAGCGAGAGCATCATCGCGAAGGTGACGAGGTAGAGGCGGCGACCGGTCATTGGATTTTCGCGCATCACTTGTGTTTCTTCTTGGGCTGGGATTCTTTTTTGCCCGGCAACTTGAGTTCGCCTTTGTATAACATCTCGGCGATCACATTGTCGGTCAAAGTGGGTTCCTTGGGTGGAGGCGGTATTCTGCGGGCGGCGATTTGGAGAAGCGCCGAACGAATATCGTCTATTGTGTCACTCAGTTTTGTGCGCGCGCGTGGACTAGTTCGCTCTTTGAGCAATCCCAGTTCGATCTGAATATCTTGCCAATCGCCGCGCATTGACTCGTCCACGCGCTTGGACGCAAAGGCGCGTTCGATCAAGGACAAGTATTCCTGCGGTCCCAGATCGCACAGAGCGCTGATCAGGCAGGCGTTGAGTTCCGGCTCTTGCGCGTCGAATTTTTCCAACGCGCGCGCAAGTGTCGCGGCACATTCGGCCCGGGTACTGGGATGTTGTTGCCCGATCTTTTCGATGCTCGTCGACGCGCCGATGCGCGCCCACAAACCGTGTGCCGGATCGCCAAGATAATTCGCTAGAGCCGGAATCGCCGCGGGACCGATCAGCGCGTACACCTCCGGCAACTCTTCGCCCACCCAATCATCGCCATCGTCGTCAATGCGTTGGAATAAATCCAGCAGCGGGACAATGGCTTTTTGCGCGCGTAATTGTCCCAGCGTGCGCCACGCGTGGAGACTCGCCCACACTTCTTTGCTCTCCGAATCGGCGAGCCACAATTCTGTGTCTCGCGCCATTCGGATCAAATCAGGCGCGTGCTCGGGCGTGAACCCAAGTTTCAGATAATCGCGCCATTCGCCTTCTCCGCGCGGATCGCCCAGCGTGAGCAATTTGGCGACCGGCATCGTGTAATTTTGCGCGGTCATTGTTGCGCCTCTTTTTCAGCAAGCGGCTTGCTCCCGATTTCGACGAGTTGGATTTGCACCTGGTAACGCTTGCCTTCGATTTCGATTTTGCCTTGTCCGTGGAAACCGCGACTGCCGGTCTTGAACTCTTTCGGGTTTGCGGTCAGCGCGGCGATGAGTTTGCCTTCGGTTTTCAGTTCGGCGGTGATGATCATATTCTCATTTCTCCTACCAAATGTCGCGTGCGTTGGTCACAACTTTATAATTCACGCCCAGCGCGTCTTTGAAATGTCGCTCGCCGCAACGAAGCTTGCGGGCTTCGTCGGGGTGCAACTTGTCCAAATCGGTCGTGCTCTTGGTCTCGCGCACAAGATACAGCGTCTGTTCGCCTGTTGGCTTGCCGTGTTCATCGCGCGGCTCAAGCACAATTGCCCAGTCGGGATTGTACGTGCCGATAGGCGTGTCAACCGTGAACCAACTAGGCAATTTCAAATACATCTTCACGTCGTCCCGATTTTCCAGATCAACGACGAAATCTTTTTCAATGTCCGACTCGTAGATAACGTGATCGTAGACTGAATGCGCGGCAGGAATCAAATAATCTGCCCAACTTGGAATTTCAAGTTCAAACAGCGTCATCTCGTACCACGCGTTGATTCTCTCGTACTGGATTCCATCCACCAATTGGTCTGTGAGTTTGCGCTTGATAATCTGCACGGCAACCGTTGCGAACTCGTACGGGTTATCCAACGCGGCTTGTTGCTTTTGCGGCGCGGCGCGCGCAAAGATTTCCAAAAGCGTTTGACGCGTGAGGCGCATCGGCGGCGTGGTGCGCTCCATCAAACTCGCCATCACCTCGACGATGTTCGGCAATGGCGCAGACGGCGTGACGTACGGCGTAGCGCGTTCGGCAACATGAATTGCCGTAAACTCGTCACCTTGCGCTTCAACGCGCGCTTTGGAAACGACAAGGCGCGGTGGGCGAATCTCGGCTTGATTCAATGCGGCGACGACATCCGCGATCAATTGCGCGGTGTCAATCTTGACATCGTAGCGCGTCTTGTGCTTGATGCGTTCCCACAGTTCTTTGAACTCGGGTTTGAGGATGAACTCTTTCCGCAAGTGCGCGCTCCCGCGTTTCCGCGCGTTCGCGGGCGGAGGCGGCAAGCCCTCTGTGCCAAACTCGTCTTCGATTTCAGATTGATACCGCGCGACGTAGTTTTCGTAACTCTCGTTCGCGACGACGGTCAGCACGTTCACTTTGTCAGCGCGCACGCGGCTGCCGTCTTGAGTGACCGACAAGCGCACGCCGCGCCCGATCTCTTGCCGCTTTTTCATTTCCGACGCGGTTTGATTCAGCGTGCAAATCTGAAAGACGTTGGGGCTGTCCCACCCCTCGCGCAACGCCGAGTGCGAAAAGATAAAGCAAGTCGGCTCGTCAAACGAGAGCAGGCGTTCCTTGTCGCGCATAATCAGATCGTACGCTTCTTTATCTTTCTCCGATTCGCCCGTCTTGCTGTCCTCGTAAATCACTTCGCCGCTTTTCGTCCGCCGCGCGGCGAAATAGGCGGCTTGAACTTTAGCCGCGTCCACGTCGCGCCACGCGGTCGGTTTCATCTCTGCAAACGCCTTGTCGAACAACTGCCGAATGATGCCGTCGCCGCGCGCGTAATTGTCCACGCGGTCAATGAAGAAAAGTGAGAGAACTTTGATGCCCGCGTCGCGCAATCGTTCTTGCTTGCGGAAATGTTCGCCGAGCGTGTAACGAATCTGCGCGTCGAAAATCGTATCCTTGTCCGCGCCGCGCGTCTCGCCCGTTTTCAATTCCATCCCGTTCGTAAAGCGGACGTAACCTTCCCCCGCGTTGATTTCTTCAACGACGAACGGCGCGTATTCTGGGCGATTCGCTTTTTCTTCGAGCGAATCGCCTGGCTTGATCGTGACGGCTTGCTCTTTGACCGTACCGTCCTTCATCAATTTGTGAACGGCGAACCGCGCGGTAAAGGTTTTCTTTTCGACTTTGATGCCATCAAGTCGTAAGAAAACCTGGTTCTCGTTTCCCGCCTGCTCGACGCCCGCCACTTCGATGCGCTTGACCAGTCCTTGCCGATACGCTTCAAACGGCGTGAGGCGATAGACGAGGTTGTATGGATTGCGATGTGTTGCGGAATAGCGCAAAGCAAACAGCGGATCGAGCGCGGACAGCGCGTTGATACGCAATTCGCTTTCCATATTTTGCGGCTCGTCCAAAATCAAAATCGGGCGCGTGGCTTGGACGAGATGAATCGGCGTTTCGCCTTGCAAGCGGTCGGTCGTCTGACGAATGACGTTCGACGCTTTGTTGAACGAGTCAATCGTCATCACCATCATTTCGACGCCATCGGAGAGCGCGAACTGGCGAACCTGGGAAAGATTATCGGAATCGTACGCGTAGTATCGGTACGGGATGTTGTCGTACAACTCGCGCAGATGTTTTTCGGTGATCTCCAGCGTTTTCAGTACGCCTTCGCGCACGGCGACGGAGGGAACGACGACGATGAATTTGCATTGTCCATAGCGGCGGAACAATTCGAGTGCGGTGCGGATGTAAACGTAGGTCTTGCCGGTACCCGTTTCCATCTCAACTGAAAAGTTGGCAAAGCGCGCGCGGCGTTTGCCGTCAAGCGTTTCGATTTCGGACTCGATCCATTCAAGCGCGGCGTCGGTTGGCAGATTGTTTGCGCGTTGGACGGATTGCAAATTCGTGAGCAGCGCGGCGTCGTCCAGATCGAGCCGATTCGCAATCGCGGCAAAGCCCGCGCTCGCCGCGAATTTCAGTTCGACTTGAATGCGCGGCTGTCCCTCGAACAGGTTGGCGACCGATTCGATGGCGTGGATTTGGAATTCTTGGTTGGCGTCGAATTTGAATTGCATTACCCAATGCCCGCAATAATCTTTTCGAGCGATTGAATCAGCGGAGGCAAATCCTCGCTGACGACTTGCCACAGAATATCCAAATCAATCGAATCGTAACCGTGAATCAAGCGATTCCGCAAGCCGACAATTTGCACCCAAGGAATTTCGGGATGGCGCAACTGTTCATTATCGGAAATTCGATTTGCGGCTTCGCCTACCACTTCGAGCAAACGAACCAGCGCAAGCGTCTCGATTCCTTCATCGTCCAAGTCCGCGCGCGTTTTGCCGCGCATCAATTCACTCGCTTTGCGCGCATTATCGAGCATGTGGCGATAACGGATCGACGACTCATGTTTGCTCATAAATCACCTGCGCTTCCTGTTGCACTTGGCGACGAAAATACTTGCTCAAGAATTGCGGTGTATTCAGATCAACGGGACGCCCCAGTGTCTTGGACAATTCGGCTTGCATTCCGAAAAATGCCAGCCCAGGAATGTGGTCTGGCTCAAATTCAACCAAGACATCGAGGTCACTTCCAGGACGAAAATCACTGCGCAGCGCCGATCCAAAAATCGCCAAGCGCCGGATATGATTTCGTCGGCAAAACGCCGCGATTTTTTCTTTTGGTAATTCGATTTGTGATTTGGGCATCATTCGCTCCTTTCAAATCGTCTTCAACCGACATTGCAACGCGAGATTTGCCGCGGCTTTATCATCTAGCGCAGTATCGCGGCAAATGAACAGGATAGTGCGCGTTAACGGCAACGGCTTGCACGCTTCCAGACGCAGTTTATCTGCGAGACAAATGTAAAACGATTGCTCCTTGTCGAGATCGGTGACGCGGTAAATCGCGTTGCGTTGGAAAAGATCGTCGCCGTGCGCAGGGATTGGCACGCCGGATGTTTCCGCAAACTCAATGCGACAATTCAAGCCGTACCCTTCTTTCACCGCGACTTCGTAGATGACGTTTTCCAACTGCCAGCCATCCGCGAGCGGCTCGGCGAACATTGCGACTTGGGTTGCGTATTCGGCGGGCGTTGGTTTGGGCGAATTTTCATTCGCCCCTACAAAACACCACTGCTTGTAATTCGACGGCGCGAGCTTGAATACTTTGAAACCGAGGTCTTCGGGCGTCGCGCGGTCTTGCAAATTCATCTTGCCCGCGTTTTCTTTTTGCATCTTGGCGATGACGCGGCGGATGCGTTCCTTGCCGATGTCCGCGATGGTCTCCATTGGTTTGTCATTCTGAGCCGAAGGCGAAGAATCTCCTTGCAGCGACTTGCGAGACGCTTCGCGTTCACTCCGCTTCGCTCCGTTCACGCTCAGCGTGACAGGGGTGGCGATTGGCTCTGGCAACTGAGCCATAATGAACCGCCGATTGCCGCCGTCCTCGCGATTCAACTCCAACACCGCTTGCGCGGTCGTGCAAGAGCCAGCGAAAAAGTCGAGGATCAAATCATCATTTGTGGTCGAAATCGTCAAGAGCCGCGAGAGCAGTTTTGATGGTTTGGGAGTTTCAAAGGGTGCTTCATTATCAAAAAGGCTACGAATTTCCATCTTTGCATTTCGATTCGAACCCGCGAATTCATAATCCCACCAACTCGTTGGAACAACACCTTGTTGCACTTCAGAAAGAAACCGTTTGACAAAAGGCATGTCGCCATCTCTGTCCTTGCCCCACCAAATGCGATCTTCGGCAATAAGGCGCTCCAGCGTTTTGCGCGAGACACGCCAACTTGTTCCTGGAGGCGGATACACCTCACGGCCTTGCGGATTCTTGATTGCGTAGTAGTCACGCTCAACGAATTCCTTCCGCGTAAGTGCATTACGAGTCCAAACACCACGCGGATCGTTATCGGGATTTTTGTAGATCCCCAGTTGTTCCTCAGTTCGAGCGAGAAGATGGCGCGTAAACGCAGAACTTTTCACGTATGCGAGAATGTATTCGTGTGTGATAGAAATTCCTTGCACATCGTTCGACGGTGTATCTTTCTTCTGCCAAACAATCGAACCGTAGAAATTCTCCTCTCCAAAAATCTCATTCATCGCCATCCGTAAATTATGAACCTCGTGATCGTCAATGCTCACAAAAATTACGCCATCCTCGCGCAAGAGTTGGCGCGCCAGAAACAAGCGCGGATACATCATCGAGAGCCACGCGGAATGATAACGCCCGCTCGTTTCGGGATTGCTCGTGATTTGCTGCGTCAGTTCAAGGTACGTTTTCAGCGGGTCGGCGTAATCGTCGGGATAGACAAAATCGTTGCCCGTGTTGTACGGCGGGTCAATGTAAATCATCTTGACGCGCCCAAAGTACGCCTTGTAGAGAAGTTTCAACACTTCGAGGTTATCGCCTTCGATGAAGAGGTTTTGGGTTGTGGTAACATTCACACCTTCAGCGGGTGCGGGGATGAGTGTCGCGCGGCTCGGCGTCTGTAACAAACGAATTGCATCACGCTTGCCCGCCCACGTAAACGAATAGCGTTCGGGGCGCTCGTCCACAAAATCGCCGAGCGCGGCGCGCAGTTTGTCGAAATCCAACTTGCCTTCGGCGAATGCTTCGGGAAAAATCTGGCGCAATGATTCGATCTGTTCGCCAAGCAGGTCAGGCGTCTCTTTGGTCACAGGTTCGCGATTCGATTTAGCATCGGTCATTTCGCACCTTTACGGAAAAGGATTGGCACGATTATACAAACGACTCCCGATTTTAGCAACAAAGCAAAAGCGGAACACTCCGAACATCCGGCGTGCTCCGCAACTATCCAACTATCAAACTATCCAACCAACCAACTATTCCACGACAATCGCGCGATGCGGACATTCCTCCACGCACACCAAACAGCCACGACACATCTCGCGATCAATGTACGGCAGTTCGTGCGCTTCGAATTGCACGAGCGCTTTCAGCTTGCACGTCTGGCGCGCGGGACAGCGTTGGCAGGTCTTGCACTTGGTCGCGTCGACGCGCGGCGCGCGATGATTCGATCGGAACATTTCACTCGACGCGGTCATTTCGAGCGAAGCGAGAAATCTCTATTTCGCAACAAGGAGACTTGTCGCTCCGCTCAAAGTGACAACGGTCTTTCACTCTGCGACGATTTCATAGCGGCTGTTGATCTTGGCGGTCTTGCCGATCATAATGCCGACGCTACAGTACTTTTCTTCCGAAAGCTTGATCGCTTGCTCGACCGCGCTCGCGGGAATATCTTTGCCGCGCACGCGATACACCACATCGAGTTCGGTGTAGACGTTTGGAGGATTGGCGGCTTGCGTGCCTTCCACCGCCACATCGAGTCCTGTGACGTTCAGGCGTTTCTTCTGCAGAATGTCAACGATGTCAATTCCCGTGCAACCGGCAACCGCCACCAACACCAATTCTGTTGGCGTTGGTCCCTTGCTCGTCTCGCCTTCCTTGGGAAACGCATCAATCCAGCCGCGATGACCAGAGCCAGTTTGTGTTTCAAACGCTCTACCGCTGACCCAGCGTACGGATGCTGTTTTCTTCGCCATACTTTTTCCTTTTTACTCTTGGCTTTTGTCTTGTAGCCCTTTGTGTTCGCGCTTCATACACACGCCGACGATCACTTCGAGCCCGGCTTGCATCGCGCGTTCCGCTGCCTGTAGATTTTCCGCGCCCGGTTGCATCCACACGACTTTGGCTTTCTTCGCGATTGCCTGCTCGACGATTTCCGGCGCCGCGTCCGGCGCGCGAAAAATGTCAACGACATCTACCGCGCCAGGGATCGAAGTCACATCGGGATACGCTTTTTCACCGAGTACTTCAGTTAGCATCGGATTGACTGGGATGATTTTATAGCCGCGCTCTTGGAGATATTGCGCGACTTCGTAACTCGGCTTGCTCGGATTCGACGACAAGCCGACGACGGCAATCGTTTTATATTCACTCAACACTTTTGCAATCGGATCCATCGTAAACCTCAAAGGATGAAGGATGAAGGATGAAGGATGAAGGATGAAGGATGAAGGATGAAGGATGAATTTTCAACTTGGTTGTAGGTCTGTGTTTTCATCTTTCATCTTTCATCTTTCATCCTTTACGCCGATTCCTTGCAGAATTTTCTCGATGAACATCGGCTCCGGCATTCCGCCTTCGATGCGCGCCTTGTCGTTTGCGATTGTGAGCGGCACGCCGTACACTTGATAGCGTTCGGCAAGTTCGGGATACTCGGACGCTTCTACGGCGTCTGCCGTGATCAATTCGTTTTCCATTGCCATTTGGTGAGCCAACCTGACTGCACGCGGACAGTGAGGTCAGGTCGGCGTCGTAAAGACCTGGAGATGCAACGGGTCTTTTAGTTGCGCGAGCGCGCTTTTGCTTTGCGCGCTCAAACCCGAATCGCCCTTCGACACGTCGAGAATGTCGCCGATCAGCGCGGCGAATTCAAAACCGGCGGGCACGCCGTAATAGCGGATCCCGTAATCGCGTTCGCGCGGTTGCTCGTTGCCTGTCACCAGCAACTTGGGTTGCTCGACGCGCGTCACCGCGATCGCCGGGACGCGCGCGATGTGGTACTGCGCGACCGCGTCCTTGTCAATCGCAAAGTTGTATTCTTTCAATTGCACCTGGTCGGACAAGCCGACGATTTCTTCCAAGACTTGCTTGGTCAATCCGCAATACTCGCAATCGAGCGCTTGCGTAAAAAACACCAAACGCACCGGCGTTTGTAATTGATCCAATTCTTTTCGCAGATTTTCGCGATCTGCATCGCGTAGTAAAGGCACGATTCCTCCCCGCTCATTTTTGATTTTCGATTTTGGATTGAGCATCGAATCGAAAATCGGCAATCGAAAATTGAAAATCAACGCGGCACTTGCGCGATCACGTCCAGCATCGTCGCGATGGCGGCGCGTGATTTGCCGCGCTTGCCCGGCGCCTGCAAACATTCGACCGCGTAATTCTCGGCGAGCAAGCGGCTGACACTGCGGATCGCCTCGTTGATCGCGTTGAGTTGGTGTAGGATGTCCGCGCAGCCGCGTTCTTCTTCCACCATTTTTTGCACGCCGCGCGTTTGTCCCTCGATGCGTTTCAAGCGGCGAAGCATTTCGGCTTTCGCATTTTTTGTATCTTGCGCCATACGTTCATCCTTGACGATTTGCCACGGCGATAACACCCGGTTATCGGCGCGGCAATCCTCAGCCGCTCGGCGCGCAGGACGCGGACGATGCCGCGTTGCTCAAGCCGATCGCGCTTGCCGCCGTCGCTTCTTTTTCGACGTGCCGTCCGCCGCAAGCGGGACAGACCGGCGTCACCGGCGCGCTGATCGAGCGAACGAAAACTTCAAACGGCTTTTTGCAATCGTCGCAATAGTATTCGTAAATCGGCATCGGTCACTCTACTTGGCAAGCGCGGCGTCCAATTTCTTGGCGATTGCCGCTTTGGGCACCGCGCCGACGATGCGATCCGCTTCTTTGCCGTCCTTGAAAATGATCAGCGTCGGAATGCCCATAATGCCGTACTTCATCGGCGTTTGCGGATTCGCGTCGGTGTCCATCTTGGCGACGACGGCTTTGCCGGCGTACTCGCGCGCCAGCTCTTCGACCGACGGCGCGATCATCCGGCACGGTCCGCACCATTCCGCCCAGAAATCCACCAGCACCGGCGACTTGGATTCCAGGACCGTTTTGGCAAAGTCAGCATCAGTCACGTGCAAAGGATGTACAGTAGCCATTGGTTTCTCCTTGAAATGACGTATACCCTAGGGGGGTATCCTGCCGATATTATACCACGTTTTCGAAATGTGTCAACTCCTTGTTCTAGGATTTTGTCAAGTCGCGGTTACGTGTCATTGCGAGCAAAGCGAAGCAATCTCCGAGTTGCTTGGGGATTGCTTCGTCGCAAAAAAAAACGCTCCTCGCAATGACACAATGAAGGCTTTGACAAAGCCCTGCCCTTGTTCGGACGCAAAACAAAACTTCCGAAGCTCGAAAAACTTCGGAAGTCTGGATTATTCCGGCGGCAACGGCTCGTCCAAAATTTCGGAAAAATCGCCGTCGTACGCGCGAATGAATTGGTGGAACGCGATCACGTCGTCCGTTGCGATCGGCGGGCGATCTTTGAAGCGCGCCCATTCGTCCGGCGCCAGATCGCTGTAGAGCATGTGCGCGGCGCGCGGTTCGACCACGGCGAACAGCAACGCCTGCGCGCGGCACATCGGGCAGTGGGCGCGCATTGCCCACGCGTTGCCGCGCCGTCCCAAAACCTGGATATCGTTCGCGCGAAAATGGTGACCGCACAGCGCGCACCGGACGCGCGCGACGATCTCCCGGAACATCGCCGGCGGAATCGCCGAGTCATTCATCGCCGCACCAACTACGCCGGTTCGCGCTCGACGGCGACCGTCACCTGGGCAGTCACTTCGGGATGCACCTTGATCGCGACCTGCTTTTCACCCAGTTCTTTGATCGGCAATTCCAAATCAATCTTGCGTCTATCAACGTTGATGCGATGATCGCGCGCGAGCGCGTCCGCCACATCGCTCGAAGTGATCGAACCGAAGAGTCGTTCGCCCTCTCCGGCTTTGGCGCGAAAGGTCAGCGTGATTTGCCCCAACTGCTTTGCCAATTCTTGCGCTTCGCCGAGTGTCTTCGCGTCGCGGCGCGCGGCGGCGGCTTTGATCGTTTCGGCTTGCTTGACCGCGCCGCCGGTCGCCGGGACGGCGAGCTTGCGCGGGAGCAGATAATTGCGCGCGTGTCCATCGTTCACTTTTTTCACTTGCCCGGCGCTACCCACGCCCGGCACGTTTTTCAGCAACAAAACTTCCATCGCGATTTCTCCCCTCTGAATTTCTGATGGCGTTCATTCTAGCACAAGTTGGGGAAAAAGAAAACCTTTGATCGCGCGGCGCGTTCTGCTTCACCGCGGCTTGGCGCGTTCCATGATTGTTTCCTCCAAACTGCGTTATCCAGCTTGAGTATCCGAGGAGCGGGTAGTTCCAGGCGCAACAGGTAGATTCACGATCACCGTCGTACCTTTGTCTATCTGACTCGTGACCTGAATTTTGCCGCCATGTCCCTCGACGAGCAATTTGCAGAGCGAGAGTCCCAAGCCCATTCCCTGCGCCTTGGTGCTGAACAGCGGCTGAAAGATTTTGTCTAAAATGTCCGGCGCGACGCCGACGCCGGTATCGGAAATGCTGACAAGGATGAAGGATGAGGGATGAGAGACGAAATCTTCGCCCAAAGTTTCATCCTTCACGCGGAGCGTTTCGCCCTCTGTCTTTATCGTCAGTTGTCCGCCAGCGGGCATGGCTTGCACGGCGTTGCGAATCAGGTTGCCAAACACGATTTCGAGTTGATCGGGGTCTGCCATCAGCGCAGGCAAGGGTTCGGCGTATTGTTTGATTACCGTGACGCGCGCTGGAATCGTAGTTTGCGCGATTGCCGCGTCAAGTATTTCGGTCACGTTGGTCTTGCAGCGGAAAGGCGGTTTAGGATTCGCATAATTCATCAAACTTGTAAGGATCCGGTCGGCGATTGCCACTTCGCGGTTGAGGATGTCCAGGGTCTCTTTTGTCTCGGGATCAGACGCGGCGAGTGGGCGCTTGAGCAGCCATGCCACGTTCTTGATCGCGCCCAGAGGACCACGGAGTTCGTGGCTGACGCCGCCGACGATTTGTCCCAGGACTGCTAGCCGTTCCTGCTGAAGGAGTTGCGCTTGCGCGTCGCGCAGTTCACGCGTCCGCTCTGCGACGAGTTGCTCCAGGTGTTCCGAATGTTGCGCCAGAATCGCTTCCGCGCGCTTGCGCGTCGTAATGTCGCTCAGCGAGACGCGGAGCGTAGGCGCGCCATTGGCGTCACGCGCCGCAATCGCTTCCAGCGCGACATCGAATTCAGACTGGTCGGACTTGACCATTTTCAATTCGCACACCTGCCGCGTCTGCGTGTCGAGCAAATGTTTGTGAAAGAGATAAAAAACGTCTTGAGTGTTCCGCGCGATAAAGCGTGACAACGGTTGGTTGACAAAGCGCGCGCGCTCAACACCCAGCATTGCCGCGGCGGTAAGATTGGCTTCTCGAATGATGTTCTTGTCGTCGAGCGTGAGATAGCCGACCGGCGCGAAATCGTACAGATCGCGGTAGCGGTCGCGCGCGTCTTCCAGTTCCGCCTGAGTGCGGCGCAGTTCATCGTTCTGCATCTCCAATTCGATTTGATGCACCTGCAGTTCGTGCACGACGCGCTGCATCTCTTCGCGTGATAACCTCCCCAATTCCGCGGGTTGTGTTCGCGCGATCTCTTCTGCCTCTCTGCGTAGTGTGGCGAATTTGTCTGGGGAGGTGGATTCCCTCTTTGCCATACTTGCCTCCATACCTATCCCCCTGCCCCCTTCCCTGCGAGGGAAGGGGGTTGGGGGTTAGGTCGTCACATCTCCTTCTGTCCCCTTCCCTACGAGGGAAGGGGGTTGGGGGTTAGGTCGTCACATCTCCCCCTTGCCCCCTTCCCTACGAGGGAAGGGGGTTGGGGTTAGGTCGTCACATCTCCCCCTTGCCCCCTTCCCTACGAGGGAAGGGGGTTGGGGGTTAGGTCGTCACATTCCGCTCCGTCGTCGCCACCGCATACGGCTTGCCTTGCGCGTCCACGAGCACGGTGACGGTCAGCCGAACGTCCAGCGTTTGCCCGGCTTTGGTGACGCGCTGCGTCTCGAACGCCTCGACCGGTTCGCCGCGCGCGAGTTTCTCCGCATACGCGATGGACTCGGCGCGCTTGTCCATCGGCACGATCTCGCGGATGTTCATCGCGAGCGCGTCCGCTTCGCTCCAGCCGTACAGTTTCTCCGCCATCGGATTCCACGCCAGAATGCGCCCCTGCAAATCGTGAGCCGTGATCGCGTCGTTCGCGTCGCGCAGGACAACGGCGAGGCGGAGTGCGCTCTCCGTGTTGCGCAGTGCCTCCTGCAAACGCTTTTGCTCCGTGATCTCGCAGAACGTCAGCACTACGCCTTCGATGACGTTCTCTAGCGTGCGGTACGGCAGAATCCGCATCAGGTACCAATGTCCGTCTTTCGTTTGCACTTCGGCTTCGTGCGGTGTCAATAAATCGAGCACGGCTCGAATGTCACTGGCGAGATTTTCCACATTCGTCACGTTCGACGAAAAATGTTCCAGTGGCCGTCCGACATCGCTTGCCTGCAACGGAATGATGCGCGTGACCGCCGGAGTGAAGCGCAGAATGTTCTGTTGGTGATCCAAGAAAATCGTGCCGATGCCGGTGCCGGCGAGCAGGTTGTTCATATCGTTGTTGGCGCGCGACAAGTCTTCGATCTTTTGCTGCAGTTCGGTGTTGACCGTCACCAACTCTTCGTTGACCGATTGCAACTCCTCTTTCGACGTTTCCAATTCCTCGTTCGTGGATTGCAATTCTTCGTTCGTAGACTGCAATTCCTCGTTCGTGGATTTCAGTTCCTCGTTCGCGGTTTCCAATTCTTCGACCGTCGTCTGGAGATATTCTTCCTTGACGCGCAACTCGCGCTCCAGCGCGGCGATGTGCTGATTGCTGCGAGTGCCTACCTCCTCCACCGGCGTCGGCTTTTTCCCCTTCGCCGGCCGCGCCGGCGCGCGCGTCGGTCCGGCGGGTTCGAAGATGACGAGGAGCGTCCCGGTCTCGACGGAGAACACATCCGCCGGTTTGACGATCAGGTTCACGCGCTCGGTGTCGCCGTTCGTCTTGACCGTCAGCCCGTCGTAGCGGATTTGCTTTTTGCCGGTGACGACTTTGCGGAGCGCGGTCGCCAGTTCCAGCCGCAAACCTTCGCGCGCGGCGCGGAGAATGTTCGCGCTCATTTCGCCGGTCGTCAGTTCCAGGTATTTGCCGGTGCGTCCGTGGACGTAGAGAATCTCGCCGTGCGAATTGACTGTCACGCACGCGGGCGCGTAATCCGTCAAGAGCGTCCGCTCGGTCACTTCGCGGGCGTTGACTTTTCTTTCTTTTGCTTCGATGCGCGCCGCCGGAGGAACGTGCACCGGCATTTCCACCGCCACGCCGTGCGGAAAGGCGACTTCTTTCCGCAGATACAATTTCCATTTGCGGTCTATCGCTTCGAACAGATTGGTGAACTCGCCGACGGACTCGGAACTGCCGAGGAAAAGAAATCCGCCGGGATTCAACGCGTAATGAAAGATCGGAATGACTTTGCGCTGCAATTCGGCTTGCATATAGATGAGCAGGTTGCGGCAAGTGAGCAAATCAATCTTGGAAAACGGCGGGTCTTTGATGACGTCCTGCTCGGCGAAGACGAGCACGTCGCGGATGCTTTTCTTGACGCGGAACGCGTCGTCGCCTTCGCGAATGAAGAACCGTCCCAGCCGCTCCGGCGTCACATCGGCGGCGATGTTCGCGGGGTACAAGCCGACGCGCGCTTTTTCGATTGCCGTCTGGTCAATGTCGGTCGCGAAAACCTGGAGATTGAACTGCCGCCCCGAGTGTTCCATCTGTTCCTGGAACAGCATCGCGATCGAGTACGCCTCTTCGCCGGTCGAACAGCCCGGCGTCCACACGCGCAACTGCGTGCCGACGGGACGGTCCGCCAGCAGTTTGTTGATCGCGCCTTCGAGCAACACCCCGTACGCTTCCGGGTCGCGGAAAAAGCCGGTCACGCCGATCAAGAGTTCGCGAAAGAGCGTCAACTGTTCGATTTCGTTCTGCCGCAGATATTGGACGTACTGCTCGATCCGCTCGATCTGATGCACCGCCATCCGGCGTTCGACGCGGCGCAAAATCGTGGATTGCTTGTAGCAGGAAAAATCGTGTCCGCTCGATGAGCGCAATAAAACCAGGATGCGCTGAATCCAACTGTTGACATCCACTGGAATAGCCGCGCCGCCTTTTTTCTTGCGTCCGAAGATGTGCTGCACGTAGCCGATCAATTGCTTGGGCATATCTTTCGGCGGCAGAACGTAATCCGCGAGACCGGTGGCAACCGCGCTGCGCGGCATTCCATCGTACCCCGCCGATTCGGGATTCTGCACCATCGCCATCCCGCCGACTTCTTTGATCGCGCGCAAGCCGAGCGTGCCATCGGTGCCCGCGCCGGAGAGGACGATGCAAATCGCTTGCTCGCCGCGATCCTGCGCGAGCGAGCGGAAAAAGAAATCGATCGGGAGACGCAAGCCGCGCGGCGCGGCGGGTTCGATCAGATGCAGTTTGTCGTGCAAGAGCGCCATATCTTTGTTCGGCGGAATGATGTAGGCGCAGTTCGGCTCGACCGTCATTCCATCTTCGACTTCAAAGACCTGCATCTTGGTGTAACGTTGAACGAGATCGGTGAGAATGCTCTTGTGACCGGGGTCGAGGTGTTGCACGATGACGAACGCGATGCCGCCTTCGGTGTCCGCCGGCATATTTGCAAAGAACCCTTCGAGCGCGGCGAGACCGCCCGCCGACGCGCCAATGCCGACGACGGGGAAGGAGGGCGCGGATTCCGAGACCTTCGAGGTCTCCGAGACCTCGAAGGTCTGCGCGGGCGCGGTGATCGGCCGCGCGGTCTCTTCTGCCGCGATCGGCGCGGCGGGCGCGTCCTTGGCGATGGCTGACGCGGGCGAGGAATCAAGCGGAACTAGAGGACGGGGGGGGGGTACGTGAACGGCGAGTCGCTAGGCGAGGTTGCTTTTTCTTCACCATCGAAGCATCTCCTTGCGGAAAATAATTCCGCGCGTAACTGGGTTTGTCTGTCGGGGACAGTATACATCTCATTTCTTTGCAAGTCAACAGCGATTCGAGTTTTGCAAATTCATAGCAAGTCGAGTAAAATAGTCGCCGAATAGTCAACTAGTGATCGGTGACTAGTCACTAGTTGACCAATCACCAATTGACTTTTTCCCCAAGGAGCCGCTATGAAAATCGCTCTCGATGCGATGGGCAGTGATGCGCATCCCGTTCCCGATGTCGCCGGAGCCGTACTCGCCGCGCGCGCGTACAATGTTTCCGTCATTCTCGTCGGCGACGAAAATAAAATCAAAGCCGAACTCGCCAAGCACGATACGCGCGGACTCGATCTGCCGATCGTGCACGCGCCGACGATGATCGGTATGACCGAGCACGTCGAAGCGGTCAAGGCGAAAAAAGACGCGTCGATGAATCTCGCGGTCAAACTCGTGCGCGACAAACAAGCCGACGCGTTCGTGACTGCGGGCAACACCGGCGCGGCGATGGCGGCGGCGATTGCGGGACCATACTTGCTGGGTCGCATCAAAGGGATCAAACGCCCCGCGCTGACGACGACATTGCCGACTGCAACCGGGCGCGTGCTTCTGCTCGACATCGGCGCGAACGCGGACGTGAAACCGGAATATCTCTATCAATTCGCGCTGATGGGATCGATCTACGCGGAAAAAGGTTTGGGAGTTCCGAATCCGCGCGTCGGGCTTTTGTCGAACGGCGAGGAAGAAGGCAAGGGACCGCAAGTTGTCCGCGACGCGTACGCGCTGTTGAAAAAAAGCAAGATCAATTTCGTCGGCAACGCGGAAGGGCGCGATATTCCCAAGGGGACGATGGACGTGATCGTCTGCGACGGCTACGTTGGCAACGTCGCGATCAAGCTGAGTGAATCACTCGCGAAAACTATGGTCGGTTTCATCAAAGCCGAAATTAAAAAGCGACCGCTCGCGGTTCTCGGCGCGCTGCTGGCAAAGCCCGCGTTCGACGCGCTCAAAGCGCGGCTCGATCCGTCTGAAGTTGGCGGCGGCATTTTGCTCGGCGTGGACGGCGTCGTCATCATCGGACACGGCAGTTCGGACACGAACGCGATCAAAAACGCGATCCGCGTCGCGAAAGAAGCGGTGGAAGGGAACGTCGTCGAATTGATCCGCGCGGGCGTGCAAGAAGCCTAGCCACTTGATCTATAATCAAGCGCGAGGCGCATTCTAGACAAGAGGACTCGATGCCAACTATTCGCGGTATTCCTGGTCCATATCGTTTCTTCTTCTACAGTTTCGATTGCAACGAGCCAATGCATGTGCATACCCGTCGTGAACGAATGTTGTGCAAGTTTTGGCTTGAACCCGTTGCCTTGTGTGCCAACGATGGGTTCTCGCCTGTGGAACTCAATCGGATTCGGTCAATCATCTTGAAATATCATAACCTTATCCAGGAGGCATGGGATGAACATTGTGGAAAGTAGTGAACCACGCATTGCTACTCTCAAAGTCACAAATGATAGTATCGTCGCGCAATTATCAGACGGGCGCACGATCAGCGTGCCTCTTGCTTGGTCATGGCGTCTATCTGAAGCGACAGCACAACAGCGCAACAACTTTGAGATTATGGGAAACGGGCAAGGCGTTTCCTGGGCTGAGTTGGATGAGGACATAAGCGCGTGGGGAATGTTATATGGAGTGCCCGCGCGTCGTCCCAAGCGCGTGATGCAACCGCAACGGCGCAAGGTGCCAACCGTGAGTAGACAGGTGAAACTCGCGACCTGATGGCGGCTGATACCCTCGCGCACACGTAACAGGAAAGAAGATGCAATCCACATCGCTCGCTCACCGCACCCGCGTCGTCATCACCGGACTTGGCGCGATCACGCCGCTGGGCAATACGCCGGAAGTATCTTCTCAATAACTTGGGGTAATCTTTTCACAATAGTCAATCCTACTTAATTGGGATAGACAAGTTGCTCACATCCGCTTATACTTGAGCCATGTT
>VGOB01000036.1 GCA_016865935.1 Chloroflexota bacterium | reverse complement strand
CTCCCCACAAACTGGGAAGGTATTTTACCCGATCTTCTTCCGTCTGTCTGCTCTATCGCTGACACTCCGCCATTCAGCGAAGGCTACGCTCTAAAACTACCAAGTGGCCGAAACGAAGATCATCGCCGATCTGTTGTCAGATGAAGAACGCCAATTGTTCCGCCGTCTTGCGGTATTCGCGGGAGGATTTTCACTGGAAGCCGTCGAATCAATCTGTGCAGGGGTACAGGGGAGCAAAGGAGCAGGGGTACAATCTCCCTTGCTCCCCCGCGCCCCCGCTCCCCTGCTCGACTTGCTGGCTTCACTCATTGACAAATCCCTCGTCGGCGTCGAGCAAAAGGGCAACGCGATGCGCTATCGCCTGCTGGAAACTGTGCGGCAGTACGCGCGCGAAAAACTGCTGGAGGCAAACGAACTCGAAGTATATTGCGCGCGCCATCGTGATTGGTTTCTCCAATTGGCAGAACAAGCCGAGCCGAAAGTGCGTGGCGAAGAACAAATGGAGTGGTTCGCGCGACTCGAACTGGAGAAAGAGAATTGGCGCGCCGCGCTGGCGTGGTCGCTTGGACAAACTGGTGGCGAAAACGCCGAGCGCGCAATGCGTCTGGCGGGCGCGCTGACGTGGTTCTGGATTATGCGCGGCTATATCGCCGAAGGACGAACCTGGCTGGAACGATCGCTGGAGAATCGCGCCATCACGCCAGCGCGGGCAAAAGCGCTCGTCGGATTAACTGTAGTAGAGTATTTTGTCGGCACGCCAGCCAAGTGCCGCGAAACAAGCGATGAGAGTCTAGCATTGTATCGGCAGCAGGGAGACAAATGGGGTATCGCTCTCTCGGCGCTCATCCATGCGGGCCGCGAGGACGATTCATCGAGGGCGGCAGCGTTGTTCGAAGAGGCGCGGAGACTAACTCAGGAATTGAAGGATGAATGGCTCGCCGCGGGAATAGACGTTGTACACGGAGGTTACGTCCGTCAGCGCGGCGATCTCGCGCTTGCTGTTTCCCTCTTCGAATCCGCACTGGCTCATGCGCGTCGATCAGGCGAACGCTGGATGATTGGTAATGCGCTGGAAAACATCGGCTTGGCTGCGCTCGATCAAGGAGACGATGAGCGGGCAGCCTTGTTTCTTACCGAGGGGTTGAAGTTCCATCGAGAAATGGGCGACAAACACCAAATCGCGAATTGCCTTTACGGTTTGGAGATAATCGCGTGGCATCGCGCAGATTCTCAACAAGCGGCTTTGCTCTTGAAGCAATCGCTCACGCTCCGCCGTGAGATTGGCGATCCGCGCGATGTCGTCCGCAGTATCTGGGCATTGAGCCAAGTCGCGGCAACGGAACAACGATACGAACGCGCGGCGCGCCTCCTGGGCGCGGTTGATGCTCAACGTGAGATTCTGTTCGAAAAAGATCGCCGCGCGTTTGACGACGACGCCAAATCGTTGCGCGCGCAAGTAGGCGAAACAATGTTCGATCAAGCACGCGCTGAAGGTCGTGTGATGTCGTTACAACAAGCCACAGAGTACGCGTTGGAGAATGTGAAAGGTGTGTAGAGAGCGATCTTCCTAACGACCTTCCCGATTGCCTTTGGCGGCGATCTGGAAGGTCTTTTTTATTTCCAAGGAATCTCCGATTTGACGATGCGGCAGGAAAATTTGATGATAATTTGATGCTCGCCTGTTATACTCCAGTCACCGAGTGCGATAAAAACTGGGTTCGGGCAAATGCCCAAAGGAGGCAAAAATGCAACGCACACCCACGCTGAAACAGTTTCCGTACACCTTGATGGCGCTTGCGCTGGTCATCGCCATCGTCGTCGTAGGCATCGTCATCGCGACTGGCGTGCTGGGTGTTGGCGCACCCTCGTCGGCGGCACAGCCGAGTACCGCGTCCAGCGCGATCAATTCCACTGTCGGACTGATCGGAGCGAACACGGTGGATGTCACCGTGAACGGAAATCGCGAGCGGTAGTTTCGGACATTCCGCATCGCACATCCATTTATCAAAGGAGACTTGTGATGAAATTCAAAACTCTCATGATCATCAAGGCAATTGTCTGTCTTGGGTTTGCGCCCCTGCTCTTGTTCTTCCCTGCGTTCCTGCTGGGTCTGTTGGGCGCAACCTTCGATCCCGGGGCGGCTTTCACTGCCAGAATTTATGGCGCCTCTCTCTTTGGCAACCTGATGCTCACGTGGTTCGCCAGAAATGCGGAGGACTCCCCCGCCCGACGTGCGATCGTTCTCGACCTTCTCGTATACGACGCCATTGGCTTTCTCGCCACGCTCTACGTCCTGCTCTCTGGCGGGCTCAACCTGCTCGGTTGGGGAATCGCTGCCATCTACTTGTTCTTCGCCATCGGGTTCGGGTATTTTTGGTTGCCGCAACAAAAAGCAACGTAACTCAAAAAAAGAATCGGAGGGTCAAATCCCTCCGATTCTTTTTTTCGTATCCAGCAGCGCGATCGTTTGTTCTACGTCGTTCACTTCCTCGGCATCAATCGCCGCAGCAACGCGCGCTCATCTTCCCCCAGCGCGCCCAGCGCGAGGAGCAATCCCACGTACAAAATTCCCACGATTGGCACCGCGATCACCACGCTGACGCGCGCGAGCAACCACCACAGCGCCAAACCCATCACACTTGACGCGACGCCAGGACGCCACGCGATTGATAGGAATGGCACAGACGCCAGATTTTTCCGCACGCAGTAGTAGAACGGCAGCAACAACACCAGCTCGGAAAAGATCGTCGTCAAGCCCGCGCCTACATAGCCCAACGGCGGAATCGCGATCAAGTTCGCGATGACATTGAACACGACGCCGATGACGAACGCCTTGGTCAGAAAACGTTGTTGCCCTAACGCGATCAAAACGTAATGCGTCACGCTGTTGATGAAACTGAACGGCAAAAACCAGATCAACACTTGCAGCGCGATCGCGGAATCGGGCAGGTACGCGTCGCCGCCGAAAATCATAATCAGTTCCCGCGCGATAAACATCGTGCCGACGGTGATCGGCAGCGCGAGCCACAGCAAAATTTTCAGCGACACGACGTACGCGCGCAGCATCGCGTCTTTCGAGTCTGCCGCCATTCGCGAGAGCACGGGGAAAATCGCCAGCGTGAAATTCGACGGGATGAAGTTGAGCGCATCAATGAATTTGTACGCGGTCTGATAGTACCCGACGACCGCGTCGCCTTTGAACGGTTTCAGAATCAAAATGTCAATGCGGAAGAAGAGCGACGAGAGCAAGTTGTTCAGCATCAACGGAAACGACTCGAAGAACATCCAGCGCACCAGCGCGCGATCCGGTTCCCAGCGCGGCGTGAACAACGTCGCGCGCACCAGCGCGTAAAACGCGGCGAGCGTGAACAGATTCGTGACGATGGAGACGACCGCGAGTCCGACGAAGCCATAGCCGGCGACGAGCGCGACGACGCCGAGCGCGACCGCCAGCAAGCGCGTCGTAAAATCCACCGCGATCCGATATTCGAATTTCTCGTACGCGTTGAACAAGAACGCCAGCGACGCGGCAAGCGAACTCGGCAGCATCCCGAGCATCAACAACGCGAGCGCGCCGGCGGTGTCCGCCGTGAGATCGAAGAAGGCGAAATAGAGCGCGGTGAGCGCGGCAACCGGCACGAGTGACGCCGCCCACAACAGCACGCGCAAAATGATCGTGTTCGTCAAGTACCGATTCGCCTGCGCGCGGTCGCGCGAGACCTCGCGCGTGACCAGAATCCCCAACCCGAAATCGGTGATCGTGTTCGCGAGCAACCAAACCGTGATCGCCCAGCCGTACCGCCCGGTGCCGGTGGGACCCAGCACGCGCAGCGAAAGAAGCGCAAACGCAAGATCGATCAGTTTCATCAAGAGCGAAGTCGCCATTGGCAAGATCGAATTCTTGGCGACCCGGATCACCGGCGTTTCGTTTTCCGCGCGATAAAATCTGCGCCAGGCGAGATACGCCGCCCCGAGCAGCAGCACCATCGCGCCCAGGAACGATCCAATCGCGCCCGCGCGAAACGAGACCGGGCTATACTTGAAACGAATCGTGTGTTCGCCTGCCGGAACGTAGACCGCGCGGAAATTGTAATTCGCGCGGTACAGCGGCGCGTCTTTTTCATCAATGAACGCGAGCCAGCCAGGGAAATGCGAATCAGTCAGAACAAGCCAGCCCGCGCAGTCCTGCTTGCTCTTGACGATCACCTCACTGCCGCCGTATTTTTCGATTGACACGGGTTTGAGCGCGCACGATGACGCGCTGGCAATTCCTGGGGCTTGTTCGAGTAACACTTGACGCGTCGGATCGAATTCTTTCATTTGCGCGAGGAGCGCGGCGCGATCCGCGATGACGCGCGCCTGCGGCACCATAAACGCGCGCGGCACGCTTTGCGCGCGCTCGTTGCGATAGATTTTGATCTCGTCGTCGTACACGAGCGTGTATCCGGCGTTCGGCAGCGGACGCGTCGTCAAGACGTACTTGACGTTGAGCAAATTGATGATCGGTGAACTGAGTGGATCGGGATCGTAGAACGGCGCGATCCGGTTGTAGAGGAGTTCGCCTTGCGGCGCGAGCGCGCCCATCAACTCGGCGTACTGCTTGGGGATGATCGAATCGTAGCCGCGAATATCGGACAGGTGATAAAACATCCCGACGTTCGGGTTGAACATTTTTTCGTTCGGCGCGTCGTAACTCGTGATGCGATACAGCGATTTGTCCTGCTGCAAAAATTTCACGGCAGGCGGAACGAATTCCGCGATGCGCGAATCCGCGCGCGGATAAAATTGCGTGCCGATGATGAACAAATCCGCAACCAGCACGATCAGTGCAATAACTTGCCACAGCGCAAAACGAGGGGCGAGAGGCGAGAGGCGCGCAACGAAAAACCCGAACCTCGAACTTTGAACCTTGAACCTTGAACCCTGAAACTTGAAACTTGAAACGCGCAACGCAATTCCCGCGCCAATCAGAAAAATCGCGAACAGCGCGAGGTTGCGGAATTCGTACGCATAAAACATCCGCCCGCTATCGAACGCAAGTTGCGCGGTATTCGACGCGCGCAGAACTCGCTCTGCGAGCGCAAGCGTTTGATCGCGCCAGAACCAGGACGCGGCAAGCGCGGCGAGTGTTCCCGTTCCAAGTATCAGCGCAATCCAAGACAAGGAGAGTGGGAGAGTGGGAGAGTGGGAGACTTGCTCCCTCTCTCCCCCGCTCCCCCTCTCCCCCTCTCTTGTTCGTCTGAGAATTTCCGCGCCAACGCCTGCCAGCACCGCCACGCTCAAGGTATACGGAAAAACCCAGCGGAACGGCGTGTGCAATTGGTTGAAACCTGGGACGCCGAAAAAAAGAAGCGCGTAGAGCGGCGTGCCGAAAGTGAAGAGTAATGAAATGAGCGCGAGCGCGGCGAATAACCAAGTTACAGGTTTCAAGTTCAAAGTTTCAGGTTCCAGGTTCGAGGTTTCAACCCCGGTCGCCGCGCGGTTATCTAACTTTGAACTTTGAACTTTGAACTTTGAACTTCCAAGCGCAACTAGCGCAAGCAACAACGGCAAAACGCCCACGTACGATCCGGCTTCGACGTAATTTTTGACGCCCCAGAAAATTGTGCCGGTCGGCGCGGCGCGCGTCGTGAAATCGAAAACGTCAACGTACGAATGATGAGTCGGATTGCCGAAAAAATCGGGAATGAAGAACGTGACGATTTGCTTGAGCGGATACGCCCAGCCGATCACATCGTGATACGACGCCGAACCGCTGCGAAAATTATTTTGCACCAGTTCGTACAGCGGCACCAGTTGCACCGCGCCGAGCGCGATCCCGACGATCGTCATCGAAGCGATGAGCGCCCAAACCTTCGAGGTCTTGGAGACCTCGAAGGTTTCGATTCCACGCCAAGCAGAAAAGAACGCAGTGACGATAAGGATGTACATCGAAATCTCGATGTGTCCGGCGAGGAATTGAATGCCGAGAAAAATCGCGCCGAGCAGCGCGTAGAAAACTTGCCGCGCGGAATCTTTCGCGCGGATGACGAGTTCCGCGCAAGCCAGGATCGCCGGGAGCCACGCCGCCGCCGCGATCACCATCGGGAACGTGACACTGACGAAGAAAAACGCGCTGAACGCGTACGTGATCGCGCTGATCGTCGCGGCAAACCGGCTGACGCCTAGCACGCGCGCGAACACGAACATCGCCAGCGCGGCGAGCGCGAGTTGCAGCGCGACAAAAATGCCGAACGCGCGCTCGAGCGGCAAGATCAAAAACAAAATCGAAAAGGGATAGAGCGCGGAATGTTGTCCTGCCGCGAGGAATGGCACGCCGCCAAAGAGGTACGGATTCCAAAGTGGAATTTCTTTCGCGCGCAACGATTCGACGAGGAATTGTTTCCACGCGTAATTTTCGAGGAGGAGATCGCTGGCAAGTTCGTTGTGCGGCGTGGTAACGCCCAACTCAGACGCGAACGCGCGCCACGGCGGAAAACGAAAGAGGTTATCGAAGGGAATGAGCGTTGCGCCGCCAAAGATCACCGGCGCAAAATAAAGCGCGGCGAGCGCGAGGAAAAACAAAACGATCCAAAGATCGCGTCTAGACACGTTGATACTCGACGCGCGCGGTACTTTTGAGCGCGCCGTAGCGCAAACGGATTTGCAGCACGCGCCACGCGGCTTCCAACTTGACCGGCACGGTCATCTTGGATCGACCGATGCGCCGATCTTCAAAGTAGATGGGCCATTCCAAAATTCGCATTCCCAGTTTCTCGCACAAGTACGCCATCTCGACTTGGAAGACGTACCCGTTCGAGCGCACCGTATCGAGCGGGATTCGTTCGAGCGCGCGGCGGCTCCAGCACTTGAACCCCGCCGTCGCATCTTGAACCTGGGTGCCAAGAATGAAATGCACCCAGACGCTATTCGCCCACTTGCTCAAGAAATATCGCCAACCGCTCCAACGCGGATCGAGTTTGCCGCCGGGCACATAGCGCGAGCCGACGACGACATCGTACGCGTCCAGCGCGGCGACGAACTCGGGCAGATAATTGGGCGAGTGGGAAAAATCGCAATCCATCTGGACGATGCAATCCGCGCCGCGTTCGACCGCCCAGTGAAAGCCGATGATGTACGCCGTGCCCAAGCCCAGTTTCCCGGCGCGATGCATCACCGCGATCTGTTCCGGATATTTCGCGCCCAACGTATCGGCGATTCGTCCGGTGCCGTCTTGGGAATTGTCGTCAATGATCAAAACATGCAGGTCGGCAAGCGGGAGCGCCAAGAGTTGATCGATCATCGGCGCGAGGTTTTCCGCTTCGTTGTAGGTGGGGAGAACGATTTGCGTTTTCATCAACGCGGCGATTATAGCATCGTCAATCCCAAATCGCAAATCGGAACAGGATATGTTTCGATTTACGCCTCCGAAATCCTTCGCGGGTCTAGGCATGCCGACGCGCGCGATCGGATCGCCCAGAACGACAAGACGCAGGGAAACGTTTCGCGCTCCCCGCGTCTTGACAAGTGACGAATCCTTTGCCTCACAATCGTCTACGAATTCTTGGCTTGGATGCCGGATAATCTTTCCAGCAAAAGTACCAAACTGGAATTATCCAGATCGGCTTGACCTGCATTCATTGTCGCCGTCATCATCTCGCGCACTTGCGCTGTCACCGGCAGTGCCGCACCGTACTCTTTGCCGGTCAGCATCACGATATCCAGATCTTTACGATGCAACCGCATCCGAAAGCCCGGCGTGAAATTGCGTTCCAACATTCGCGCGCCGTGAATTTCCAGACTGCGACTGTATGCCGCGCCTCCCATCAATGCCTGCCGCACTCTGGCAGGATCAACGCCCGCTTTGGCGGCAAAGACCAGCGCTTCGCTGACCGCGGCAATGTTGATCGAGGTGATGATTTGATTCGCGGCTTTGGTGACTTGGCCCGCGCCAGGACCGCCCATCCACGTAATCGTCTTGCCCAGTTTTTGCAAAACCGGCAAGGCGCGCTGAAACGCTTGCTCCGATCCGCCCACCATAATCGTCAGTGTTGCGTTCTGCGCGCCCACATCGCCGCCGCTGACCGGCGCATCGAGAAAATCACAGCCGCGTGCCTGGGCGGCGTTGGCAAGTTTCTGCGCGGCGACGGGCAAAATCGTGCCCATATCAATAATCAGCGTCCCCGGTCGTGCGCCATCGAAAACGCCATCCTTGCCAGCAATCACTTGCTCCACATCGGGCGTATCGGGCAAATTGGTGATCACTACGTCACTCGCCCGCGCGATTTCTTTCGGTGTGTCGCGCCATTCGCCGCCTTGTGCCAGCAGGTCTTCCACTTTGGCGCGCGTGCGCGTTAGCAGATTGACCGTGTATCCCGCTTTGAGCAAATTGCGCGCCATTGGTTTGCCCATCGCGCCTAGTCCAATCACTCCGATGCGTTCCATGAGTTCTCCTTTTTCAACTTGCTTACGATTTCGACCAACGCGTGTTCCCCGCCGACATTACCGGGAAAGACGATGTACGTCAAACCCGGATAACGTCCTGCCTCCAATTGCCACACCGGCACCCCCGGCAAGATTTGCCCGCGCACCATCGCGCGTTTCACATCCAACCCGCGCGTCGCGATATCGCTCGACGTGATGCCTCCCTTTGCCAGCACATAGCGCGGGCGAATCGAAAGTGCACGCACCATCGCGACGAGACTTGCCGAGACCTGCTGACCAATCTCGAGATTTTGCGCGGCGCTTGCGCCTGTGACGAGTTGACGGCTCGTGTAAATCACCACGTCGCGATTTTGCCCAAGCGCGCACGCCGCCGATTCTACCACGCGTTCGATTTCGCGCGCTCGGCGATCTATATCCAACAATGCAGTGACGTCTACTTCGACGCGTTCGATCGCGGGCGAGGCGGGCAACGCCGCGAGTTGACGTGTCGTCTTTGGCACGTACGATCCGACGATGATCAGCGCGCCGCCAGAGCTGGGCAATGCCAGATCGTCCGCCGTGAGCAACGCGCGCGCGGTTTGCCCAATGCGCGTTTGGACGAATGACGCCGCGGTGCGATACAAAAATCGTTTGCCGCGTGCTTCGGCGGCGAGCAGACCCAGGACGAACACTTCCAGATCGCGCATCGTCACCGCATTCACGATGCACACGCGCCCATCCGTCAAAGCGAGCAAACGTTCCGTGACGCGTTCGGGTCCGCCCGAACGAATGTCGTCGAGCGAAACAGACGCAACCTGATCGGCTGAGACGCGTCCTTGCGTTTTCTCCGCGATCCACGCGCGCAAGTTCGACGAACGATAACCGAAGACCGCGTCGCGCGCAAATTCGGTTTCGCTCGCAGGCACCAACGTATCGCCCTCGGCAACGTAGTGGACATCGTTGATCGTGAAGCGTCCGCCTTCGAGGAAGAAGGGGACGATGAGCCAGCCGTCGAATTCTTGCTCAAGCGTTTGCGCCAACGCTTGTACCTCGCCAGGAAAGTGGCCGCGCAACGTCGAATCGCTGCGGCTGATGATGGAAAAATCGCGCCCTGTTTCGCGCGAAGCCGCAAGTACATTCCGTCCAATCTCGACGTTCAACGCTTGCGCTTGGTTCGGCGGTAGACTGCGCGAGTTGGTGAGGATGTAGAAACACGGCAAGTCGTTCGCGAATTCTGCGCGCAGACTCGCGAACGACCATTCGGTTAGTACGGGGATATCGTGAACCGTCTGTGTGCCAGTTGGATCATCGTCTAGGACAACAATCTTTCGACCGCTGGATTTAACCTGGGTTTGAATTTGCGCCAACAAGGCGTGTGGATATTCGGACGGCAGATTCGCCAGCGCATGCGTTCGATTGAGATGCTGAGCCATCATTGAATCAGAACCCCAGGATCACTTTAATCGCTTGATCATCCTTGGTCAAAGCAAGTTCCATTCCGCGCTGCGCTTGCTCGATGGGGAGCCGATGCGTCGCAATTGCCTCAACATCTACCTGGTTTGACGCGGCGAGGTCAATCGCTTTTTCCACATCGGCTGGACTGCTCATCAGACTGCCGACGATTTGCAATTCCTTGCTGATGATCGGATACGCGACGAATTGAAGCGGCGCTTCCGTGAGTAGCGCAACCAAAACGATTCTGCCGCGCCGTTTTGCGATTTCGATTCCCAGGTTTACGAGCGATCCATCGTCGGCGGTGATAAAGACGACGTCAACCCCGCCATCCGAAACGCGTTTGATTTTTTCGGCGACTTGAACATCGGGCAACAGAAAATCGTGCGTCGCACCGAGCCGTTCGCGCGCGGCATCAAGGCAATGCTGTTTGATGTCGGCAGCGATAACGGTCTGCGCGCCTTGCGTGTGGCATACGCCCGACAACAATCCACCAATCGCACCCGCGCCAAGAATCGCAACCGATTCGCCTGCCTGCAAATTTGCGCGTCGCGCAACGTGCACGCCCACTGTCAACGGCTCGATCAAACTTCCTTGCGCGTACGACAGATTGGATGGCAAATGAAATACCGCCTCTTCAGGCGCGACAAAATATTCGCCGAACGCGCCTTGCCAATTCGCCGTGCCGAGCACTCGTTTTGACGGACATACATTGATGTCACCGCGCAGACAATACGCGCACTTGCCGCACGTCCATTGTGGATCGACAATGACACGATCCCCAACCTGGAATTTCTTGACCGCTTTCCCGACAGCGAAGACCTCGCCTGCCGCTTCGTGTCCCAGGATGACAGGCGCTTTGCGGTACGGATGCGTGCCGTGAAACGCGTGGATCTCCGATCCGCACACGCCGACGGTTTTTGTGCGTATTAGGATTTCGTCGGGCTGGGCGATAACAGGTCGTTCCACATCAACCATCGCCATTCGCCCAACGCGTTCTAACAATGCGGCTTTCATCTGAACCTCTTGACTAAAATTGTGGACAGTCCTGGTTCGACTGTCCACAACCCACTGTTCACCGCCCACTTTTTTTCCGTTCGATCACGCGCTTGACCGCTCGGACAATATGCGGCGAAGTCAAACCGTACTTGTCAATCACTTGGAGATAGGGACCCGACTCGGCGAACGTATCTTGCACGCCGATCCGTTGCATCGGAATCGGATAGTTTTCGACGAGTGTTTCGGCGACCGCGCTGCCAAGTCCACCAAAGATAATATTGTTTTCAGCCGTGACGATCGCGCCTGTTTCACGCGCGGCTTGCAAAATCGTTTCGACATCGAGCGGCTTGAGCGTGTGGCAATCGATCACGCGAATGTCGAATCCTTCTTGCGCCAACTTTTCCGCAGCGACGAGCGCGTGCGCGACGATGTCGCGATTTGCAATGATCGTCGCATCGTTTCCATCGCGCAACAAAACCATCTTACCAATTTGGAATGGATAATTAATGTCGAACAAGACAGGCACAGGATCACGCGTGAACGAGAGGTACACAGGACCGTCCCAGTCCGCCGCCGCATACGTCGCGAGTTTCGTTGATGGAGCATCCGCCGTCGCAATCACTGTGGACGTGGCAAGCGACCGCATAATTGACAGATCTTCTTGCGCTTGATGCGTGACGCCGTCGGGACCTGGGGTGATGCCGCTGTGGCTTGCCGCAATCTTTACGTTGAGGTGCGGGTAATGAATGCTGTTGCGAACCTGGTCGAGCGCGCGCAGACTGGCGAAGACCGCATACGTCGATGCGAATGGAATGAGTCCCGTCGTCGCCATTCCCGCTGCCGCCGCCATCATATTTTGTTCGGCGATGCCAAAGTTGAATTCGCGGTCAGGGTATTTATCGGCAAATTTGTTCGTGTTGATCGATTTTGAAACGTCGGCGTCGAGCACGACGATCCTGGAATTACGTTCCGCCAGTTCGAGCACCGCTTCGGCGTACGAAAAGCGTGTGGCAATTGATTTGGTGCGCGTGAAAAAGTCGGGCGCGTCGAGCATTTGCACAACTTCGGGCAAGAGCTGATGATAGCGCGATGGATTGATCGTCATTGCGCCACTCCCAGTTCTTGCATCGCCTGGCGATATTGTTCGGCGTTCGGCGCTTTGCCGTGCCACTCGGGTTGATTCTCCATAAACGAAACGCCTTTGCCCTTGATCGTGTTCGCAATGATGATCGTCGGCACGCCTTTGATCGTGAGCGCGCAATCGAGTGTCGAAACAATTTGCGTCATATTGTGTCCATCAATTTCGATCACGTTCCAGCCAAACGCGCGCCACTTGTCGGCGACAGGTTCAATCGGCATCACCTTTTCGATGAACGTATCGTTCTGCAATCCGTTCTTGTCGAGAATTGCGGTGAGGTTGTCGAGTTTCCATTTCGCGCCCGCCATCGCCGCTTCCCAGACCGCGCCTTCCTGCATTTCCCCATCGCCGATCATCACCCAGACGTGAAAATCTTTTTTGAGATAACGCGCCGCGAGCGACATTCCAACGCCCGCCGAAAATCCTTGTCCCAGGGAGCCGACGGTCATATCCACGCCAGGCGTTTTTTTCATATCGGCGTGCCCTTGGAGGAGGCTGTTCAATTTGCGCAATGTTTTCAAGTGCGCGCGATCATAAAACCCGCGATTCGCCAATGTGGCGTACCACACGGGACACGCGTGACCTTTTGAGAGGATGAATCGGTCACGGTCTTCCCATTGTGGATTCTGGATTTCGATGCGCATCATCCGAAAATACAGTGCGGTCAATATATCGGTGGCGGAAAGTGAGCCACCTGGGTGTCCCGCATTCGCGGTGAAAATCATATCAATAATGTCGCGGCGAATTTGCTTCGCCATTTGCTCCAGTTCGGGAACTGACAACTTTTTATCAATCACAGTGTGTCCTCTCTATTTATCGAGAATCCCGTTCTCTGCGCGAAAACGGGATTCTGAATTTTAAACCCGCCATACTCTGTTGGAACAATTCCATCGCATCCATCGGGTCGCCTTCGCGGATGATTTTCCAAATGCGGTCCACACCCATGCGGTCAACCATTTTTTCCGCCCACACGACATTGCGATAGGTTTGCGAACAAACCTTGACGGGGTCGAGACGGAACGGCGCGACATCCGACACGAGCCAGCCAGCGTAATTCAAATGCTTGAGATAAAACATCGTCTCGATCAAGTCCCACAAGTTGACCGAGCCGGGAATCATATCCCAGTCCCATTCGCGATAGTTGTCGTTGACGTGCACGAGGAACAATCGTCCGGCTTGCGCGAGCATTGTGATGGATTGCGCCGGACTTTCGTGCGCGATGTTGGCGTGTCCCAAGTCCACTGTCACGCCGACGTTTGGCAAGCCGACTTGTTGGCATACGGCGAGCGCGATGCCGGCGTTCGGCAGGATGACGTGGTTGCGCGGCTCGCTGATTTTGTACTCGATGCTGACGCGCACGTCCTTGCGGTACGCCGCCGCTTCGCCGATGCCATCGAGAAACCATTTCCACGCACGGGTGTAGTCAAGTTGAAATGGATAATCGAATCCATCGGCGAGCGGGCACATGGTAATCAAATTCGAACCGACCTGCACCGCAATGTCCATCGCCGTTTGCATATACTGCACGCCTTCGCGGCGCAGACCTGGGTCGCGGTTCGTCAGCGCGCCGAGATGAAATTTATCTTCGGCTTTCAAGTTGACGTTGACCGAAGATACCTGCAAATTGAATTTAGCCAACTGCCGCTTGGTTTCTGCCACATCGGCAAATTCAAATGGATAGATGAGTTCGACGCCCTGCAGTCCTTCGACCTTGGAGGCAAGCTCAAAGCGTTGGGCGAGATCGCGCGCTTGACCGTACGAACTGAATCGGTCGTTGAGACGACCCAGGAATGGGAGGATGAGAGAATATTTCCAGCGAAGCATTTTTTATCCCTTGACTGCCCCCGCAGTCATTCCTTTGACGTAGTATTCGAGGAAGAAAGAGTACAGAATCGCGATCGGCACCGAGCCGAGTAGCGCCGCCGCCATCAGCGAACCCCAAAAGTAAACGTCGCCTAGAACCAACTGCGCGACGATGCCGACGGGCAAGGTCTTGACGCTGTCCGATTGCGTGAATGTGAGCGCATAGATGAATTCGTTCCACGACATCGTAAACGCAAACAGTCCTGCCGAAACCAAGCCGGGCAACATGAGAGGCAGGATGATGTAGATGAGGGCTTGGATTCTCGTCGCGCCATCCACCGTCGCGCATTCTTCCAGGTCTTTGGGAATTCCTTTGAAATAGCCCATCAAGAGCCACGTGCAAAACGGAACGAGAAAAGTCGGGTAGGTGATCATCAACGCGACGGGATGATCGTACAAACCCAGGTTACGGATGATGTAGGCGAGCGGCAGAAAGAGCAGGGTCGTCGGCACGAGATACGTGATGAAAATAGACATTCCCATCACCTGCGCGCCGCGAAAGCGCAACCGCGCCAGCGCGTACGCCGCAATCGTCCCGATGAAGAGCGATACGCTCGTCGAAACGATCGCGACGAGCAAGCTGTTCGTTAGCCAGGTGACGAACGGCGTTTTCTGGAACAGGTAGATATAGTGCTGCGGCGTCGGGTTGAAGACCCAGAGCGGGTTTTGCTTGCTCAGATACAACTCGACATCTGGTTTGATCGAGGTGATGACCATCCAGTAAAAAGGAAAGAGCATGATGACGACAAAGAACGCCAACCCCAGATAGACGATGCTGCCGCGCAGGATTTTTCTTTGGAGTCTGGAAAATTGCATAGTGAGACACTCCTTCAATCGCGCTGTTGGAGGTAGCGTAGTTGAAGAATGATGGCAACGGCGAGCATCGGAAACATAAACAGGGAGATGGCTGCGCCTTCGCCCAACTTGCCGCTAAGAATCGCCGTCTGATGCGCCAAGGTGGCGAACAGGTGGGTGCTGTTGACGGGTCCGCCGCGCGTCAGTACGTAGACGATTTGGAAATCGGCAAAAGTCTGTACCAGCGAAAAAAGCGTCACGACCAGCGTGACCGGCATCAGGAGGGGCCACGTCACTTGCCAGAAGCGATGCCAGGCATTCGCGCCGTCAATTTCGGCGGCTTCGTACAACTCTTGGGAAATCGTTTGCATCCCCGCGAGCAGTGAAATGCCGAAAAAAGGAATGCCGCGCCAGATATTGACCAGCTGAATGGAAAGCATTGCCATCACCGGCGAGCCGAGCCAGATGATCTTTTCCTGGATCAGTCCCAGATTCAACAAAATCCAGCTAAAGACACTGTATTGCGAATCGTACAACCAGAGCCACCCCAGCGCGCTCAAGGAAGTGGGCACGATCCAGGGGAGCAAAAGCATCCCACGAAAAAAATTCTTGAGGAACGTGATTTCGTTCAGCACAAGCGCCATCAACATCCCCAACACGAGTTTGAAAAAGACTGAGACAAACGCATAGTTGAAAGTATTCCAGACTGATTGTCGGAAGATACTATCATCCAGCAGATTGATGAAATTGCCCAAACCGATGAACCTGCCCGAGGACGCGACGGCTAACAACCGATCAGAGAGGGAAAGATAAATCGAAAGGCAAAACGGGTACGCGATCAGTCCGAGGAGTAGAATCACCGCGGGCGCGACCAGGGTGTAGCCCAAGCCGCGCTCGGAATTCAACCAATCGCCCAGTCTTTGCAGACGAGTAAAATGCTTGCTTTGGAATGTAGATTGCATTCGAACACTCCACATAGTTCGCGGCGGGCGAATGTGCGTCGCGCTTCGCCCGCCGCGCTGGGTGTAACCTAGTCGCGCGTCGCGCGCGCGAACTATTTGTAGATCTTTTTGAGTTGTTCCTCAGCCCAAACAATCGCGTCCTTGGTGGAAGTGCCGGTGCATGCTTTGGCAAACATATCGTGGACGATCCACTTGTTGAACGCTTCGCCCGCCGCGCGCCCGTTGGTGCTGGGATAGCCGGGGAGGTGTCCGTACTGTGCCGCGGCTTTGAATGGCCTGAGTGGTGGGATCGAATTCCAAGGCATCAGCGGCAATTCCTCATACCCCTTGAGGAGCGGTGTGCAGAAAGTGAGGTTGGCTTGCACCCACGGATCCATCTGCGGACGGTCGTTGAGATAACGCAAGAACGCTTTGGCGGCATCCACGTTCTTGGAGTACGAAAAGACAATCGAGGACATCATCTCGGTGAACAAGAGACGCCCCGCGGGTCCAGCGGGATACAAGGCGTGTTGAGTCCCGTTGAACAAATCAACGGCGTTCTTGGGCGCACCCACGATGGATTGCACGTTGCGCGCTTGCCACCAAATGCTGGAAGCGTTGTTGGTCACGGCGACTTCGCCTGAGACAAAGGCGCGATTGTTCTCCGCATCCGTCCACTGCAACACGGCAGGCGTCATGGTTTCTTGGAACAACGTGCGCACGAAATCAATCGCCTTTGCCGTTTCCGCCGAATTGATGACGACGGTCTTGCCATCCTTGTCCACCTCGCGTCCCCCGAACGACCAGAGCATCGAGTAGACAAAGTTGCTGCCATCGCCGACGGCGTGCGCCAGCGAAAAGCCCAGCGGCGGCAGTTTCTTTTCTTTGAGTTTCTTGCCGATGGCAAGCAGCTCATCCCAAGTTTCCGCCGGCTTGTCGTGACCGACCTGCTTGAACAGATCGGCGCGATAGACGATGCAGTGCGCGGCGTAAAAGCGCGGCAAGCCGATCCATTTGCCGCTGGCAGGTACGCACGCTTCCTTCGCCAGATCGTACCAACCGCCAAACTTGGCGCCCAGTTCGTTGGCGACATCAGACATGTCCGCCAGTTTCTCCGCGTAGACGTGTGGCGTGTTCACAAAGACTTCGACGATGTCTGGACCTGCGCCGGTCTCCGCGGCGGTGCCGGCAATCGTCTGGAGATCGCCCATCCCCGCGAGGTCTACTTCGACGGAAACGCCGTTCTCTTTGCCCCATTGCTGTGCGACCACCTTGAGGACTTCGTTCCCCTCGGTGATGAACGACGAGCGGAGTTTCATCCGCAGTTTGTCGGTGACGACGGGTTTGGGTGGCGCAACGGTTCCGGCGGGCTTGGGCGCGACCGGCACCGCTGTTGCAGTGGGCGTCGGCGCGCACGACGCGAGAATGCCGGCGATGCCGCTGAGCGACACGCCAGCCGCCGCCGCAGTCACAATGAACTCGCGGCGGGTCATTTTGCCTTCTTGCAGTCTTTTGACGAGACTGCGATCAATCTGTTCCATTCGTTCTCCTCCTTGAGGTTTGAATTTCAATCGCTTTGACAGATTCAGGTGTCACGGTTCTTGTGCTCTTGAACTCCTTTCTTGATGAGAGCAAAGCGTCCTCATCAAAAGCGTTTCGTCCGATTCTAGACTGCGCCAGATCGCTACGCAGGAACTGGGTCCAGTTGGAGAATCTCAATCAACTCTGCTTGCACGCGCGCGCTGATGCTCTTCGTAAGTTTAATCGCCGTCGCACTATCGCGGCGTTTGAGCGCATTCAGAATGGCGGTGTGGTCGCCTGTGACAGTTCCGGGTGTATAATCGGAGAGGATCCGAAAACGGCGATTCATCAGCATCTGACACTGCGCGCTCTGGGCGTACCACGCTTTCAACATTCGCCTGTTGTCCGCTTTGATGCAGATATACTCGTGAAAGCGCATATCGAGTTTGGTGAGTTCGTCCAAGCGCCGCGCGCGAATGGCTTGTTGTTGCGCTTCGACGATCTCGCGCAACGCGCGAAAATCGGCGGCAGTCAGATGCGATGTTGCCGATTCGATTGCCATACTTTCGAGCGCGGCGCGGAGCGAAAAAACTTCTTTCACATCTTGGTCGGTGAAGACGGTGACAAAACAGCCGCGATTCGGAAAGTTGGTGATGAGTCCTTCTAGTTCGAGTTGGCGAAGCGCCTCGCGGATTGGCGCGCGGCTTACCGCCATTTGTTTGGCGAGGTCCACTTCGGTGAGGTGTTCGCCAGAGGGAAGATCGCCGCGAATGATGGCATCGCGGATGAGATCGACGACTCTGTGCTTAACTGTGCTAGGAGCGATTTTATCGAAGACGATTTGTTTCATATGTCCTTCCCCAATGCAGGACTCTCGTTTGCCGCCCCAAACAACGGCTGTCATCCATCTGGAAGTCGCACAATGTATATTGTATACAATCTACATTATACACGGATTTCCCACGATGTCAAGATAGTTATTTTGTTCTAAAAAACCGTCCCCCAAAGTTTTTCGACTTTGGGGGACGACGCGCCGGGTGTTTGAGCAAACCAAGAATTCGATCTTGCCTGACGGAGGCAAAATCACAACGGAATATTCCCGTGCTTTTTCGGCGGATTCTGATCGCGTTTGTTTTGCAGCATTTCCAGACCCGCGATCAACTTGGCGCGCGTCTGGTGCGGCTCGATCACGTCGTCAATGTAACCGCGTCCCGCCGCGATGTACGGATTGGCAAAATGATCGCGGTACTCTTGCGTCAATTTTTGTTTTGTCGCGTTCGGGTCGGCGGCTTGCGCGATTTCTTCGCGGTACAAAATATTGACCGCGCCGTCGGGTCCCATCACCGCGATCTCCGCGGAGGGCCACGCAAAGTTCAGATCGCCGCGAATGTGCTTGGAACTCATCACGTCGTACGCGCCGCCGTACGCCTTGCGCGTGATGACGGTGATCTTCGGCACGGTCGCTTCGCAGTACGCGTACAGCAATTTCGCGCCGTGCCGAATGATCCCGCCGTGCTCTTGTCCGATCCCTGGCAAAAATCCTGGGACATCCTCGAACGTGATCAGCGGAATGTTAAAGCAATCGCAAAAGCGCACAAAGCGCGCGCCCTTGTCCGACGCGTTGATGTCGAGACAACCCGCCAGCACCATCGGCTGTTGCGCGACGACGCCGATCGCGCGTCCATTCAAGCGCGCGAACCCGACGACGATGTTCTGCGCGTAATGCTCGTGGACTTCGAGGAACTCGCCGTCGTCTACGACGCGATTGATCACCTCTTTGATGTCGTACGGTTTGTTCGAGGAATCGGGCACGAGCGAGTCGAGCGATTCTTCCGCGCGCAGCGGATCGTCGGTCGAGCGCACGAGCGGCGGCTCTTCCAGATTGTTCTGCGGCAAGTATGCCAACAACTTGCGGATCAGCGCGATGCAGTGTTCTTCGTTCGCGGCGGCGAAATGCGCGACGCCGCTTTTTTCGTTATGCACGATCGCGCCGCCCAGCTCTTCGAACGTGACGTTTTCGTGCGTCACCGTCTTGACCACGTCGGGTCCCGTGACGAACATATAACTCGTGTCCTTGACCATCAAAATAAAATCGGTCATCGCCGGCGAATAGACCGCGCCGCCCGCGCACGGACCCATCACCGCGCTGATCTGCGGAATGACGCCGCTCGCCATCACGTTCCGCAGAAAAATATCCGCGTAACCGCCGAGCGAGACGACGCCTTCCTGGATGCGCGCGCCGCCTGAATCGTTCAGGCCGATCAGCGGCGCGCCGTTTTTCATCGCGAGGTCCATCAGACGGCAGATTTTTTCCGCGTGCGCCTCGCCCAGCGATCCGCCGAAGACGGTAAAGTCTTGCGAGAAGACGTAAACGAGTCGCCCGTTGATCGTGCCGTAGCCCGTGACGACGCCGTCGCCGTAAAACGTTTGCTTGTCCGCGCCAAAGCCGGTCGTGCGTTGCGTGACGAATCCGCCCAGCTCTTGGAACGATCCTTCGTCCAACAGCAAATCAACGCGCTCGCGCGCGGTCAGTTTGCCTTTCGCGTGCTGCTGATCAATGCGTTTTTGCCCGCCGCCCAACCGCGCGTCTTCGCGCTTTTGGCGCAGTTCGAGAATTTTGGGATCAATGGACATGGTTTTTCCCTCGCGCTTGAATTTTCTTCAACGTCGCGTGCGCTTCGTTTACAAAGTCCTCGGCATCATGGATCGCCTTTTCAGCATCTTCTTTCGTTGCAAGATATTGTTCGTTGTAATCTGCATCTATTCGCAGGCGTTCTGCTTTCGCCAAAGTACGCCCATAACGAGGATCAGTTAGCCCGACTCGGGCGATCTTCTCCCCAAACATCGTCACGACCCCCTTGTGTTTGTGGGGATCTTGATCCAAAGCCAATAGCAGCGCTTTACCCGCGTAGAACATGGCGTAATACGCCTTGGAGATCGCGTCGCCATAATGACCATTTCTCAACAATCCTACCGCAACGCTCAACTTATCACGTGCGATGGACAACCTCAATTGGATTTGCTCTTCTTTATGCATCGCCATAGTACGATTCCATCCTTTCGGATATGTGCCAAGAGCGGAGTCCATTCCTTGGTCTTTTCAACGTGCATCACCGTTGGAGACAAATAGACGCCATAGTCCATCAAGAAATCAAACGTGGGATCAACAATTGTTTGCCAGCGCGGATCACACGCCCCCAGCCCTTCAATCGGTTTGCCGTTGATCGCCACTAATAGATCTACATCCGAATCGCGCGTGCTATCCCCGCGTGCTTTTGATCCAAACAACACGATGCGCTCGATTTGATCGGGTAACTTTTCGAGCAAATAGTCTTGGTACGCCTTGAGCGCGGCGCGTTCCTTGCGCGTCAAGTAACGCGCTTGCGGAAATGGCAGAGCGCGCGGCGCACGCGCCTTGGTCGCGTACGCCACGCGTTGTTCTTTGAGTTGCTTGGTATGTTTTGCTTTCACTCGCGCTCCCACACTCGATGCGACGCCGCGCGCTTGCGTTTATTCGATCGCGCCCGCATCGCGCAAGTACTTTTCCATCCGCGCGACGAAGCGCGTCGCGTCCTCAAGCACTTGGCGCGCTTTCGCTGCGGTAAACTCCGTTGTATCGGCGTAGTCGGCATTCTGGCGTTCCCGAAATGCCTTGATGTAGATCGCGCCGTACTCAGGTTCGATCAGACCTGGCTTGACCAAGAACTGATGAAACGCCGATTCGACGCCTGAATGTTTTTTACGCGTGATGCGTTGCGTCAAGAGCGTCGCGGTCGCGATGGCAAAGACCGCGTAGTACGTGCGACTGATCGCTTGGCGATAGCCCCCTTGCTCAAAGATGGTGCGCGCCCATTTGACGTCGTCTTTCGCTTTGGCGAGCCGAATGTGAACAATGCTGCGGGTGTCCTCGTCCACAGATCAACTCCTTCGCTCATCAAATCTTGATAAAGTGGCTCTTGGATTTCCGCCATCCGCGCAAAGCGTTCTCGGTTGACGAGGAAATCACTGAGCAAGATGTTGTACTTCAAGTCAACATCCAGCGCGAGCCACGTCAAGGTATCTTCACGTGTCTGATCCAATTTGTCGAATACGATAAACACATCAATATCCGACTCGGCGTCGAAATCGCCGCGCACTTTAGAGCCGTAGAGAATGACGCGCTGCACCTGATCGCCGAACTGTTCGCGCAAGCGCGTCAAGTACTCGGCGAGCGCTTGCTTCTCGCGTCGAGTCAGATATTTTAATCCATCTCGTTTCATTACTTGCCTTCCAACGCCGCGCGCGCAATCACCATCCGTTGAATCTCGCTCGTCCCTTCGTAGATTTCCGTGATCTTCGCGTCGCGAAAATAGCGTTCGAGCGGCAGCTCTTTGCTGTACCCCGCGCCGCCGTGAACCTGGATCGCTTTCGTCGTGACCCACATCGCGGTTTCGCTCGCGAACAACTTTGCCATCGCGGCTTCGCGACTGAATTTGCCGCCGCTATCGCGTTTGACTGCCGCGTTGAAAACCAGCAGGCGCGATGCTTCGATCTGCGTGGACATATCGGCAATCATCCATTGAATCGCTTGAAACTCGGCAATCTTTTGTCCGAACGCGGAACGCTCTTTCGAGTACGCGACGCTCGCTTCGTACGCGGCTTGCGCGATGCCCAACGCCTGCGCCGCAATGCCGATGCGCCCCATATCGAGAATGCTCATCGCGATCTTAAACCCGTCACCTTCATTTCCGATGCGATGCGACACGGGGAGTTTGTAGTTATCGTACGTCGCCTCGCACGTCGCGCTCGCGCGAATTCCTAACTTGGGTTCTTTCTTGCCGAGTTCGAAACCTGGCAACTTGGTGTCAACGATAAACGCCGCGGTGCCGCGATGTTTCAATTCGGGCTGGGTCGCGGCAAAGAGAATCATATAGTCAGCGGCGGGTCCGTTCGTGATCCACGATTTGCGCCCGTTGATCACATAGTGATCGCCTTCGAGCGCCGCGCGCACTTTCATATTCCCCGCGTCGCTCCCCGATTGCGGTTCAGTCAACGAGAACGCGCCCAGTTTTTTGCCGGAAGCAAGCGGCGTGAGGAATTTTTGTTTTTGCTCTTCGTTGCCAAATTTCTCCAGCCCGTAGCAGACGAGCGAATTGTTCACGCTCAAGATAACGCCGTGCGACGCGCACACCTTGGAGATTTCTTCGACCGCGAGCACGTAACTGACCGTGTCCAGTCCCGCGCCGCCGTACTTTTCGGGAATCTCGATCCCCATCAAACCGAGTTCGCCCATCTTTTTGACGGTTTCGTACGGGAACTCGCCGCTCTCGTCAATCTGCGCCGCGATCGGCGCGATTTCTTTCTGCGCGAAATCGCGCGCCAAATCGCGGATCGCGCGTTGCTCTTCGTTGAGTTGAAAATCCATTTTGATTCTCCTTTGAATCAGAGTTCAAAGTTCGAGGTTCAAGGTTTAAGGTCAATGTTGAGAACCTGGAACTTTGAACCTGGAACCTCAAATTATTTCCGTCGCCCTTGCTGTCACTCGCCTAGGCATACGCCTTTTGCGGCATCTGAACATAGCGATCGGGCTGTTCGATTTTTTCGCGAATCGCGAAAAAACGCCGTTCGATCTCTTTCAACACCGCCGCGTCGTAATACATCGTCCCGCAATCCAAACACACTTCGACAGGTGTATTCGGCACCAGCAAATATTCTCCGCGATGAGTGTAGAGATATTCGCTCCGGCGGGTCTCATATCGCTCACTGCCACAATAGTTGCACTTGGTTGCCTTCATCTCATCCTCCTCGCGTCCACGGATCGCTGAACTTGGGTGGGCGCGGAATGTAAACCGTGATCAAAACGATTCGCTCACCGCGCCATCCGCAAACGATGTGAATCGGAAGGTCATCCACCCAGCCAACGACGAGACAACTCTCGCCGCGCCCCGTGTCAGGATAGCACTCCAAAATCGCTCCGTTCAATACGGCTCGCTCGATTTGGGCGAAGGTCAGATCTTCGGCTCTACGCTCCAACTCGGCGTGGATGCTGTACACATACTGATTGAGCCGAACTTTAGTTTTGATTTCTTCGATGTCCATGAGATCGAGATCCAAGGTTCACAGTTAAACGTCGAACCTGGAACCTTGAACCTTAGACTATTTCCACCGCCATCGCCACCGCTTCGCCGCCGCCGAGACACAGCGCCGCGACGCCGCGTTTCACCCCGCGATCTTTCAGCGCGTACAGCAGCGTCACGAGAACACGCGCGCCGCTCGCGCCAATCGGATGACCGAGCGCAACGCCGCCGCCGTTCACGTTCACGCGCGCGAAATCGAGTCCAAGCTCTTTGCCATCGGCAAGCACTTGCGCGGAAAACGCTTCGTTGATCTCGAACAGGTCAACGTCGTCCAATTTCCAATTCGCTTTTTCAAGTGCTTTGCGCACCGCGTAAATCGGCGCCCAGAAAATATGCTTGGGGTCGGTGCCGGCTTGCGCGTACGCAACGACGCGCGCGAGTGGTTTCAGATTGTCGCGCGCGGCAACATCTTCGCCGACGAGGACGACGGCTGCCGCGCCATCGCTGAGCGGCGGCGCGTTGCCGGCGGTGATAGTGCCGTTCGCTTCAAACGCGGGTTTCAGTTTGGCGAGCGCATCCAGCGACGTATCGGCGCGCGGCGTTTCGTCGGTTTCAAACAGCGTTACGCCTTTCTTCGACGGAATTTCAATCGGCGCGATTTCACTTTTGAATTTGCCCGCTTGCATCGCGGCAAGCGCCTTGCGATGACTGTTGTACGCGAATTCGTCCTGTTGTTCGCGCGTAATGCCGCACTCACGCGCGATGAATTCCGCCGCGCGCCCCATATGCCAATTTTCGAACGCGCACCACAAGCCATCGTGCACGACCGCGTCCGGCATTTCCGCGTTGCCCATTCGATAGCCAAAGCGCGCGTTCGGCAACAGGTACGGCGCGCGATTCATATTCTCCATTCCGCCCGCGACCAGAACATCCGCGTCGCCGGCGCGAATCATCGCGCTCGCGAGCATCGCGGCTTTCAAGCTCGAACCGCACACCTTGCCGATCTGCGTCGCGGCGATGGTGTCTTTCAGTCCGGCTTTCAGCGCGACCTGGCGCGCGGGCGCTTGCCCCAGCCCCGCGCCGACAACGTTGCCGATCAGCACTTCTTCGACGCGCTCCGGCGCGATGTTCGCGCGTCGTACCACTTCACGCACGACGACCGCGCCGAGTTCGGGCGCAGGAATGTGCGCGATCGTTCCCTGGAATTTTCCAATCGGCGTCCGTGCGCCGCCGACGATCAAAACCTCACGTCGTTGTGTGGTCATTTTTCCTCCATCCAGTTTGTTCGTTCGATCGTTGGGCAGTTGGTTCGTTGGATCGTTAAATGGTTGACAACAACGACGCAACGACGCAACTAACAAACGATTCAACTACCAACATTTTACCAAAAAACGGAATGTTTGGCGAATGAGCAACATTCCTATTTCTTCGACCGGCGTTTGCCCGATGTTCGCCGCGATTTTTTCAACGCCTGAAATGCTTCCAGCACTTTGTCGTACGTCTGCGGCAACAACTCCGGAATCATCCGCACTTCGGCAAGCACCGGCATAAAATTCGTGTCGCCGCCCCAGCGCGGGACGACGTGGATGTGAACGTGATCCGCCACGCCCGCGCCCGCGACTTTTCCCAAGTTGATGCCGACGTTGAATCCTTGCGGATCGCTCAGCGCGCGCAGTGCGCGAATACTCGCGCCGACGAGCAACATCATCTCTTCCAGCGTCTTGCCGTCGAGTGATTCCAATTCGCCCGTATGCTGGTACGGCGCGACCATCAAATGTCCGTTCGTGTACGGATACAAATTCAGCGCGACGAACGCGCGCTTGCCGCGTACCACGACCAGGTTGTCGCGATCCTTGGACGGCGACGCGCGCAGTTTGTCGCAAAAAATACAACCGCGCTCTTTCGATTTTTTCGGCGCTTTCAAATACGTCATTCGCCAAGGCGTCCAGAGTCGCTTCATTGCGTTTGCCTCCTTCAAAAGTCGGGCGCGCCGAGAGCGCGCTCGCTCCAGAACTGATTGTAGACCGCCAGCGCGTCGCGCAACGCGCGCGTGTCGAAATCGGGCCAGAAGATCGGCGTGGAGTAGAACACGCCGCGCGCCGCCTGCCAGGGGAAAAAATTCGAGAGGCGTTGATCGCCGCCGGTGCGAATCACCAAATCCAGATCGCCCAAATCGGCGGTGTACAAATATCGTTCGAATAGTTCTTCGCTCACCGCGCGCGCAGGAATTTCAGCGGCGAGAATTTGCCGCGCGGCGCGCACGATTTCCATTCGTCCGCCGTAATTGAACGCGACGTTCAAAACGTAATCGCGATTCGCGCGCGTCGCCTCAATCGCGCGACTCACTTTGGCGGCAAGCCCAATCGGCACGCCTTCCAGCGAGCCGCTGTGGATGAGCCGCACGCCTTGCCGGCAAAAGTTTTCCGTCTCGCGATCGATCACTTCGGCGAGCAATTCAAAAAAGCCATCCACTTCTTCGCGCGGGCGTCCCCAGTTCTCCGTCGAGAAAACGTACAGCGTGACGATGCGAATGTCGTACCGCGCGCACGCGTCGAGTACGCGGCGCACGTTCTGCGTCCCGCGCCGGTGTCCTTGCAGGCGCGTCAACCCGCGCTGCTGCGCCCATCGTCCGTTGCCGTCCATCATCAAGCCGATGTGGCGCGGGAGATAGCGAAACTCAGTTGGCGAAATTCGCTCAAGCGTCTTGGGTAACTCTAGCATTTGCAGAGATTAGAGATTGGAAATTAGCGATTTGAATATTGGTCAAGGTGCAATCCGCGCTCAAATGGATGAAAAATTCGACGTTGCCGTCCGCGCCGGTGAGCGGCGAACGGCAGACGCCGCGTACGCGCCAATCGTCGGTAACGGCGTACTGCGCGATTTTTTCGATCACCGCGCGCTGCACGCGCGCCTCGCGCACGATCCCACCCTTGCCCACTTGCGCGCGTCCCGCTTCGAATTGCGGCTTGATCAGCGCGAGACATTGTCCGCGCGGTTGCATCAATTTTCTGGCGACGGGAAGCACCAGCGTCAACGAGATGAACGACACATCAACCACCGCGAGATCGATCGGTTCCGGCAACGCGTCGAGATGACGAATGTTGACGCGGTCCATCACGACGACGCGCGGATCGTTCCGCAACTTCCACGCGATCTGCCCGTAGCCCACATCGAGCGCGTAGACGCGCGCCGCGCCGCGCTGCAGCAGACAATCGGTGAACCCGCCGGTTGATGCGCCGATGTCCGCGCAAATCTGATCGCGCGGAGCGAGCGCGAACGCGTCGAGCGCGCCCGCGAGTTTGAATCCGCCGCGACTGACGTACTGCAACGGCGCGCGCAGCGTGATCGCCGCATCGTCCGGGACGAGCGCGCCCGCTTTGGTCACAACTTGCTGATTGACGCGCACATCGCCGGCGAGAATCAATGCTTGCGCGCGCTGGCGTGTTTCCGCCAGTGCGCGTTCAACCAGCGCAATGTCCAGACGTTTCTTTGCCACAGCGCAAAGATAAGGGCAACAGAAGAAAAAGTCAAATGAAATGACAAATTAAGAATGACAAATGACAAACATCATTTGTCCATTTGTCATTTGTTCATTTGTTCATTTGTCATTTGTTCATTTGTTCATTTGTCATTTGTTCATCGTTCATTTGTTCATTTGTCATTTAGCGCGATTTCAGGTATGATATTCGGCATTGGAGGCAGAATGTTGATTGGCTTGATCAAAACGATGCGCCCGCGTCAGTGGACCAAGAATTTGATGGTCTTTATTCCGTTCGCGTTTACCCTGCGCGAGTATTGGCGTCCGTTCTCGCCGGAAATGTGGCTGCTGCTCGGCAAAGCGACGCTCGGGTTCATTTTGTTCTGCGCGATCTCCGGGACGATTTATCTGATCAACGATTGGGTGGACGTTGAAAAAGATCGCCTCCATCCTAAAAAGCGCTTCCGTCCGCTTGCTTCGGGCGCGTTGTCCAAATCGGTTGCGCTCGGCGCGATCGTCGTTTTGCTGCTCGTCGCGTTGCCCGCCGCTTTTCTCTTGGAACCTTGGTTCGGCGCGGTCGCGCTGATCTATTTTGGACTGATGCTGACGTACTCGTACGTCTTGAAGAATATCGTCATCCTGGATGTGTTTACGTTGGCGGCGGGCTTGGTCTTGCGCGCGCTCGCCGGCGCGGCGGCGATTCAGGTGCCGGCGTCGCCGTGGCTGTACGTCTGCACCGCGCTGCTCGCGCTCTTCATCGGCTTTGCCAAACGCCGGCACGAACTCGTCCTGTTGGAAGACGAAGCCACGCATCATCGGTTGATTTTGAAAGAGTATACGCCCGAAGTGCTGGATCAAATGATCGCCGTGACGACGGCGTCGTTCGTGATGGCGTACTCGCTGTACACTTTTTCGGCGAAGAACTTGCCGGCGAACAACGCGATGATGTTGACGATTCCGTTCGCGCTCTTCGTCGTTTTTCGAATGTTGTATCTCGTGCATATCAAAGGCGAAGGCGGCAGTCCGGAGGAAATGTTGTTGCGCGATCGCTGGCTTTTGGGCGCGATTGGGGCGTGGGGCGCCAGCATCGTCGCGATTTTGTACTTGTTCGGACGCGCGTAAGGAGCGCGCACGCAAAAAAACACCGGCAAACGTCACGCGTTTTGCCGATGCTCGTTGTGCGCGCTCACTGCCCGCTCGCCGCGGGGGGCACCGGCAGTTCGCGCGGCGCGATGTAGCGAATCATCCGCGCGTTCACCAGAATCGCGTCTTGCTCGATCACATAGCGATCGTTCGCGTCAAAGTAGACGGTCGCGCGCGTGATCGGCAGGAAGCTATCCTGGGTCGTCGCCAAAAAGCGGCGCAGATCGAGATCGCCGGTCGTGTGCAGAATGCCGTGCACTTCCAGCCCTTCCAGAATAAGAAAGACTTCGTACTGTTGCTTCCGCACGTAGCCGAACAAGCGTTTGGACGGCGGGATCGCTTTTTGCGGCGGCTCGAAAGCCACCGCGACCGACGCCTTGAGCACCACCGCGTCCGCGTTGCGTTGGATGATCTTGCTGGGATCGTTGAGCCGCGCAACCTGGGTATCCAACAAGCGCATCGAAGTATCGCGCCGATCGTTCAAGAAATCGGACAGCCGTTGATCTTGCAAATGCATCTCGCCGGAAATCGAATGACGCGCCGTGAGTATGACGACTTGATAAATCGTTGCCATTTCTAAACCTCCTGACCCCAAAGTCACGCGCGCCTATTCTACCTTGCTCTGGGCGGTCTGTCAATTCTCTAATGATTTCTTTACCACCCCCGATCCTTTCTTATATCGCTTTTACGGTTTGACCATAGAATGACTCTGGCGAAAGATTACAAGGAGCACTGAATCGGATGACACCGCATTTGGAAATCAAGAACCTGCACGTTCAAGTCGAAGGCAAAGCGATTCTCAAAGGGATCGATCTGACGATCCAGCCCGGCGAAATCCACGCGATTATGGGACCGAATGGTTCCGGCAAGTCTACGCTCGCCAACACACTGGCAGGACATCCCAAGTACGTGATCACGCAGGGCGATGTGCTGTACCAAGGCGAAAGCGTTTTGGACTGGGGACCCGACGAGCGCGCGCAAAAAGGTATTTTTCTCGCGTTCCAATATCCAATGGCGATTCCCGGCGTGACCGTCGCGAATTTTCTCCGCACCGCGCTCAACGCCAAACGCCGCGCGACCGGCGCGAACGGCAATTCGAAATCCATCAGCATTCCCGAGTTCCGCAAACTGATGATCAAACAGATGGAACTCTTGAAACTCGATCCGACGTTTGCGACGCGCTATCTCAACGATGGTTTCAGCGGCGGCGAAAAGAAACGCGTCGAGATTTTGCAGATGGCGGTGCTGAATCCCCAACTCGCCGTCCTCGACGAAACCGATTCGGGACTCGACATCGACGCGCTCCGCATCGTCTCCGAAGGCGTGAACGCCGTGATGAATCCGCAACTCGGCATCTTGTTGATCACACACTATCAGCGCATTTTGAATTACATCAAGCCGCAATTCATTCACGTACTGGTGAGCGGCAAACTCGCAATGTCCGGCGGTCCTGAATTGGCACTGCAATTGGAAGAAAAGGGCTACGACTGGATCATCGCTGCCGCAGCCAAGTAGCCGAACCACCGGATCGTTCGATAGTCGCGCCCGCGAGCGATCGCGACAGCCGCGCTAGCCAAGGAAGCACAAATGACAGAACAGCACAAGCCAACTTTTGATATTGGCTCATCCGGATCGGAATACAAAGAAAAGTACGGGTTTTTCGATCCTGAAAAATACGTTTTCAAAGCCAAAAAGGGTTTGAACCGCGAGATTGTCGAAGAGATTTCGTGGATGAAGAACGAGCCAGATTGGATGCGCCAGTACCGCCTGCGCGCGCTCGAAACGTTTTACCAGAAACCGATGCCGCAGTGGGGCGGTAACATCAACGACATTGATTTTGACGACATTTACTACTTTTTGCGCGCCACCGACAAATCCGAGCGTTCGTGGGAAGACGTGCCGGACGACATCAAAAAGACCTTCGACCGGCTTGGCATTCCCGAAGCGGAACGAAAATTTCTCTCCGGCGTCGGCGCGCAGTACGAATCCGAAGTCGTCTATCACAACATCAAAGAATCGCTCAGCAAGCAAGGCGTGATTTTCCTGGGGATGGATCAGGCGCTCGCCGAACATCCCGACCTCGTCAAGAAATATTTCGGCACGGTGATTCCATCCGCCGACAACAAATTTGCCGCGCTGAATAGCGCGGTCTGGTCGGGCGGTTCGTTTATCTACGTTCCCAAGGGCGTGCATGTCGAAATGCCGCTCCAAGCGTACTTTCGCATCAACGCGCAAAATATGGGACAGTTCGAACGCACGCTGATCATCGCGGACGAAGGATCGTACGTGCATTATGTGGAGGGTTGCACTGCGCCGATCTACTCCAGCGATTCGCTCCACAGCGCGGTCGTCGAGATCGTCATCCACAAAGGCGCGCGGGTGCGCTACACGACGATCCAGAACTGGTCGTCGAACGTGTACAATCTCGTCACCAAACGCGCGGTCGCGTACGAAGACGCGACGATGGAATGGGTAGACTGCAACCTGGGTTCGAAACTGACGATGAAGTATCCCGCCGTCTATATGATGGGCAAAGGCGCGCACGGTGAAATTCTCTCCGTCGCGTTCGCGGGCAAGGGACAACATCAAGACGCGGGCGGCAAGGTCGTGCATGGCGCGCCCAATACCTCATCCATCATCACATCGAAATCCATTTCCAAAGACGGCGGACGCACGTCGTATCGCGGTTTGCTCAAAGTGTATCCCGGCGCGGTCGGCTCAAAATCGAACGTCCGCTGCGACGCGCTGTTGCTCGACGAAACGTCGCGCTCGGACACGTACCCGTACATCGAAGTGGACGAGGACGATGTGACGATCGGTCACGAAGCAAGCGTCTCGAAAATCGGCGAGGAGCAACTTTTTTATTTGATGTCGCGCGGCTTGAGCGAAGCCGAAGCCGCGACGATGATCGTCAGTGGTTTCATCGAGCCGATTGTGAAAGAATTACCGATGGAATTCGCGGTCGAAATGAATCGGTTGATTCAATTGCAGATGGAAGGATCGGTGGGTTAGAAATGGCAAACAATGTCGCAACATTGAAACTCGAAACCGGCTTTTCCAAAAACGCAATTGAAAATCTATCGGCGATCAAGAACGAACCTGATTGGATCCGCGCGCGCCGTCTGGAGGCGTGGCATTTGTACGAAGAAACGCCGCTGCCCGCACCGAATGATGAATTGTGGCGGCGCACCTCGCTCAAGAATTTGAAATTCGACGACGTGATTCCGTTTGCGGCGGGCGGAGCGACTCCGCTACCGGTGAAATTCCAGCAAATCGAAAACGATGCGAGCGCGGGCGGCGTTCTCGCGCAACACAACTCGACGAGCACGTATGCGCGCCTGACAGACGATCTAAAAAAACGCGGCGTGATCTTTTGTGATCTTGATACGGCGATGCGCGAACATCCCGACTTGGTCAAGCAATATTTTATGACCAAGGCGGTAACGTACTACGAAAATCGCTACAAGAGCGACAAGCCGCGCACCACCGCGTCGGGCAGACACGAAGGCGGCGGCTACGGCGACACGATTGGCGATTTGAAATTCGCCGCGCTGCACGGCGCGTTTTTCAGCGGCGGCACTTTTCTGTACGTGCCGCGCGGCGTCGTCGTAGATTTGCCGTTGCAGTCGCTGACGTACTTTGACGCGCCGAACGTCGCGATGTTCACGCACACGCTCGTCGTCGTCGAACAAGGCGCGGCGGTCACGCTCGTCGAAAATTACGCGTCGCAAGAAAATGAAACGCAACGCTTCTCGAATGGCGCGGTCGAATTGATTTTGAAATCCGGCGCGAGTCTGCAATATTTTCATTTGCAAGATTTCGCGCGTAACGTCTGGCATTTTTCGTCGCAGACCGCGCGGCTGGAAAAAGATTCGACGCTGACGTGGCTCAACGGCGCGCTGGGCAGTCAGACGACCAAAGCATTTTTGGATTGCAAATTCCTGGGCGAAGGGACGAACGCGAATTTGCTCGGGTTCTTCTTTGGCGACGGCAAACAACATTTCGATCAGCATACCTTCCAGAATCACATCGTCGGACATTCGGCGAGCGATTTGCTGTACAAAGGCGCGTTGAAAGACCGCGCGTATTCGGCGTTTCGCGGTTTGATCCGCGTGAATCCGGACGCGCAACGCTCCGACGCATATCAAGCCAATCGCAATATTTTGTTGAGCCCAAAGGCGCACGCCGACTCGATCCCGGAACTCGAAATCGAAGCGAACGATGTGCGTTGCACGCACGGCGCGACGGTCGGTCCGATCGATCCGGAGCAAATTTTCTATTTGATGGCGCGCGGCATTCCCAAAATCGAAGCGGAAAAAGTGATCGTCGAAGGATTCTTCGATCCGTTGATGCAAAAAATTCCGCTCGAATCGGTGCGAGAAGAGTTGACGCGCGCGATCCAAACCAAGATTGGAATGTGAGACGATGAGCGAAACAACGATTGAAGGACACAAACCTGCGCCGGACTATCCGCCGGAGAGCGTCGAAGCAAAAATCAAGGAAGCGTTACGCGCGGTCAAGGATCCTGAAATCGCGCTCGACGTGATCCAACTGGGTTTGATTCGCGAGATCAATTTGAATCAGGACGAGCCCGAAATCAAAATGATGCTGACGACGCCGTTCTGTCCGTATGCGGGCTGGCTCATTCAACAAGTCAAAGACGCCGCGCAACAAGTCTTCGGCAATCCAATCAAAATCAACGTCCTGCCCGAAATGTGGGACCCGAATTTTATGGAAGACCCAGGATTGTTGATGGGATGGTAAAGCGAATTGCGAATTAGGAATTGCGAATTAGGAATTGCGAATTGCGGTCGTTGGATGAACGTAATTCCTAATTCGCAATTCGCAATTCAGAGGATATGATGCCACACACTCTCAACGTCTCCGCCATCCGCGAAGATTTTCCGATTCTACAACAGCAAGTTCACGGCAAGCCGCTGGTCTATCTCGACAGCGC
>VGOB01000035.1 GCA_016865935.1 Chloroflexota bacterium | reverse complement strand
GCCGCGCGTGTGACATCCGAGTTCGAATCAGATATAATGGCCGTGCTCATCCGCAGCTCCTGTGAACCAAGGTTGGTTGTGCTTCCTTGATTTTACAAGAGGCGGATGAGTCTGTCTAATCAGCCCCAGCGGCACGCCAAGCCGGAATTGCTTTTGGGATATGTGCTTAAAGCAATTCGTGCGCGGGCTTTGGCTCTACGGACTGTCCACGGTATTTCTGCTCTTTACGCTTTTCCCTATTTACTGGTTGCTAAACTCGGCCCTCAAACCGCCCAATCAACTGTTTACATTTCCACCCCAATATTGGCCCGATTCGCCGACGCTACAGAATTTTGCGGACGCGCTGACTCAGACGCGTTTGGGACGCCTCTATGTGAACAGCCTCGTCATCTCTGCTCTCACATGTGTGATACTGTTGATCTTAATCATCTTCGCCGCCTACAGCATGGCGCGCTTTCGTTTCCGAGGCAAGTCAATCATCCTCGTCATGTTTTTGCTGGCGCAGATGTTGCCGGCCGTTGTTTTGCTTTTGCCGTTCTACGTCATATTCTCGTCCCTCGATTTAGCCAATTCACCTTGGAGTCTAATCATCACGTATACCATCACCAATTTGCCCTTTTGTGTTTTGATGATGCAAAGTTTTTACGAGACGATACCGGTTGAACTGGACGAGGCGGCGATGGTAGATGGTTGTGGTCGCATTGAAGCACTGTTAAAGGTCGTTCTGCCAGCGGCTTTGCCCGGTTTGGTGGCAACGAGCATCTTTGGTTTCATCAATTCATGGAATGAACTAATCTATGCTGTCGTATTCGTCAGTAGTAGCCAATTGCAGACGCTACCCGTCGGCTTGCGAAGTATGATGGACGAGAATCGCCAAGAGTACGGTATGTTGCTTGCCGTAGCTTTTTTGGCGCTCGTCCCAAGTCTCATTCTTTTCGGTTATATTCAGCGGTTTCTGACGACAGGTTTGGTGTCGGGCGCTGTCAAGGGCTAATTGCCGGTGACAATTCGCAAAACGTGAGGAGAAGACAATGCCAAACGATAATCGCCCCAATATTCTGATGATCATGGCAGATCAACTCGGCCCTTTTTTGACAGGCGCGTATGGACATCCCATCGTCAAAACGCCCAATCTCGATCGATTGGTGCGGGAAGGGATTCGCTTTGACACAGCGTACTCACCCTACCCACTATGCGCACCGGCGCGCGCATGTATGATGACCGGCCGTTATGCATCACGAATCCGTTGCGTCGACAACGCGAGTCCGCTTGCTTGTGACGAACCGACTTTTGCACACTACCTATCCCTGGCTGGATATGACAGCGTGTTGAGTGGTAAGATGCATTTCGTCGGACCCGATCAATTACACGGTTTCCGTACGCGGCTCACGACCGATATCTACCCATCCGATTTCAAATGGGTGACATCGCGTCAGGGTCAGGGTAAGCCGATGTTTCCGGATCATCCGCACGCCTTGATGTATGCCACACCTAAAATTGGTTTGGCAAAGTGGAGCATGTATTTAGACTATGATGAAGAGACACAAATGCGCGCGATCCAATACCTGTACTCTAGGCGTATCACCACGGGAGATGCCAATGCCGATCCAAGAACATCTGGCAATACTAACATCTCAGCAAGTGAGGACGAACGCCAACCGTTCTTTTTGTGCGTCTCCTATCATCATCCCCATGAACCATTCATCGTAACGAAAGATTTATGGGACATGTACGAAGGCGAGCGGATTGATATTCCTGAAGTACCCCCCAATCTCAAAGCGACATACTCAATGCAGGACAAGTGGCTCAACATTTTTCATGGGGTTGATTGGGTCAACCACCTCATGGATCCCAAGAGTCTATACGTGTTGAGGAGAGCATACTACGGGCTGGTCTCGTACATCGATGCAAAGGTCGGTGAGTTGCTTGGCGCACTAGAAAAAGCAGGACTGAAAGACAACACGATTGTCATTTTTACAAGCGACCACGGTGATATGCTGTGCGAAAAGGGAATGGTTCAAAAACGGACCTTCTATGAGTGGTCTACGCGAGTGCCGCTCATCGTTTCCTTCCCCGACGAGAGGAGCCAGGGGACAAAGGTCAAACAACCTGTGTCCTTGATCGATCTTGCGCCTACTCTCCTCGACATGGCGGAAGTCCGCGCTGAAAACCGGTTGCCCATGGATGGCAAGAGTGTAATGGGGCTGATGGATGGCAGTGACTCTCAAGCGCGTGAGGTGTTTTCCGAGTATCACTCCGAAGGTGTTTATGCAACTTGCTTTATGATTCGATCCGGCAAGTACAAGTATAACTACGTACATGGTCACGGCGCGCAGTTGTTCGACCTCGAGAACGATCCTAACGAATGGCAGAACTTGTCCGGCCAGCCCGAATTCAAAGAATTGGAAGACGCACTCCGCGCGCAGATCCTTACAACATTCGACCCTGACGAAATTGAGCGCGACGTTCTCACAAGTCTGCCAAAGCAGAATCTTATCCGCGCGGCCATGAAAAAGAATGATACACACTGGGATTACACGCCGATTTTCGATGGAGCAAAACAGTACGTGCGGTGAATCCCGATTGAGATATGGTGGGTGGTGATTTCCCATGTTCCTTCTCGGACTCGATGTCGGTACGACAAGCTGCAAAGCCGCAATTTTTGATGAGCGCGGAAATTTGGTGACCAAAGCCAGCCGCGAATATGCTGTGGCCATGCCACAACCATCCTGGGCTGAGCAAGACGCGGAGCGCGTGTGGGTGCTCGCCCAAGAGGCGATGCGCGAAGCGACTATGAACGCGCGAATCCGCAATGTGGTCGCGTTGGGATTATCGGTGCAGGGTGAAGCAGTCATTCCGGTGGATGCACAAGGAAACGCGCTCTACTCCGCGATCCTCGGTATGGACCGGCGCACCGGGGAACAGAATGCGTGGTTGCGAGAGAAATTCGGCAACGAGTACCTTTTCCAGCACACGGGTATGCCGATTCACACGATCAATACCCTCCCCAAGCTGCTGTGGCTCAAGCAAAAGGAGCCAGATATTTGGAAGAATGCCTCGCGCTTTATGCTCTACGAGGACTATCTCATTAACAAAATGTCCAGACATACGGTGGTGAGTCACTGTCTTGCATCGCGCACGCAATTGTTCGATCTGCAAAATGAATTGTGGTCACCTGAGATCTTGCAGGCTATCGAGTTGGACGAGACTCGATTTTCGACCGTACAACCCTCTGGCCGCGTAGTTGGAAAGATGTTGCCCGAGGTCGCAGAGCGAATTGGTTTCTCAAATCGTCCACTCGTTGTCACCGGTGGACATGACCAAGCATGCGGCGCGCTGGGCGTTGGGCTGACTCGCGCCGGACTGGCGATGGTTTCGACCGGCACCGCCGAAGTGGTCGAGGTCGCGCTTGCCGCGCCGGCGCTTACGCCGGCACTTGAGCGCGGGAACATTTCGGTTTACTCGCATGTCATCCCGGGTTTGTATCTCGCGATGACGCTAAATCACAGTGGTGGGCTGATTCTGCGTTGGTTCCGCGATACGTTTGGTCGTGAGGAGATGGCGCAAGCCGAAGCGCAAGGTCGCGACGCATACGATTGGATGTTCCGGGGGGTGTCGGCTGAACCGTCGCGCCTGATGCTCCTTCCGCATTTCGCGGGTAGCGGCACGCCGCATTTTGACACCGAATCTAAAGGTGCGCTGTTGGGCTTGACGTTTAGCACATCCAAGTCCGATGTCGCCAAAGCGATTATTGAGGGATTAACGTTCGAGTTGCGGGTGAACCTCGATTTGTTGAAAGAGGGTGGCGTGACGATCAGCGACTTGCGTGCAATTGGCGGCGGCGCCAAGTCAGAACTGTGGTTACAGCTCAAAGCAGACATTACCGGTCATCGTGTCACAGCACCCAGAATTGCCGAAGCGGCATGTTGGGGCGCGGCACTGCTAGCCGGAGTTGGCGCTGGCTTGATTCCCGATGTCGAGCGAGCCGCCGAATCCGCCCAAAACCTGGAACGTACGTTTAACCCCGACGCCGAGCGTAAAAAGCACTACGACACGCGATATGGGATCTATCGTCAACTCTATCCGTCGCTCGCAACCATTCTTCACCAGCTATAGACCGACCGACTCTTGATCAACTTGAGTCGCGGCGATTGTTCGGGTTGGGATTTCGCGCCGTGCGGAGTGCGCCGTAAGATTTCTGCACAGGCATCGCGTGCCAGAGCGAACCCCCTTGAATCCAGGGTAACTTGCGCAACCTAAAAGGTCACGCTCCAAGTCTATCTAGCGTAACCCTTTGTGCTTCTCAGTTCATTGTTGTAGCGCCGGCACGCGTAGCGTGGCGAACCCATGGCTTCCCTTTCCAATCACAATCCGTGCAGTCAATGTAATGGGGAAACATCGTGTTCCCTTGAGATTACATTGTGAACGCGATGTTGCTGCAAGAGACAGCGGTGGCTTTTTGAAGCATTGGTACGATCTCACTTTTTCACAAGATTCTTGCGTTAGTATACCACATAGATCAAATCGCGCAAGGATCCATACTCTTGTGTTTGTCGCTGACCCAGGTATTCAATCCGCCCCCGATTGATGGCGTGCGGCTGACCACGCTCAGCGCGCACGCGCGTTTTCCAAAATCGTCACGATGTGTTGAAAGCCGCGCTGCCGCGCGTGCGTCAATGGCGTGACGCCGCTCGCATCGGCAAGGTTCACGTTCGCGCCTGCCGCCACGAGGAGCCGCACCACTTCCGTGTGTCGCGCGCCGCCGCTGCCCAGAATGATCGCTTCCAACAACGCCGTCCAGCCCAGGTTGTTCACGTGATTCACGTTGACGTCGGTGTGCGTCAGCAATTCTTTGACGATTTCGACGTGACCGCGTTCGGCGGCGGGAATGAGCGCGGTGCCGCCAAAGCGATTCGTGAGGCGGGTGTCCGCTTGCGCGGCGATCGCGAGTTTGAGGATGTCGAGCAATCCTTCCGCGCCGGCGTACAAAAACACATTGTCCATCCGATGGTCGCGCAGGTTGATGTCCGCGCTGGCTTGGATCAGCGCGCGCGCCGTTTCGACGCGATTGCCGTGCGTCGCCGCCAGCACCGGCGTCCGACCTTGATCGTCGCGTCCGTTGATATTCGCGCCTTGGTGCAAGAGTTGCTGCACCGCGCGCGTATCCCCGGCTTGAGCGGCGCGCACGAGTTCTTGGGTGAGCGTTTCGATATTCGAATCCGTTCGCGGCGGCGTGACAGACGGAACGAGCGTGGGTATGAGAGTTCGCGTCGGCGTAATCGTCGCGCACCCTGCGACGAACATCAGAATCGCGATCAATGCGATCAACTTGGTTAGCATAGTCTTCTTCTCAACAAGAGTATTGCGGCGGACCGGCATCGGTTGCTGCCGCGCCAAAGTACATTCGATCCAGGCGCGCCCAATAACTCGCCGCTTCGCACATGCGACACGGGCGCGACGTGGAGTACATCACACAGCCGCTCAAATCGGCGACGCCCAAACGCCGCGCGGCATCGCGCAATGCTTCCATCTCGGCGTGCGCGGTCGCATCGTGATGGACGATCACGCGGCTGGGACCCAAACCAACGACCCGGTTAGCTTTGACGATGATCGCGCCGAACGCTTGATCGCCCTTTGCCAGCGCGAGGCGTTGCATCTCGAACGCATAATCGGCGAACGCGGCTGGACTGGGCGCGGCGGGTTGTACGATTGATGATGGCTCCGGCGTAGCTTCATCGCCGTTTCGGCGCGAGGGCTGGATCGTACAGCCAACCATCGCGCCGGCGAACGCCACCAGCCACGCTAAAAAATTACGCCGCGTCGGGCGAATTGGAATTGTGCGATTCAATTTGCCACCTCCACAAAGAGATCGGAGCGCCCAAGCAAACAGGCATCACGCGGATTAAACGTGATGCCTGTTGTTGTTGCCGCGCGATCATTTGCCGGCGCGAATTTTGCTTCCGCTCATTGGGTTGCCAAACAGCGGCGCGAACACGCAAAAGTCGAACAAGCCAGCCAGCAACGGCAGCGCGCCCACCCCGGCGACGATGAGTCCGGACGTGCCGCCCAGACCCAGCAAGCCCCACGCGATCAACGCGACGCCGACGACGATGCGCGCGACGCGACCTGCGGTCGAAGCCATAAAACTGACGAACGGGTTCATTTCAACATCTCCTTTTTGAATTTCAAACTGCTTGCAGTATACGAGATGTTGGTGTGCTTGTCAGTGACAATGTCACATTGCAGCGCGTCTTTGCAAAGATTTAATCTCGACGATTTCGACGCTTCCGCGCCCCGCGCGAATCATTTTTTCGCTGGCGAAGCCCTCCAGAATCCGGCTGATGACTTCACGCGAACTCCCCAGTTCGGCGGCGATTTCTTGGTGCGTGATGCGGATCGGATTGTTCGTCCGACTGCGATCGAGCAACAGCGCGGCGACGCGCGCGTCCACGCGGCGGAACGTCACCTCGTCCACAAGCGCCAACACGCTGACGAGCCGTTGCGAAAGCAGATCGAAAACAAAGCCGCGCCACAGATCGTAGCGGCGCACCCACTCGCGAAATGCGTCCGCCGGAATCATCACCGCTTCGGCATCTTGTTCGACGGTCGCAATCGCCGGGAACGATTGTTGGCTGAGAATCGCGTTGGCGGTGAGAATGCACGATTCGCCGACGCCGAACCGATACAGCGTTATCTCGCGTCCCGTCTCGCCGATCTTGTACACGCGCACCACGCCCGTCAGCAAAAGCGCGATCGCGTCCGCGCGGTCCCCTTCGACGAACACATCTCTGCCCGCCGGAATCTGGGCGAAGAAGGCGCTCCGCTGGAACTCGCGCGCCAGTTGCGGATCGGCGCGTTGCAAGATCGGCAACGCGCGGGTGACGCGATCGAATTGATTGGGGTTGAGCATATTCGTCCTGACTCGTTCACTGCTTGCCTGCGCCGCAATTCGTTGAAGACCATCGCGTGGAGCTGACGCGCCGATGGAAAACGCGCAGTAAGATTTTCTGCGTGCCAGTATACCACGCACAATCCGCAAGTCAAGGGGCGCCGCGCGACGCTAGGGTTTTGTCATCGTCATTTCGAGGAGGCGATTTGTGCCGACGAGAAATCTCGGCTGGGCGCGCGGAGATTTCTCGCTCCGCTACCCAGAAACTTGCGCAGACTTGCGGCGCCGCCGATTGGAAATCGGCGGCTCAACGAGGTGAAAACTCGATAAATCGAGTTGCGCGAAGCGAATCGGTTGCAACCGATTCGCTTCGCGCCTCGCTGAGACCCCGAATTCATTCGGGGGCGTTCTCGCAAGAGCAAGTTTCTGGCGGCAGACATACCGCGCGCGGTATGCGCGAAGCGTCTCGAAATGACACGGGGGCTCGACTTTGAAAGCCCTGGCGCGATGCCCGCTGGCGCGGCGAAACCACCCTCGCCGATTTTCGACGTCCCAAGTAGCGGCGTGCCGCTGGAGCCCGGTTGCGCGATGGCTGACAATGCCGTCGCTGAATCGGAACCTTGTACGGGATTCCACTTTGACATTCTTGGGGACGCTCGTATAATCGAAACGATTCCGCGTTTCGTTTCCGTACTCGATGGGGTTCCACCAATCGCCCACCGATCATCTGGCGCATCCCGAAACGCATTTGCACGCGCATTATTATCCACCTTTGTTGCGCGATGCGACGGTGCGAAAATTTATGGTCGGGTACGAAATGCTGGCGGAGCCGCAGCGCGATATTACGCCGGAGATCGCGGCGGCGCGCTTGCGGGAAATGCCGGAGTAGGGATGATCACAGCCCAAACAATCCGCGATGAATTTGAAAAGGCATTTGCCGCCGCGCCTACGCTGATTACGCGCGCGCCGGGACGCGTCAACCTCATCGGCGAGCATACCGATTACAACGCCGGCTTTGTGTTGCCGATCGCGATTGATCGCGCGATGTGGATCGCCGCGCGCCCGCGTGACGCTCGGCGCGTGCAAATGATCGCGCTCGATTTCGATGGCGCGCGTTCGGAATTCGCGCTCGACGCGCCGATTCTGCGCGACGATGCAAACGCGTGGAGCAATTACGTGCGTGGCGTCGCGTGGGCGTTGCAAGCGCGCGGCGTCGTAGTCCCTGGGATCGATCTCGTCGTGCAAGGCGACGTGCCGCTTGGGTCCGGCTTGTCCTCGTCCGCCGCGTTGGAGGTGTGTACCGCGACGATGTTCGTCGAGTTGGCGCGCGCGCAGATCAGCCGGGTCGAAATCGCGCGGTTGTGCCAGCAAGCCGAAAACGATTTTGTCGGCGTCCAGTGCGGGATTATGGATCAGTTCGCGTCCGCACTCGCGCAACAAGATCACGCGCTCTGGATTGACTGCCGCGATTTATCGTACCGCAATGTTCCCTTGCCGCGCGGCGCGACCTTTGTCGTATGCGATACGCGCAAACGGCGCGGCTTGGTAGATTCCGAGTACAACACGCGACGCGCCGAGTGCGAACACGCCGCGCGCGCGTTCGGCGTCGCCGCGCTGCGTGACGTGAGTCTCGCGGAATTCCAGCGGCGCGAAAAAGAATTGCCGCCGGTCGTCGCGCGCCGCGCGCGTCACGTCATCACGGAAAACGCGCGCGTGCTCGCCGCCGTTGCCGCCGCAGAGACAAACGACCTGGCGACGTTCGGCGCGTTGATGAACGAATCGCACGCGAGTTTGCGCGACGATTACCAGGTCAGTTGCGCGGAACTCGACGCGCTGGTTGAAATCGCGCGCGCGCAAGCGGGATGTTGGGGCGCGCGGCTGACGGGCGCGGGGTTTGGCGGTTGCGCGGTGAATCTCGTCCGCAATGAATCGGTCGCGCGGTTTGTGGAAAATGTGGCGCGCGAATATTCCAGGCGCGTCGGGATCGCGCCGGCAGTCTATCCGTGCCAAGCAATGTCGGGCAGTCAACGCGTCGAGTGAAATCGATCAAGCCAGCACGCGCAAGTGCTGGGGCAAAATCTCAATCTCGGCGCGCCGCGCGCCGATGAACGGAATCTCGCCGTCCGCTTCGATCACCAACGGATCGCGCGATTCGATCACAATGCGCGCGGCTTTCACGTACCGCACGCGCGAATCGTAAATGTGCGTGCCGCGCATCACTTTCGGCAAGAGCGACAAAATGCCGAGCCGACCCAGTCCTTGCGCGATCATCACGTCGAACACGCCGTCGTCGTTGCGCGCGTCCGGCGCGACCCAGAATCCGCCGCCGATACAACGTCCGTTCGCCACCGCGATCATCGTGCAAGTTTGTTCGATCGGCGCGTCATCCCAAATCATTTTGACGCGCGGCAAGGAATATTTCGCGAGCGTCTTGAGCACCGCCGCGAGATACATCGGCATCCCTCGCAGAAAACGAAAATCGTGCGCGTGCATCGCGGCGTGCGCGCCAAAACCGGTGTCGAAACTATTCACGAAATAATGCGGCGCGTCAAATCCGGGCGCGGGATGATCGGCAATCACGCGTCCGACGTCCACGACGCGCGTTTCTCCGGCAAGCACGCGCGCGACCCCTGCCCGCCAATCGGCAGACTGACTTGGCGGCACGACGCCGAGTTGCGGCGAAAATGATTTGACGAAATCGTTCCCCGAGCCGACTGAAATCACGCCGAGCGTTCCCGTCGCCGCGCTCTTCGACGCGCGCATCATTCCATTGACCACTTCGCTCACGGTGCCGTCGCCGCCGACGGAGATGATCGTTTCGTAGCCGCTCCGTCGCGCGTTCTCCGCCAACGCGACCGCCGCGCGCGGCGCCGTCGTGCGCGCGAGATCGAAAGCGAGTCCGCCCGCGCGCAACGCGGTTTCGATCTGTTGCCACACCTTTTCGCCGTTGTGATGCCCCGAAATCGGATTCAAGATGACGATCGTTTTCGCCATTGCGCCCTCGCTGACTAGAACCCCGTTGTCGTTTTCGCGTCGCGCGTTGCCGATTACCTTATTTTCGCGTTTTGGCGTACAATAGCGGGTGGGTAAGTATCTGATGGAGGGGCGATGGAAGAACTGAAACTGGGTTTGACCGCGGAGGCGAGTGAATTCGTGAGCGAGCAATTGACGGCGGTGTCTGTGCGGAGCGGACTCGTTTCTGCATACGCCACACCGGCGATGATTGCGTTGATGGAAAATGCCGCCGTCACCGCGCTTCAAAAATGTCTAAGCAAGGGACAAACGTCCGTCGGGGTGGAAGTGAACGTCAAACATCTCGCCGCGACGCCGGTCGGCGTGCGCGTCCGCGCGCGGGCGCAAGTGATCGCGATCGAAGAGCGGCGCGTGACGTTCCAGATCGAAGCGTGGGACCCGCACGACCGGATCGGCGAGGGGACGCATACGCGCGTGATCGTAGATGCCGCGCGGTTCAAAAACAAAGTCGAACAGAAATTGAGAGCGTAGGGGCAATCCTGCGTGCTTGCCCAAACAGGGCGACCACACAGGGTCGCCCGTACACGGAGGAACAATGAAAGACATTACAGCGCGCGCGTTGAACGTGGCGCAAGTGCGCGGCGCAGCGTACGCCGACATTCGCGTCGTCGCGCGCGATACGCAACGCGTCGCGGTCAAGAACGGCAAGGTGGAAGCGATCCAGCAGGACGAGACGCAGGGCTTTGGGGTGCGCGTGATCGTCAACGGCGCGTGGGGCTTTGCCGCCAGTTCGCGCCTGGAGATGCGCGAAGTCGAAACGGTCGTGGCGCAAGCCATCGCGATTGCCAAAGCGAGCGCGCACGTCAAAGCGCGCGACGCACACCTGGGCGAACCGGTGGTCAACAAAGAGTCGTACGAGACGCCGGTCAAGATCAATCCGTTCACCGTGCCGATGAACGACAAGATCGATCTGTTGTTGCGCGCGGACGAAGCGATGCGGCGCGTGTCAGGCGTCAAAGTCGCGCGCGCGGAAATGGCGTTCGTGCGCGAGAACAAATTGTTCGCTTCGACCGAAGGGAGTTTGATCAACCAGGAGATCGTCGAGAGCGGCTGCGGCATCGTCGCGCTGGCAACTGATCTGCAAACCGGCGAAGTCCAAGTGCGCTCGTACCCCAATTCGGTCGGACGGCATCAGCAGACGCGCGGGTACGAATTCATTCTGGAACAAAAACTCGCCGAGAACGCGCCGCGCGTCGCGGAAGAAGCGGTCGCGTTGCTCACCGCCGAGCAATGTCCTAGTTACGACGCGGCGACGATCATTCTCGATAGTTCGCAACTCGCGCTGCAAATCCACGAATCGTGCGGACATCCGATCGAATTGGATCGCGTGCTGGGCAGCGAAGCCGCGTACGCCGGCACCTCGTTCCTCACGCCGGAAAAGCTGGGACGATTCCGGTACGGCTCCGAAGTCGTCAACATTGTCGCGGACGCGACGGTGCCCGGCGGACTTGGCACGTTCGGTTTCGACGACGAAGGTGTGCCCGCGCAGAAGACCGAAATCATTCGCAACGGAATTTTCGTCGGCTATTTGACCAGCCGCGAAAGCGCGCACCAACTCGGACTCGGCAAATCGAATGGAACGATGCGCGCGGATGGCTGGGCGCGTCCGCCGATCATTCGGATGACGAATATCAATTTGCTGCCGGGTACCTGGGACGTGGACGCGTTGATCGCGGACACGGACGATGGAATTTGGATGGAGACGAATCGGTCGTGGAGCATTGACGACAAGCGATTGAATTTTCAATTCGGCACGGAACTGGGTTGGGAAATCAAGGGCGGCAAGAAAACGCGGCTGCTCAAAAACGCGACGTACACCGGCATCACGCCGCAGTTCTGGCAAGCGTGCGACGCGGTCTGCAACGAGAAAGCGTGGATCGTCTGGGGCACGCCGAATTGCGGCAAGGGGCAACCATCCCAGGTCGCGCATACCGGACACGGCGCGGCACCGGCGCGGTTTCGCGGGGTGCGCGTGGGAGTGATCAGGTGAGTTCAAAGTTCAAGGTTCGAGGTTCAAGGTTAAACTTTGAACCTTGAACTTTGAACCTTGAACTTGAAACCTGAAACTTGAAACAGGAGTTGATATGCTTGGCGAAAATAAAATCCGTGAAATTACCGATCAGGTGCTCGCATTTTCCAAAGCCGATCAGACTGAAGTGATCGTGCGTGTGACCGAATCCGCGCTGACGCGTTTTGCCAATTCGTACATCCACCAAAACGTCGCGGAAAACGATACCGAGGTGCGCGTGCGCGTGGTGTACGGCAAAAAGATCGGCGTCGCGTCGTCGAACGATCTTTCGCCGGAGGGGCTCAAGCGCACCGTTGGAACCGCGCGCGCGATCGCGCAGTTACAGCGCGAGGATCCGGAATTCCAATCGCTGCCCGCGCCGCAAACGGCTCCGCGCGTCGAGGCGTTCGTGGATCAGACGGCGAGTTGCACGCCGGAGCAACGCGCGCACGTCGTCGGCGTGCTGTGCAAAAAAGCCAAAGCGCAGAACGTCGTCGCGGCGGGCGCGTTTTCGACGACCGCGACCGAAATCGCGGTGGCGAATTCGCTCGGCGTGTTCGCGTATCATCCCGGTACCTGCGCCGACATCAGCACGGTGATGACCAAGGTCACCTCGGTGATGACCGAGACCGGCTCCGGCTATGCGTCGTTCACGCATCAAGACGCGCGCCAGGTCAACGCGGAAGCAATTGCAAACGAAGCGATTGACAAAGCCATGCGCGCGAGCCATCCGGTCGCGTTCGAGCCGGGCGAGTACACCGTGTTTCTGGAAGAGTACGCCGTGCTCGATCTGCTCAACTTTTTCGGGATGCTCGGCTTTACCGCGCAAGCGATGCAAGAGGATCGTTCGTTCCTGAAAAACAAAATCGGCGAGAAGGTGATGGACGAACGCGTGACGATCTGGGACGACGGCTGCGCGCCGCACGCGATCCCGCTGCCGTTCGATTTTGAGGGCGTGCCAAAACAAAAAGTGACGTTCATCGAAAACGGCATCGCGCGCGGCGTGGTGTACGACACGCCGACCGCGCAGCGCGAGGGCAAGCCCTCCACCGGACATTCGCTGCCCGCGCCGAATTCGATGGGACCGTTCCCGATGCACGTGTTTATGGCGCCGGGCGACACGCCGAAAAGCGAAATGTTAAAATCCATCGAGCGCGGCATCTGGGTGACGCGTTTTTGGTACACGCGTCCGGTGCATCCGATGAAAGTGTTGGTGACTGGAATGACGCGCGACGGCACGTTCTTGATCGAGAACGGGCAGGTGACGCAGCCGCTGAAAAATTTCCGGTTCACGATGAGTTATCTCGCCGCGCTCAATCAGTTGCGCGCGATCAGCCGCGAGACGAAACTGTTTTACAGCGATTGGGGCGGCGCGTCGCGCGTCGCGCCGGCGTTGGTGGTAGACGGCTTCCGGTTTACCGGGACGACGCAGTAAAATCAATGAGCCAACTCAGTTCGAGTTGGCTCCAGGGTTTTGTTATTGTCATTGCGAGGACGATTTTTGTCCGAAGCAATCCCCAAGCCGCTCGGGGATTGCTTCGTCGCAACCGCTTCGCGCTCCTCGCAATGACACACGCACGCGACTTTGACAAAGCCCAAGTTGGCTCATTGGTTCATTGACAAATTGGCTCATTCGCTATTTCGGCATCGGCTTGGCGTTGGCGGGTGCCGTGACGACGATCGTCGGGTTGTTGAAATCCCACATATGCGCCTTCATAAGCAGCGCGCCTTTTTCGTTCGGGTTCTTGACATCGTGTCCGCGCACTTCGAACGTCCATTGATGGACAAAGCCGTCGCCGCACAACCACACGGCGGATTGCCCCATATCAATCGCGGAGAAATCGCCCTTGTCTTTGGACATTGCGAGCGCAGATGTGAGCGCCGCATTTTGGACATTCTTGAAATCGTACAGCCACACGTCGCACAATTGTCCATCGAGCGGTTCGGTGCGAACTTTTTTGAAATCGCTGTCCTTGCCGCCGGTAAAATTCTTGAATTCATCCGGTCTGGCAAAATCTTTGAAACTGGACGTTGATTTATCATCGGTGACGTACCACTGTTTGGGATCGGTCATCCCAAACAGCGTAATGCCCTTCATATATGATTTGCCGTCCGCTTCGATAAATTCAATCGTCGCGTTTTGATCGCCGCCCAGCATCGCCATCAAGCCGCCCTTCGACGTGAAATATGACTTTTGTCCGTCCACCATCCCGGTCATATTGAAGAACGAGACCTCTTGATACTTGCCTTGTTCGGTGTTGCCAAATGTCCAGGCGAACTCGACGCGATACTTGGTCGCGGTCTTGGTCTTGTTCAGAAAATCGGTGAATGGATTGCCGGACGATGCGCCGCTGGGTGGTGGCGCGACCGGGGGTTGCCCGCTCGATCCGCTCGCTTTGGTCGGCACGCTCGGCGCGCCGGGCGTCACGCGCGCGCCCGCGCTCGTGGGAAACGGCGCGATCGGCGAGGGCTTGCTTTGTTCGCCGCCGAGACTCTGACTGATCTCGGTGAACTTGCTCGGCACGTCCAGCACAAACCACGCCGCGCCGGCGGCGACGACGCACAGACACAGCACGACGAGACAACCGGCGAGAATCCCGATGACTAGTTTTTGATTTTTCATTTCTGCTCCTCAAGATACGACCGCCGACGACTGACCGCCGACCGCCGCGAAATTTTCATTGGCCGATTACAGTTTAGCGAAAAACAGAATTTTGGCAAGTGGGTATTTTTCCGATCACAGGGCTGGCGCAAAATCGCGCCACTGTGTCATTGCGAGGGCGTCCTTTGCCCGAAGCAATCCCCACGCTGCGACTTGGAGATTGCTTCGTCGCAAAAAGCGCTCCTCGCAATGACACGATGAGGACTTGCCTACCCAAACCCCAACCCGCGTTCCTTCAAACTCACAAACTTGTCGCCCGCGCCGATGACGAGATGATCGAGCACGTCAATGTCCAAAATTTTTCCGGCTTGGACGATTTCGCGCGTGACGGCGACATCTTCCGGCGACGGCGTCGGATCGCCGGAGGGATGATTGTGGACGACGATGATCGCCGCGCAATTCTGGCGCACCGCTTCGCGGAACAATTCGCTGATGCGGATCACGGTCGTGTGCAGCGAGCCGGCGTACACCGTCGGCATCGCGAGGACGTGATTTTTCGTATCGAGCAAAACGGTCCGCATCTCTTCCTGTTCCAGCAAGCCCATTCCCACCAGCAGCTCGGCGGCGTCGCGCGGCGTTTTGATCATCGGACGATCCTGGAACGATTCGAGTTTGATGCGATGCCCCAACTCGAAGACGGTGCGCAATTCGATCGCCTTGGCTTCGCCGATGCCTTTGACGCGCGTCAGTTCGTTGAGCGGCACGCGCGACAAACCGATCAGCCCGTGCTGTTCGCGCAAGAGTCGTTCCGCCAAGTGGATCACGTTTTCGCCGCGCGTGCCGGTGCGGAGAATGAGCGCGATCAATTCGGCGGTGGTGAGCGCGGACGCGCCCAAGCGCTTCAAGCGTTCGCGCGGCAAATCGTGCTTGTCGAACGCGGCGTGGAGATGATCGGCGCGCGCGGGCGCATCGTTGGTTGACGGCATCGGCAATCCTCCAGAGTGGATGCTGTTCATTCCGCGAGTCTGATCTTTTCCAAAACTTGCCGAATGACCAGCGGGTCTTTTTTTCCGCGCACGCGGATCGTGTGGACTGGACGCGTCTCGAATGCCTCGCGCACCTGTTCGTACGCCACCGGATCGATCAGCACTTGATTGTTCTCCGCCATAATGCTGACGCGTTCGGCGAGCGTGACGGCTTCGCCAATCACGGTGTAATCCGCGCGGGTGGTCCCGCCGATCCGACCCGCGAGCGCGGCGCCGGTCGCGATGCCTAGACTCACGCCGATCGGTTGCTCGGCGGAAGCGGGTTGGAGTTGCGCGATCGCGTCCACGATGTCGAACGCGGCGTGGAGGGCGCGGCGCGCGTGATCGGGGTGATCGAGCGGCAAATTCCACACGGCGAAGAGGTTGTTCCCCGCCTTGTAAACCGAGCCCTCCCAGCGAAAGACGATTTCGAACACGCGCGCGGTGTAGCGGTTGATCAATTCGATCAACGTTTCGGGCGCGAGCGCGTCGGACAAACTGGTGAGTTCGCGCAGACTGACGCACAACACCGTCGCTTCGCGCCGCCCGCCGCTGAGCGAAAGCGCGCCGCGTTCGTACTGCACCAACACTTGGTTTACCGTATCGGGTGAGACGATGCCCAGAAACGCGCGCGCCACCAGCGCGCGCCCACGCTCTTCCGAAAGATAGCGATAGAGCATCGTCAGCGCGTAGGTAGCGCCGAGCGCAAGCACGACGTACAACGGCGTGGCGACGATGCCGTGGTCGAAACGCTGAAACGCGTACACCAAGTACACGGCAAAGTAAACGAGCGCGAGCGCGGTGGCGTAGAGCCACGGCAGTTGCGGCAGGGTGAGTGCGGCGACCAGCGTAACAACCAAGACTTCGATGATCAGGGATGGACGATCTTGATTTCGCAAGAACACGCCGCCTAACAAGGTTTCGATCAAATCGGCTTGCATCTCGACGTTGGACGCGGCGGAACTGCCGAGCGTCACCGGCACCGCATACGTTTCGCGCACCGCTGTGTTCTGGGGTCCTACCAGCACGATCTTGTCGCGCAGTGCCGCGTAATCGGCTTTGCCTTGCATAAAATCGGCGAACGAGATTTTCTTGATCGCGTCGCGCTGAACAAAGTGGAGCAACAGTTGACCGTAATCATCCAAGGGCAGGGGCGTGCCGCCAAACACGACTTGCTCGTGCTGAATTTCGATCACCGGCTCGCGCTCGAGGTACAACGCGAGCGCGGCAAATCCCAACGCGGGAAAGCGCGCGCCCGGCACGTCAATCGCCAACGGAATCCGCCGCGCGACGCCGTCCGGATCGGGGTAAATCATCGCGTGCGAAAAAACTGTGTTCGGCGTGCGCAACAACGGCGCGGGCGCGAGAATCGAAGCGAACGCGGGAAACTGTTTGAGCGCGGTCGGATAGCGCGTCGCTTCGATCCCCAGGACGGGTTGCACGATCTTGTCGGGACGGCTTAGCACTGCCGCCAACATTTCGTCTTCTTGCGGGGACGCCGGATCGGGGAGGATGAAATCGAGCGCGATGACTTTGGGTCGCGTGCGAATCAGGTTGAACAAGAAACCGGAATGGATGAAACGTTCGAGGGGCCAATCGTAATTCTCAATCGTCGCGTCGTCCATCAGAATCAAGACGATGTTGCCGCTGGGCGCGCGCGGACGATAGAACAGATCGGCGAGGCGCGCTTCAAATCGCGTCAACCCGCCGAACGCGATCAACAACGCGCTAAGCAAGCCGATGCCGATGCCAATCGCCAAACCGACTTGCAAGCGGCGGACGCGGCGATTCGTGCGCCGCCGCGGCGGCGCGAGCGGGGAGCGGGGGGGCTGGAACGACAAGGGTGGCATCGCGTTTCTCGCGCGTATTGTAGCACAGATAGAGTTTTCTGAAAAGCGCGCGTTTGCCCAAGCCCACAAGGTGTGCTATACTCGCGCGCAAAATTACTCTCTCGTGAAGGAGAACGAAATGAATTTGGCTAGGATTTGCGCTGCCCTCGCCACGCTCGGTTGGCTCGCCGCGCTAGTAATCGCGTGCGACGGCGCGACGTCGCCTCCGCCCACTGTACCGCCCACGCTGATTCCAACGCCGATTCCGGTGCAGGTTGCGCCATCGCTCACGCCAGTCCGACCTACCGTGGCGTTGCCGTCGGCAACCGTTCCGCCCGCGCGCACGAACGCGCCCGCAACGGCGACCTTGACTGCCACGCCGAATACCAAGACCCAGGTGCAGGCGGCGTTTACCAAAGCGCTCGCCAGTCTCAAGACATATCGCATCGAAGTTCCGCAAGAAGGGCGTTACATCGCCGTCGTGTTGCCGGATCGTTTCTGGCAAGAGGGTGGAGACACGGTGATCAAGATCGGCGGTACGATCTGGGCAACTTCGATGACCGGCTGGCGGATGGGCTCAGGGACGACTCCGTACTTTGATCGCGCGAATGTCAATTGGTACAAAGATCTGTTCGCGCAATCGAACCAGGTGACTTTGTTGGGACCTGGCACGGCGGAAGGCGTGCCGTGTATCGGCTATGCCGCGACGATGCCGATGGTGAAAGCCGATCCGCCGAAAACGCCGGGCGGAACGCCGACGATCTCGCAAGTGCAGATGCAAGTCAAGTTGTGGTTTGCCACCGGCGATGGCTATCCGCGCCGCGCGGATTTTGGCGCGCCGCTTTCGCTGACGGTCAACTTTTTCGATTTCAACGAGCCGATCGTGATCAATCCGCCGCAGTGATGCGCGTGGGTCTGGCATCCCGATGGCTCAGAACACCGCCGATTCAAATCGGCGTCTGATCAGGCGCAAATCGCTTGGAAACCGATTCGCTCGGCGTCAACTCGATTGATCGAGTTTCCACCGCATCGAGATGCCGTTTTCAAACGGCGGCAGCGGGTCGCAACGATCCAAGCTTTGGACGGACACGCAAAAACGCGAAAAAACCGTCCGTGTCGCACGGCGACCGCGTCAACTTGATTTGACCGCAGAGAACGCAGAGAGAAAAATCGCAAGTTGTGGTAACTGCTCACCCGTCATTTCGAGACGCGGTTTTTGCGTCGAGAAATCTCGGCTGTCCGCGCGGAGATTTCTCGCTCCGCTACCCAGAACATGTCATTTCGACGAGCGTGGTTTGCGAGGAGAAATCTCCAGCCCCGTCAGAGATTTCTCGTCGGCACAAATCGCCTCCTCGAAATGACAGTTCTCGGCTCAAACACGCTTTGCGCGCGCGGCGGTATGCGCGCAGCGTCTCGAAATGACACGGTGGCTGAGCAGTTACAAGTTGTGCGAGAAAATGTAACTGCTCAGCCCATTGTCATGCTGAGCGAAGCGAAGCATCTCGCTAATCGCGAATTGCGAGACGCAAAGCGTTCGTCGCAAAAACCGCTCCTCAGAATGACAGCCTGAGCAGTTACGAGAAAATCGCACAAAATCGCGCACAAAATCGCGCTTGACAAATTTCCCAAAACTGGTGTATAATGCCTACCGTTGATGCGTCTCTGCGGGGGCAAAGGCAGAACAGGACATCGAAATCCAAATCTAATGGCCCCAAAGAGGGCACGTCTTCCAAGGAGGAAGAAATGAAAAAAGTTTTGTTTGCATTGATCGTCGTCGCGGCGCTCGTCTTGGTCGCGATGCCCGTCGCCGCACAGGGACCCTTCCCCTACAATCCGTCCGCGAACTGGTTCAACCGAACCGCGCAGATGGATGCCAAGTGGGCAGGCGACCCGTTCGGTGGCAATCCGCGCTTGGCGGTCCAAGTCGAGTACCTGCCCGACGGCAAGGGCGGCGTCCGAGCCGTCTTTAACCAAGGACCCGGCGCCGTGTGGCCCTACACCGGGATCGTCGCCAAATTCGGTTTGCAACCTTTCGGACCGGATCAAATCCTGCCGGGCGGTATTCCGTCCAGCATGAGTGGTGACGGCGCCAACCCGCGCAAAGCCATCTACATCGGCGGCGCGTGGGCGGATCCCTCCGGCGTCAACCCAGTCTGCAGTTTCGTCTGGGATCAAAACGGCGACGATGCGAATTTCTACAAATGCCGCCGCCCGTACGAACACCCGATGGAACTTCCCGCGTGCGCGACCGTGAAGATCCCGGCTGGCAGTTCCAAGTGGTTCAAGCTCGACACTTGGTGGAAGAGCAACGACGGCAGCAAGATCCGCACCCAAATCTGGCTTGATGACGAACTCGACGGCGCGACCAAGCCCTCCGGCTCGGCTGTCTTCGGCGCCGCCAACAAGTACTACTGGGGCACCGCACCCATGGACGGCTGGTCCGCAAACGTCTTCTGGGGCGCGAACGCCAATGACATCAACGAAGTCAATGGCTACTTTATGATGGTCTACGATCCAGACGTGTTGCAACCCAACTTCGCTTTCGCTCCGCCGAACGCCGCGCTCTTCACCGTTGACTACTCCGGTGCTGGATCGCTCCGTCGCTCCTGCACCTCCGCCGCGTACGCCGGTCAACCGTGCGTTCCCGCCAGCAAGGGTGGCGCTTCCACTCCCGCCGGCGTGAGCCTGACCGGTATGCTGGGCGCGCAGAACAAAATCAATGGCGCGACCTTCAACAGGTTCCAACCGAGCCACCTGCTCTGGACCGAAGGTGGATACGACGGATGGGTCTTCGTCCGCGTGTGGAACCAAATGCTCTGGGATGGTACGGTTAGCGTCTGCTCGTACCGCCAGGTTAGCCCGTAATTCAACTTTCGACCTTTTCCAAGCGCCCGCATCAACACTGGCGATGTAAATCGCCGGACGCGCTGAGAATCGGTTGAATCCGGTAACACATCCTTGATGTCTCTCCCGCACGAATCGAACAAGATGTCCTGACTTGCCGGACATCAGGGGTGTGTTACCAAACCGCAAGTCAACGAACGCGACAGAAGTGTACCTCTGTCGCGTTCACGTTGTCTGTCCTGAAAAGGATGCCAAGATGAGCGCGTTTACACTGAGAGAGAAACTCCTTGAAGAAGTCCAGCGAATTCCAGAGAGCAAAATGGATGAACTCTACGATGTGATTCATCACTTTAGGGTAGGACTGGAATCCGCGCAAGGACAAACTTTGCCCATTCTCAAATTTGCCGGGTGCTGGAACGAAATGCCTGAAGAAATTTTTGCGGAATTTCTCGGGGAAATTTTTCCGCGCCGTCAACAGGCGTTTGCGGGGAGACGCAGTTATGCGACCGGCGCTCGTTGACACAGACATCCTCTCGCTGTTTTTTCGGGATCATCCCATAGTTAAAACTCATTACTTTTTTCTTTTCCCCTTGCGATTTGGCGCGCTCGTCGTAATTTCCCTGTTTTCCCTTTTCCCGATTTCCTCGGTTCTGCTTGCCGCCACCCCCACGCCGATTCCCGGCGCGGCGCAAGCCATCGTCACGGCGGAGGTACTGAACGTGCGCGCCGCGCCCAACGCCACCGCGACCGTCGTCGGACGCGTGAACAAGGGCGCGACCGTGCAAATTCTCGCGCGCACCGCCGATAATTCCTGGTGGCAGATCGCGTTTCCCGACGCGGTCAATCGCGCGTGGATCGCCGCGGCGTACACGCAACTCCTCGATCCGATCAGCGCGATCCCGATTTTCGGCGCGGCAACCGCCACACCATCGCGCACCGCGACGAGCGGCGCGCCGATGAACACGCCCACGTCAACTGCGACGCGCACGCCAACCGCGACCAGCACCTCGGCAGACACGCCGACGGCAACCGCGACGCGCACCGCGACCGGCACGCCCACCGATACGCCGACGATCACGCCGACGAACACGCCCACGACTACGCCCACCGGCACCCCCACGCTCACGCCGACCGTCACGCCAACGTACACGCCCTCGCCTTCTCCCACGCCGACGCAACAAGGACGCAATCCCGGCGCGGCGTCCATCGGCTACAACAGCGATACGATGATCCGGCGCTTTTCGACGATCTGGTATCGCTTTGAATATCGCGGCGATCGTTCGCCGATCAATGTCGCGCTCGAAGGTTTCGGCGTGCAAGATTTGGAATTACAAATTTTTACGCCGGAGCAAGTGGATCCAAAGACAAACGAAGTGCGCGGCGCGCCGGTCGGCCGCGGCAGTTACAGCCGCGCGCAGGCGGTCACGTGGAATGGCAGTTTTGCGCAGGGCGGCACGTTTTACATCGCGGTCATCAACAAAACCGATCGGACGATCATCTATCGTCTCAACGCGAGCGGTCCCGCCGTCACTGCCAGCGCGATCACCGCGCCGGAGCCAGGCACGGACAACCTTCCCGATTTTCCGCGCGTCAAGATCGAAGTGAGCACGCCCACGCCGCGCGCGATCGTCGCGATGGATTACAAACTCGCGTGGGATTCGCTCGGGTTGTTGTTGCCCAAGTTGGACGAAGTCGCCTTGACCAACTATGGCATCTTCCATCCGCCGGAAATGGGGATTCCGCCGATGATCTTGTCCCTCCCCAAGCCGCCGGAAAAATGCACGCCGCCGAACCAGGTGGGCGAAGTGATCACGCAGTCAATCAAGTTGTGCCCGAACAGTGTGTATCTGAATCTGAACGTCGCCGGAAGCGGCATCGGCGTGTTTGGCGATGACGCCGGCAGCGCGATCGTCAAAGGCGAGGGGCGCAGTTTCGCGCTGACCGCCGTGGGCGAACGCTTGACGTTGCAGGGCTTGAAGGTGCAATCCTCGACCGATCCGCTCGACGCGAATATCTGGCTGTGTCAGTACGAAAAATGCGGCGATGGTCCGAACGCGTTTCCGGGGAGCACGATTTACGGCGGCGGCATTTTGCTCAAGGCATCGCAGTCGCTGGTGAGCGATGTGACGGTCAGCGGCGGCACCACCGGCTTGGCGATCATCAGCGGCGCGGACAATTACATCATCAACAATCGGTTTCTGTATCAAACCGGCTGGTCGTCGTACAATCGGTATATCACGCGCAACTATTTTATGGGCAATGCGTTGCTCTATGCCAACCGCAGTTGCAAAGCGCCCACCGGCAAGGGCTTTTTCCAGAGCGGGTGCGAGACGGCGGGCTGGGTGTGCATCGGCTGCGTGGACATTGCGCTGACGGACAACGAGTGTCGCGGGAGCGGCAATTGCTACTATGTGAACGGCGACGGCGGCGTGCCGTCGTTCAACGTCAAATTCTTCCGCAATACCTGCTTTGGCTCGCCGCACAATTGCTACGAGGTGACCTACTCGAAGAATGTTTGGTTCGAGAAGAATACGGCGGCGCGCGATCCCAAGACCGGCTTGGAATGTAACTATCCGTTCTGGGTCGGCGGCTCGGAAATCGTCTGGGGACGCGATAACAACTGGGCGTGCACCGTCAGCCCGGATCGCGCCAAAGCGCGTTCGCAAAGTTCGACGGAGAATCCGTAATCCGCGCGATTCGCGATTTTGGAATTTGACACAAATGCGATATACTGTAGCCAAGATTTCGCCTCTGGGTTTTTGAGCGAGTCAACGATCAAGCAGATCGAAATTCTCGTCCGTCGGCGGTCGTCCGTCGGCAGGCGCAGTTTCAGAGGAGGTTTAGAGTGAAAGCAAAAATTTTGATCGGGACGTTCGTCGCCCTGGCGCTCGCGCTGGCAGTCAGTTTCGGCTCGCTGCCTTCGGCGGCGCAAGGTCCCACGACAGGTCCCACGAATCTTAGTCCGTTTTATGCGTTGTACGCGGACTTTCAGCCGCACCAGATTCCGGCAGGCGCGTGGCTCTGGTACAAGTTTGATTACGGCGGAGAGAACAAGCGCATCAACATTTTCTCGCCGAACGCCGGCGCGGCGGGGCTGGAATTCCGCGTCTACACGCCGGAACAAGCGCGGAATATCGAGAACGAAGATCGCTTTGTGGGACGCGGTAACCGCGATCAGGTTCCGTGCGCGGAAGGCAGATGCGCCTCCGTCGATCTGACGTGGCAGGGCGCGTTCAAACAGTACGGCACGTACTATGTGTTGGTGATCAACCCGACTAACTATTGGAAAACATTCTCGCTGTTGATCACCGGCGAAAATGTCACGCACGGCATTCCGACGCCGACGCCGGAACCTTCGCCTGTGCCGGTGACGACGAGCATCCAACCGGTCATCACCAGCCCGGTGATCACGACGACGATGCCGACGATCATCCCGCCGCCACCGCCACCGCCGCCGCTCCTGCCGCCGCCGCTCGCCGTGCCGTCGCCCACGCCCGTGCGCGCGGTGGAGAACGATTCGCCGTACACCGCGATCTACGTGCGCGATAATCGCGATCAAAACATTCCCGCGAACACTTCGATGTGGTACAAGTTCGATTACGGGGGAGATCGTTCCAGAATCTGGATTCAGTTGTACAACGGCAACGTCTCCGGCATCTGGTTCGCAATCTTCACGCCCGATCAGGCGATTCACTTTACGGACGACAAATTCATCGGACGCGGAATGACGCAGCCGGTTTTGTGCGATCAGGGCAGATGCACCGGCAACGATCTGGTGTGGGTCGGTAATTTTACCGTGCCCGGGACGTATTTCATCCGCGTGACCAATCCCAACGACAAACCGTGGACCTTCAAACTGCACATCGAAGGCGATAATATCAACATCGTCGAGTAACGGACACTGCAGAAACCAGGTTTCTTTGCGAAACCTGGTTTCTTTTTTTCTGGACTCGCAAGCGCGCAATGCCGCACTACAATCGGAGCACAGTTGAGGGACGCGCAACGCGACGGAGGTGGGCGATGACGCCGGAACAATTCTGGGGTGTGTGGCGACTGATTTCGTACGAGTTTCGTTTGGCGGACGGCATCCTGATTCGCCCGATGGGGCAAGGGGTGCGCGGCTTGCTGATGTACGATCGCGCCGGTTATATGATGCTCCAAGTGATGGACCCGGAGCGTCCCTTGTTTCAGTCCGGCGACTGGTTGAAAGGCACGCCGGATGAAATTCAATCGGCGTGGGAAGGCGCGTTCTCGTACTACGGCACGTTCGAATTGGACGCGCGCCGCCAGATGATCATCCATCACATTCAGGGCGCGGCGTTTCCCAACTGGATCGGCAGCGCGCGTGAATTGTTCTTTGAATTCGCGGACGCGCGGCTGACGCTGATGACGCTGCCAATGCCGCTGGCGGGCGAGCAAGCGGTGGGTTATTTGACGTGGGAGCGCGTGGAGTATGTGAAATAAAAAAGACCCGCAGGAGTTCGCAAATCCTGCGGGTCTCTGCATAGCACAAGGCGCCGCGATGGGCTAATGCCGCGTCGCCGCGCGCGTCACCGATCCGGCAAAGCGCCAGCCGCGCTGATTGTTCAAGCCGCGATCCGGCGAAGGGACATATTCCTTGTCCGGCAAGCCGATCAATTCACCGTCCTTGATCCAATTCACGTCGTCGCCGTACAGCTGCGCGAGCAGCGCGCGCGTCAATTCATCGCGCGTCGATGCGTGCGCCGGATCGTTCGCCCGATCGCGCAACTCGTCCGGATCGTTTTGCAGATCGAATAGCTGGACGCGATTGCCCGCCGCGTAGTACAGCAATTTATAGCGCGCGTCGCGGATCATCCGCTTGGCAAGCGTGCCGTGCCCCATTTCGCCGTACAGAAATTCGCGTGAGCGATCTGACGCCAGCGATATTCCTTCGACGGTGGATGGAATCGGCACGCCCGCGAGATCGAGCAAGGTCGGCATCACGTCGCACAACTCGACTAGGCGATCGTCAACGCGGTGATGACCCAGTCGCGCGTAATCGGCAGTGGGTATGATGATGAGCGGAATTTTGCACGAATCTTCGTAGAACGTCTGCTTGGCGAATAAATCGTGATTGCCGAGCATATCGCCGTGATCGGATGTAAACGCGATGATCGTGTTGTCGAGCAGACCTTCTTCCCGCAACAAACCGATCACCAAACGAATCTGATGATCAATGTGCGTGCAGAGCGCGTAGAACGCCTGCCGCGCTGATTTCATTTGCGCGCGCGTGAGCGGCGCGTAACGGTCGCGGCGCACTTGCAGCGCGTACGGCAAATTCGCGCGCGCCCACTCGCCGACGAACGGCTCTGGAATTTCCGCGTCGCGATACAGATCGAGATACGCTTGCGGCGGGACGAGCGGCGGATGCGGCGCTTGAAACGACATATACCAAAACCCAGGTTTGGTCGGATCGCGCCGCTTGATCTGGCGGCACATTTCGCGCACCGTCCAATTCGTGTGATGCAATTCCTCCGGCAAGTGCCACGCGCGCGTATTGTAACTGTTCGACGAAACCGCGTGCGTGAATTCGCGTCCGACATAACCCTGATCGGCGAGAAACATCTCATAATCGTCTGCCTCGATCCCGGTGTGCCGACCTTCCTCGTTGAGCAACACATCGTCAAAGCCGATCCGCGCGCGTTGCGGAAACACGTGCAGCTTGCCGACCGCATATGCCTGATAGCCCGCGTCGCGAAAACATTGCGCGAGCGTCGGCGCGTTGGGCATTGGCAAATGTTCGTCGTAATCGCGATCGCCGTGCGCGCGCGGCGTCAGTCCGGTCATCAAGCCGCGCCGCGCCGCCGTGCAAACCGGCGCCGCGCTGTACGCGTTCGTGTACAACGTGCCGTTGCGCGCGAGTTGATCGAGTGTTGGCGTCAGCGCCGCCGGATGATCCAGCGCGCCGAGCAATCGTTCGGGCCAATGATCCGCACAGATCAGCAAAACATTCGGTTGATTCATTTGCGCTCCAGTAACGCGGCGATCCAATCCAGCCCCGCGCGCGGCATCAAACCATAGTTGTAAAAATAAAATTGCGCGATTCCGTTTGCGCGCAGCAGCGCGACGCGTTGGCGAAAATCATTTTCGTCCTGACATTCCGGCAAGCCATTCGCGACACTGATTCCGCCCCACATCGGCTTGTCTCCCAACACATCGCGCGGAATGATTTGCACTTCGCTTTGGAATTTGGCGAACGGCATTCCAAAAAACGAAAACACGAATCCGTCCGCGTGTTGCGCGATGGCGCGCAAATCGCCTGCCGTTTTGCCGCCGACGTGAAACGGCGTGCTTGCCGCGCGAATTTGCAGCGCGACGTTTCTTGGCACGACGCGGCGCAGTTCGGCGATGAGCGACGTGACGATTTGCGCGCGCGCGTCCAACAACGCGCGCGCGTTCGCTTCGCCGATCAATTCGATCAAACCCGCGCGCTCGTTCGCGTTTGCCAGCCGCCGATTGCCATCGAACCACGCTTGCAGTTCGCGGCGAAACGCGGCGGCGATCATTTGCGGATCCGCGCCTGTCGCGCGAATTTTTTCCGCGCAGTGATCGCAAAAGCAGACCGAGAGCAAAAAATGGTGGAGCGGCGCGAGCACGATGCTCGCCTTGTCGTGATGCGAATTATGCGCGTAACCCAGAAAACCGAGCGCTTCCACATCGAGCACGACAATCGGATAATGCCGCGCGATGTCCGCGCCGAGCGCAAGCGCGTACGCGCGCGCAATCGGATGGCTCGGACAAAGCGCGTGAACGTAGTGATCGCCAAAGCAATTGACGACGGTCAAATCGGAACGTTGCTCGCCGAGCGTACTGTTGTGCAGAAAAATCGTCCACGCTTGCACGCGCAAACCGCGTTGCCGCGCCGCGTCACAAATCTCGCGCAGCGGATCGCGGTCGGCAAACTCGCGCGCGACGCGCGGCGATGGAAGATTTGCGTACAACGCCGGATCGGGGCGAAAGTACGCCGCGTCCGGATCGAGTGTCAGCACCTTGCGACGCGGGTTGTGCGGCAAGAGCAAGCGCGCGGCGTGATACGTCGCGGCGACGCTGATGCTGTCCAGCCCCGCGCGCGCAATCGCGTCGAGTGCGTGTTCGAGCCCGTTGTCGAACAAATCCCAGGGATAAACCCAAATTGTGTTACCGATGAGGTGAGACATTTTGAGAGACAAAGGACGGATGACGGATGACGAAGGTCAGAGGTCGTTCGTCTTTGGTCTTTCGTCGTGGTTACTTGGTCACGAAATCGTGATACAGTTTGTCTTTGGGCGGCGGCGTGGATTCCGCATCCGCCGGGCGCAACTGCGCGAGCAAGCCGCCGTCCACGTACAACACTTGCCCGGTGATGTACGACGATTCTTCACTTGCCAAGAAAATCACCGCGCTCGCGGTGTCTTCGTTCGTTCCTTCGCGATTCAACGGGATCGCGCGACGCCGCCGCGCCAACTCCGTTTCGGCGACGCCTTCCCAGCGATCCGTCCGCATCAGTCCAAGCGAGATCGCGTTGACGCGAATGTTGTACGGCGCGAGATCGATCGCCATCGCGCGCGTCGCGGCTTCGATCCCGCCCTTGGTCGCGTCGTACGGCGCCATATTGCGATGTGCGCGGCTCGATCCAACCGAGCCGATATTGACGATGCAGCCCGAACCTTGTTGCGCCATCACACGCGCGACGCGCGTCGAAACTTGAAACAGCCCGCCCAGATTCACCGCAAAGATGCGCTCCCACACTTCCGGCGTCAGTTCGAGAAAATGTTTGATCACGGCGACGACGGCGGCGTTGTTGACCAGAATGTCAATCCGTCCGAATTTCTCTAGCGCGCGCGTGACGAGCAATTCCGCGCCCGCGCTCGTTGAGATGTCAGCCGTCACGCCGACGACCGGCGCACCCAGGTCGGCGATCATCCGGCATGTGTTCTCGACGTAATTTTCTTTCGAGCCGTTCACGACGATCCGCGCGCCTTCACGCGCCAGTCCGAGCGCAATGCCTTGTCCCAAGTTGCGGCTTGAGCCGGTGACAACTGCAACTCGATCTTGTAATTTCATTTTGTTTACCTGTTAAGATATTTTGAAATTGCATAGTATCTGCCCGACAGTGGGAATTCGTTGGCAACTGAAGGGAGATACTGCTCAAACGCCTCAGCGTACTGAATGTTCCGATTTCCTGACATCGTTTTGGCTTGCGAGCCGCGCCATAAGGCGTATCGTTCGTATGCCGCCGGTAAAATACTCTGCGATTTGAACTCGCGGAGCGCTTGCATCTTCAAGTCGAATACGTCGGTAATGTCAATGTAGAGATTCGGTTTGAACCCAGTGAGGTCTGTCATTGGAATGGTCGGCTCAAAAAAGAAGAGCGCGGGCGAAGGCGTGCGCGGAAAGCGGGTTTCCAAACCCTGAAACTGAGCCAGACAGCACGCTTCGGTTACCGCTTTGGCGACGTATTCGTGATCGACGTTGAGTGGATCGCTGTGGTGGTGCGTCAGCAAAATATCTGCGCGCATTTCGCGGATTTCTTCCACCAGCGCGACGAGTCGCTCCTCGTTCATCGTCAACGGATGATCGAGCCAGTTGTGAAATCGGATTTCCGCACCCATCTGCGCCGCGGCGCGTTCCGCCTCGCGCTTGCGAATTTCCTGCACCTGCGCGAGCGTGATCCCCGGTTGTTCCAGCCACACCTCGTCGGATTCACCGCGCTCCCCAACGCTCAACTCGACGACGCGCACCGGGCTTCCGCGTTTCACATATTTGATGATAACTCCGCCGGCGCGGGAACAAAAGTCGGCGGCGTGCGCGCTGATGACAAGTAAGCGCGGTAGGTCTCTCTTCTCACTCACAAGTACCTCCGCACGCAGTCTGCAACGCGCTTGCCCAATAGCCCGTACCCTTCATCTGAAAAATGCACGCCATCCGGCAACAGAATCTGGTCGCGTCCGAACTGCGTGACAACCGCGTTCAAATCGTTAATCGGGAGGTTCAATTCGCGCGCAATCTGCGTCGCGCGAAAATTGTACGCGGCGACATCGGCTTCAAAGCGATCGAACTCTTTGTTGGCGTGATGCCATTTTTCATTCACCGGCGTAGTCGTCGCCCAGATGATTTGCGCGCGCGTCTCGCGTTGCACGCGCGTCAGGATCGCGCGCACGTTCGCGGCGTACTCGTCCAACGGAACCTGATGCGTCGCCGCGCCGAATTCTTGTTTGAGATCGTGCAAGCCGCAGTTGAGGTGGACGAGATCAGGCGCGCGCGCGATCACCCACTCGTCCAAGTGCGCGAGGACGTTGCGGCTATCGCGTCCGTTCTCTTCCGGCGACCAGATTTCGGCGAGCCCTGCCAGTTCGCGGCGCGCGACGGCTTGATAGCCGAGGCGAATCGAATCGCCGACGAGGAGGATGTGTTTCATCGCGGAGTTGAGTAGGGGCGACGTGACGTCGCCCCTACGGAATTTATTTGGCGTAGTAGAATTGTTCGATACGGGCGTTGCCGGGCGTGCGGAGGGGCCAATCGTTCCCCGCTTTTGCCGGAACGTTCTTGAGATCTTTGTTGACGACGACGACGCCTTGGATCATCGCGGTTAGACCGACCGTGCCGATCTGCCAGATATTGTCCGTCCAGATCTGGTAGATCTCTTTGCCCAACTTGGCTTGCTCTTCCGCCGAGACGGTTTTGGCTTTGTCAATGTTCGCGACGATTTTCTTCACTTCGGCAGGCGGTTCCACGCCTTCCTTGCCATTCGTGCGATACCACACGCGCCAGAGCGTGCCAAACGGCACGATGGATTGCGCGCGCGGATCGACTTGCGAGTTGGCGGTGAAGGGCGAGGAGTTGGTGTTCCAGATCTCGCATTGGAGCGTGTTGTTCTCGCGCATCGAAAAGTCGAGTGCGCGCTCGCGGATCTGGACGAGTCCCTTGACCCCTACTTTTTCCCAATCTTTCGCGATGAGTTGTCCAATGTCGGGCCACGGACCGAACGCCGGCACGACCGAGATGTCAATAGTGACCGGCTTGCCGTTCTTCATCAGCCGAATGCCGTCTGCGCCCTTTTTGTCCAGTCCGATCCCATCCAGCAATTTGTTCGCGGTGGCTTGATCGAACTTGGTGTACTTGAACGCGGCGTCATCGCCGGGATAGAACGGGTTCGCCGGTGGTGGAACGTTCTGGCGAATTTCGCCCAGACCCAGGAACGCGGACTGGCGGATTTGCTCGCGGTTGATCGCGTGCGAGAGCGCGATGCGGAAATCCTTGGTGCGCAACAGTTCGCCGATCACCGGATCCGCATCGTAGGTTTGATTGAACGTCATACTCGCATCGCCGCCGCCAAAGCCGGGCCACATCAGGACGCGATACTTGCCGCCCTTTTGTTCGTTCTCTTTCAGCACCGGATAGTTCGGCATATCAATGTGACGATCCTGTAGATCGAGATCACCGGCGACTGCCGCCACGTTCAGCGTCTTGGCATCCGCGTAGAACACAAAGCGGAATTCGTCAACGTAGGGGAGTTGGTTGCCTTCCGGGTCAACGCCGATGTAGTACGGATTGCGCTTGAGCGCAAAAATCTGATCGCTCACGCGCGAAGTGGGCACCCACGCCGCCATCGTCGGACGATCTGGATTCTCCGCCGGCGTCGCGCGGGTCATAAAGAGTTCCACCCACGTCTTGAATTTGGCGTCCGCCACCATCTTGTCGAGGTCATCTTTCTTGGCGTAGGACGCGTGGAATTGTTTCAAGTAATGGGCAGGCAAGAACACTGCCAACGTACGATCACCACCATCCTTGTTCACCAGTTCGTGCAAGAACAAGTTGTTCGATGCCTGGAACGTGAAACGCACGGTGTAATCATCTACCTTCTCGACGAGCGCGGTAGATTTATCGGCGTTTTGCATCCACTGCGGAACTGCCGGGGTGAGGTCCTTGTTCAGCAGAGTATCTTTGTACCAAAAGAGAATGTCGTCTGCCGTGAAGGGATTGCCATCCGACCACTTGGCGCCCTTGCGCATGTTGAGCGTCCAAACTTTGAAATCCGGGGATGCGTTCCAGGACTTGAGCAGTTTGGGTTCGATCTTGCTGCCGTCAATGGACCACCAGACGAGCGAGTCAATCGCGATGCGGACATAGTTGTTCGCGTCCGAGGGTCCGGTAAAGCCGCGCCGAATCGTTCCGCCATACGTTCCAACTTTTTCGACGACGGGCACGACGAGCGGTTCATCCGGCAATCGCTTTTCGACCGGCGGCAACTTGCCGGACTTGACTAACTCCGCAAGCGCCGGCGCTTCTTTGTACTTGGCGGCGGGCGCGGTGGTTGGCGCGGGCGGCTTGGTCGCTTCCGGCGGCTTGGTCGCCGGGACAGCCGTTGGCGCGGGCGCCTTGGTCGGCGGCGCGGCAGTGGGGGCGGGAGTTGGCGCAGGCGCGCACGCGACGACGATCAACGCCAACAGCGCGACCAACGCGAACAGCAAAATTTTGTTTTTCATCTTCTTCTCCTCATCGAATATTTTGGGTTGACAAAGCAAATCGTTAAATCGTAAACGCGCAACCTCCTTTCCTGATCCAAAAATCGCAAAGCGAGGTGAATCCTCGCGACGCGAAGAAAAAAAAGGCTCTATCCGAGAGTTGCTTCCCACAAAAAACCACTTCGGTCGAGGGTGTCTGTTTCAGCGGCAAAAACGCGCACTCCGCCATCCCAGGCAATATCATGGATCATGAAACACGCATAGTTTTCGTCGCGGATGGAACCCAAGTCGGCAAACTCGCCGGTGGCTCTATCGTAAAGGAATAATCCCGTTTGGTGGTAGGCGCCGTAACTGCCCAGCAATTTCCCTTGGGGACCGAGCACCAAACCGGAGAGCCGCAAACCCGGAGTGGGGCGCCCCAAGAGGATGTGTTTTCCACTTTTCGGGTCAAGCCGGTACAGTTCGCCGGGCGTCGTGCCAAAGTAGAGAAATCCGTCGCGCCCGTTGATGAAGGAATCAATCGGACCGTTCATCGTGAATTGAAAGGGGTGGTCAGGTCCCAAATTTGGAATGGGCTCATCGAAAAACTCGGGGCGTCCCATTTCGGGATGATAGCGGAAAAGACAATGCCCTTTTCGAGTGGACCAGGTTCCCCAGAAAAATCCATCGTCGTCCAGCCCGGACTCGTGGAAATGGCTGCGCGTGAAAAACGAGAAGACGGTCTTGCGGTTCTTGTAATCGTAATCGAAAAAATTCATAGTTGGATACGAGATTCCGTAAACGCGCTGTCGTTGCAGATCAAGTTCGATATTCTGAATGTACTCGTGCGGCAAAGGAATGCCGAGGAATTCGTATCGTCCGCCTCGGTAGTGATACACGCCTCCGCCGATGGTGTCGTTCCGCTCGTCCAAATCCGGCAAGCCCGCCGTGCCAAAAAAATACCCCCCCTCCAGATCGGGTTGCAAACCTCGATGGATCTTGATCCGTTGCGAGTCGTTGGCGACCGCTGCGAAACCGAGCGATTCGAACTTGCTGGAGGAGGGATCAAAGCGCCACAAAATATCGGTGTCGAACGAAGTCAACCCGATAGAGAGACAGTTCTCGATGGAATTCCAATCGAGTGCGGTAAACGAGATCCAGTTGTTGCGCAATACGGGATCATTCCGCAATAATTTGTGAGGACCTCCGTTGCGGAACTCTGCCAATGCCTCACTTGATACATATTTCAGAGCGTGGGCTTTAACGTTTTTGATTTTCATTTTAGAAACTTCTCCTCGTGCGGTTAATACGGCGCGCTGAACATTTTCTTTTTCGCTTGCCGCTTGATGTCACAAAGCACCCAGGTTTTGCAAAATCAGTTTCAGCTCGGCGCGGCGTGCGTCCACCATTGGCTTGACCGGCGCTTTGGCGCGTCCAGAGCAAATCCCCATGAATGCCAACGCTTCTTTGATGACCACCGGAAATGTTCCCAGGTCGAATGCGATCCGGAGCGGCGCGAGACGCGCCTGCGCTTGGCGCGCGCGCGCCAGATCGCCTGCAACGAACGCGGTGTAAATTTCCGCGACGAGTTGCGG
>VGOB01000034.1 GCA_016865935.1 Chloroflexota bacterium | reverse complement strand
CCAATTTCAAACATGCCGGCGGTCGGAATTTTACGCTTGATTTCCGATGATAGTTTCGTGTTGCCAATTTCCGGGCAATATTTTTGTTTTTGCACAATTCCAAGGTCTATTTTCGCCAGACTACAGTTATTGAAATGATGCCTCAAAACGATATTCGCGACTTTTGCCTTAGCCGTTTGCGTAATCCTTCTGGCTGTTGGCGTTGCGTCGGCGCAGATCATTCCAACCTTGGAACTGGTCGGCTACTCGGTGCGGAGCGCAAGCTATGAGTTTGCGACCAGTTATTCGGTGCCATTAGATTTTTTGCCGCACTTGTTTTTTCCAGTTTGGCAAGGTGAGCCATCCGAGGGGAGCAACAACGAGTATTGGGCATACTTTGGTTTCGCGCCGCTCGTGTTGGCGCTCCTCGCACCCTTCTTGCGGAAGAATCGTCGCGCCATTTTTCTTGCGCTGTTTGCGCTTGGAACGTTATCTTTAGCAGTGGGTCATGCCAATCCGGCGTATGGCTTGATCTACCAATTGCCGGGTTTTAGTTTCTTTCGTGCGCCAGCACGATATCTGTTGTTGTTTGTGTTTGCAGGCGCGTTACTGTGCGCGATCGCGTTCGATGATTTAGCGAAGCGGTTGGAGCCAACCCACCGAGGTCGGCAACGCGCGTGGCTGTGGGGTATCGTGTTGGGCGGATTGTTTTTGCTCTCGCTTTGGCTTGCCGAGTCACAACCGCTCGGATTTTGGATCGCCGCGTGGCAAATCCTTCCGTTGATCTTTGCAGCGGCAACGTTAGTTTTGCTCATCCTCACTCGGCAACGCCGTCTCGCGCGCGCGACATTTCAAGTTATTGTGACGGGCTTGATCCTCTTCGATCTCACGTGGCTGGCGCCGCTCTTTGTCAAAACGCTGGGGCAGGTTACGTCGCCGGCAAGCGCAACGATTGTGCCGCGTTCGCTCTCGATTTTAGATCCGCGACCTGGGCGAGAGCGGGTGTTGGCTGACCAGTATATTTTTCCATCGGTGCCCGCCATCCGCAACAGTTTGTATCCCAATGCGGCGTTGCTCTACGGCAAAGAGAGCGCGAATGCGTACTCATCGCTATCCTCTGCGTGGCACGAGTCCTATCTATGGCAACTGTCACCCGCGATGTTGAATTTGCTCAACGTGCGCTATTTTACGATTCCGCTTGAGCCGCGCCCGCGCGCCAAAATCGCAATTCCACCGTACACACTCGCGCTCAACCTGTTGAATCACGAGGAAATGATTCCGCCTACGCAGGCAACCGCGATTGAGGTTTCTTCGTTCACGGAGCAAGCCGATCATCTCGCCGACGGTACAATCGTGGGCGAGTTGAATGTTCGGCGGCGCGATGGGCGTGTGGAGACATTCCCTCTGCGTTTGGGAATCGAAACGGCAGACTGGGATTACGAACGAAAACAACCGCCGCATCAACGCGCGCCCAGCGCGCATTCATTTCCGGCATTCTGGCGCGCGTTCGGTCGGATGTTTGAGGGTCACACCTACACGGCGCGTTTTCCGTTCGCGCCGAACGAGATCGTCGGCGTGAGTGTCCGCGTTGTGCAACCTGAGGTCTATTTGACGATTGAAGAGATTATCCTGTACAATGGCAATCAAGCAATCGCGCTTGCCAAGTTGTTGGGCAAGAACGATTTTCGGGTTGCCTACTTTAGCGATACGGCGGCGGTGTGGAGAAACCGCGATGTGTTGCCGCGCGCGTTCATCGCGCACACCGCGCAAGTGCTGGACGACGCCGCCGCGTTCGCGCGCTTGCGCGATCCGGAATTCGATCCGGCGCGCGAGGTGGTGTTGAGTGAAGGCGTCGAATTGCGCGATGCCAAGCCGTCGCGCGATTCGGTCGAGATCGCGAATTACAAACCCGAACGCGTCGAGATCAAAGCGACGACGGATCAGCCGGGCTATCTCGTGCTTGCCGATTCGTGGTATCCGGGTTGGAACGCGTTTGTGAACGGACAACCCGCGCCGATCCAGCGCGCGAATGTGATTTTTCGCGCGGTACGGATCGAACCAGGGACGCACGACATCGTGTTCGAGTATCGTCCGTTGTCGTTTGCGCTGGGCGCGTCGATCAGCGCGGCGAGTCTGCTGATCGTTTTTGGAATTGCGATGCTTGGATTGGGAAAGGGACAATGACGAAAGACGGATTGTATTTTTCGCCTGCCGATTACGCGGTATTTGGTAACGGGCTTGGCACGAACGCGGAATACGACGGCGAGCGCGAGCGCATCAAAGAAAAACTCGTGCTGTTGCACCGCGAAATCTATCCGGCGATTCGCCGGAACAAGTGGGACTTGCATCCGCACTGGATGGCGCAGTGGCTCATCAGCGCGTCGCGCATTTCGCCCGCGACGCCGCGGATTGATTTCATCACGCTGCGCTACAGCAAACCCGAGACGACGATCAAGATGATGAAGCGCGAGCTCTTTGAGGACTTTGGGCATTTTTACGCGAACGCGATGATCTCGATGCGCGTGGACAAGGATGGTTTCGCGGTCGAGTTGTACGTCAGCGACAAGGCGTGGGTGGACGGGCAGAATCTCAAGAATCGTTTGCAGGTGAGCGCGGAAGAGCGCGGGCATTTTCGCAATCTGCTCGCCGAACTTGGCGGCGAACATACTTTGCGGCTCTCGCGTTTTTATCGGACGGACGAGGGGTACACGCGCTTTGAGGAGCTCTTGCGCGCGAAAGCGAGCCGTCTAGTCAACGTCGGGATGTTGAATTCGACGATGGACAAATACAAACCCGGCGGGCAGGATTTGCGCTTGGGAATTTACTACAAGCCCGACGATAAACGTTTGCGCGCGGAAAATATCGCGAACGAAATTTTGGCGCGCCTCGCGCAGTTATATCCGATCTACGCGTACATCAGTTGGTCGCCCAAGAACGATTACCGCAAGCCGGTCAAGGCGACCGGCACGACGAAGAAGCGAGCGGGTTAGTGTCATTGCGAGGGCGGTTTTTGCCCGAAGCAATCCCCAAGCCGCGATTCGGAGATTGCTTCGGCAAACTACGCCTCGCAATGACACTGCGCGTTACGCCTGCAATCCTCTCAGCAATTTCTCAAACGCCTTGTCGTACTTTGCCGCGTCCTTGTCCCAGCCGCTGAAATCGCCCACGACTTTATCCACCACGTCCGCTTTGCGTTCGTGTTCCCACTTGGCGAAAACGTAATCGTCAATCCGAATCGGGAAGAGAATGTTTTTGTGTTCTTCGGCTTCGCGATTGAGTGAACGTTTTATTTCGCGCAAAACATTTTCGCTCTGGAGCGAGTGCTCGGATAGCACGACGACCAGTTTGTCGTAAATCTTGATACTGCGATCAATCTCGCCCCAGACCGTTTCGCCCCATTTCGCATCTTCAGGGAAATACCAGGTGCGGACACCTTTCGCTTGCAAGTCGGCGTAGAGCCGTTCGCAAAATTTTTTGTCTTGCGCGCTGTGACTGATGAAGCAAGAGTAGAAGTCAATCGCTTTGCCTCTCAGCGAGCGAATGTAGGCAATCATATCTTCTGGCACGCCACAACCGCGCAGAAAAACTTCGGGGATGTTGCCCTTGGATTTGTAGATGGTGTCAATGCCGATGGTGGAGGGGAAAAAGTGCGTGATAGTTTCGAGTCCCTTGACCTCGCTGAGGTCAGAACCATTGAGTAATGTTTCCCCGATGATTGCCGCAGTGAGGTCTGCTCCACTGAGGATTGCCCCAGTGAGGTTTGCAGCGATGAGAATCGCCCCGCTGAGGTTCGCCCCGTTGAGTTTCGCCCCGCACAGGTTAGCCCTGTTGAGATTCGCCTGAACGAGATCTGCTTTTCTGAGATCTACCCCGCAAAGGTCAGCTTCTCCAAGGTTTGCCTTTCTCAGGTACGATTCTCGGAGGTCTACCTTAATCGTGAGTTTCTTTGCTCTCCATGCGTTCCACGCCCACACGTCTTTTTTCAATCGCGCAAGTTGTTTCTTGTCTGCCATAGCCAAGCCTCCATCCAAGGATTATCCCAAGTGTCCTCAAGTGTGCTTTGTCCGCCACCATTCTACCAAAGAACAAGGTGGGAGGCAAACGTAAGGGCGAATGAATTCGTGCCCGATTGTCATTGCGAGCGAAGCGAAGCAATCTCCAAATCGCAGGTTGGGGATTGCTTCGGCGCAAAAACCGCGCCTCGCAATGACACTCTTGGTCGCTTTGCGCTCGCCGCGTTTTCGTGGTAAACTCTGTGGCAATCGAAGCACTCACAAGGAATTCTGATTATGCTCATCAAAAATCATCTCGCCGATCTCGTCAAGCAAGCCATCGCCGCCGCGCAAAACGCGAACGCGCTCCCCGCGTTTCCGATGCCCGACGTGTTCGTCGAGCGTCCGCAGAAAAAAGAGTGGGGCGATTTCGCCACGTCCGCGCCGCTCAAACTCGCGCGCGACGCGAAACGCGCGCCGCTTCAAATCGCGCAAGCCATCGCCGCGCACGTCCCGTCCGACGAAACGGTCGCCAAGGTCGAAGCGAGCGCGCCCGGGTTTGTGAATTTCACGTTGAGCGACGCGTGGCTCGCGCGCCAGGTGGACGCGATTCTCGCGGCAGGCGCGCGCTTTGGCGATTTGGAACCGCCGCGCCGCTTGAACATCCAAGTCGAGCACGTCAGCGTCAACCCAACGGGACCGATGCACGTCGGCAGCGGACGCAACGGCGCGATTGGCGACACGCTTGCGAACGTCCTCGAAGCCGCGGGGCATCGCGTTCACCGCGAGTTTTACATCAACGACAACGGCTCGCAGGTGCGGCATCTCGGCGAAAGCGTTTTCGCGCGCTACGCGCAGGCGTTGGGCAAAGACGAAAAATTTCCCGACGACGGCTATCAAGGCGCGTACGTGATCGAGATGGGCAAGCAGTTCGCGCAAGAGCATACCGACAAATTTTTGCAGATGCCGCGCGCACAAGCGGTGCGCGAACTCGGCGCGCTCGGAATGAAAATCGTCTTACAGCAACTGCGCGCGACGCTCGAAAAAATGAACGTGCGCTTCGACAATTGGTTTTCGGAACGCTCGCTGTACACAGGCGGAACATTCGACACTGTCTTCAAGGTGCTTCAAGCCAAAGGACTCGTCGTCGAAAAAGATGGCGCGGTCTGGTTTGCCGCGCAGGAACTCGGCGAAGAAAAAGACGCGGTGCTGATTCGCTCGCCGCAAGTCATCGCCGATCCCGACGCGCGGCCGACCTATCTCGCGTCCGATATTGCGTACGTGTGGAACAAGGTCGCGGTGCGAAAATTCGACCGCGCGATTTACGTTTGGGGCGCGGATCATCACGGCGACGTGCCGCGCGTCCTCGCCGCCGCGCGCGCGCTCGGGCTCGATCCCGCACGCGTCGCGATTCTGATTTACCAATTCGTCACGCTCAAGCGCGGCGGAGAAACGGTGAAGATGAGCAAGCGCACGGGCGAATTCGTCACGCTCGATGAATTGTTGGAAGAAGTCGGTCCCGACGCGGTGCGTTTTATGCTCATCACGCAATCCGCGAACGCGACGATTGATTTCGATCTCGACGTCGCGGTCAAACATTCCGACGAGAACCCGGTGTACTATGTGCAGTACGCGCACGCGCGCATCGCGAGCATATTGAAAAAGGCAATCGAGTCGGGCGTTAGTTCTGAGGATGGCGATGTGTCACTTCTCACGCATCCCGCCGAACTCGAACTGATCCGCGCGATGTTGCGCTTGCAAGAAGTCGTCGAACTTGCCGCGAACAAACTGGAGCCGCATCACCTGCCGCATTACGCGATTGACCTCGCGGGCATTTTTCATTCGTTCTACAAACAATGCCGCGTCGTTTCGTCCGATCCGGCGGACGCGGCGATTTCGCGCGCGCGCCTGAAACTTGTCGCTGCGGCGAAGAACACGCTCGTCCGCACGCTGAACTTGATAGGCGTCACCGCGCCGGAGACGATGTAACGCCGGTGTCATTGCGAGGAGCATCCTGAGCGGAGCGACGGTTTTTGTCGCGGAGTCGAAGGATGCGACGAAGCAATCCCCACAATGGAAATTGGAGATTGCTTCGCCGCTACGCGGCTCGCAATGACACGGCGACACAAGGAGGATCGCGATGCCTCTGATGACGAAAGATGAATACATCGCCAGTCTGCGCGCGCTCAAGCGCCGCGTGTACATTTTCGGCGAGCGCGTCGAGAACGTCGTTGACCATCCACTCATTCGTCCATCGCTCAACGCGTGCGCGATGACGTACGGACTCGCGCAGCAACCCGAGTACGTCGGTTTGATGCGCGCGACATCGAACTTGACCGGCGCGCCTGTCAATCGCTTTACGCATTTGCATCAGAGTACCGCCGACCTCGTCGCGAAGGTGAAAATGCAGCGATTGCTCGGACAAAAGACCGGCTGTTGTTTTCAACGCTGCGTCGGGATGGACGCGTTCAACGCGCTTGATTCGGTGACGTGCGAAATGGATCGCGCGCTGAACACCGAGTATCACGCGCGATTTCGCCGGTACTTGCAGGATGTTCAAACGCACGATCTCGTCGTCGATGGCGCGATGACCGATCCAAAAGGGGATCGCCGCTTGAGTCCGTCACAGCAAGCCGATCCGGATTTGTTCGTCCACATCGTCGAGCGAAAATCGGATGGCATTGTCGTGCGCGGCGCGAAACTGCACCAGACCGGCGCGCTCAACTCGCACGAGATCATCGTCATGCCGACGCAATCGCTCGCAGAGCCGGACAAGGAGTACGCGGTCTCGTTCGCGATTCCGGCGGACGCGCCGGGCGTCGTCATGATCGTCGGGCGTCAGCCATCCGACACGCGCAAATTGGAAGATGGAGCGCGCGATGTCGGCAATCGCGAATTCGGTGGACACGAAGCGGTGATCGTGCTGGACGATGTGTTCGTGCCCTGGGATCGCGTTTTCATGGCGGGTGAATACGCGTTCAGCGGAATGTTGGTGGAACGCTTCGCCGGTTATCATCGTCAAAGTTATGGCGGCTGCAAGACCGGCGTTGGCGATGTGCTGATCGGCGCGGCGCAATCGCTCGCGCAATATCAGGGCACGGATAAAGCGTCGCACGTCAAAGACAAAATCGTCGAAATGATCCATCTCAACGAAACGCTGTACGCCTGCGGCATCGCTTGTTCGATCGAAGGCAAGCCGACCGCGTCGGGCACGTACCTGATCGATCTCTTGCTTGCGAATGTGTGCAAACTCAACGTGACGCGTTTTCCGTACGAGATCGCGCGGCTCGCGCAAGACATCGCGGGCGGATTGCTCGTCACGCTGCCGTCGGAAAAAGATTTCGCGAATTCCGAAGTCAGCGCGTACTTGGAAAAATATCTGCGCGGCGTCGCCGATTACACGACCGCAGATCGTTGTCGTATGTTGCGCTTGCTCGAAAATCTTACGCTCGGTCCCGGCGCGGCGGCGTACCTCACCGAGTCAATGCACGGCGCGGGCTCGCCGCAAGCGCAGCGGATTATGCTCGCGCGTCTTGCCGGTTTGGAAGCCAAGGCGCGTTTGGCGAAACGATTGGCGGGAATTGAAGGGCAATGAAAGACCTTGCCCTTGGTTGCCTTGGCGCGATCCTGGGTCTCGTCGTTGGAATCGCGTTGACATTCGGCGTGATGTCACTCTTGCCGAAAACGGAACCGGCAGAGAAAGTCGCGTCCGTCGTCGGCGCGTCGCGCGGCGATGTGACGATCACGGTCAGCGCGAAATATCTCAACGCGCAGTTGCAGCAAATCGCCAAGCAATCGGGCTTGGCGAAGCAAGCGACGCTGACGCTCGTCGCGCCGAATATCGTCCAGGTCGTCGTCGCGGTGGACACGAAAATCCTGGGACAAACGATGGCGGGCAACGCGACGGCGCGGATGCGCGTCGCGGTTCAAAATGGACGCGTCGCGCTTGCGGTCGAAAAAGTGGACGTGAGCGGCATCGGCGTTTCGCAATCGCTCGTTACGCCCATCGTTGAGCAAGTGCGCGCGCAAGCCGAAGATCAAATCAATCGCGCGTTGCAACGCGAATTGCAAGGGACGGGCTTGCGCCTCTCGAACCTTCGCGTTGCGCCGAATGAGATCGCGGCGGATTTGACGGCGCAGTGATTTCGTGCTATAACCGTAGGCGGAGGTTCGGATGGTGACGCATATAGTCCGACGGTTGTTCACAACCGACGATTATCATCGGATGTTGCAGAACGGCGTACTCACCGAAGATGATCGGGTGGAGTTGATCGAAGGGGAGGTCTTGGCGATGTCTCCAATCGGTAGCCGTCACGCGGCGTGCGTGAAACGATTGAATCGTTTGTTGGCGCGCGGTGTTGGGACGCGCGCCATTGTAAGCGTGCAAGACCCGATTCATCTTAGCGCGCGTTCGGAACCGCAGCCCGATTTGGCGCTGTTGCAACCGCGCAATGATTTCTACGTTGACGCGCATCCCGAACCCGAAGACGTTTTGCTCGTGATCGAAGTTGCCGAGAGTTCGCAGGATTTTGATCGCGCGACGAAAATTCCGTTGTATGCCCAAGCGGGAATTTCCGAAGTCTGGTTAGTAGATTTGGCAAGCGATTGCATCCAAACCTATTCCCAGCCATCGGCGCGTGGTTACGGCGAAATTCACCAACTCTGGCGCGGGCAAACCGCCGCGTGTCAGGCGTTTCCCGATGCGCCAATTCCCGTGACCGATATTCTCGGCTAGATCGTTCGCACATTTTGAATCGAATCCCAAACCGCCTCGTCGCGCCATCGCGCGATGAACGCGGTGACAGATCCGCAGGGGAAGTCGGTGCGAATCCGACGCTGTCCCGCAACTGTGAGTTAGTCAGCTAGTTGCCTAGTCAACTAGTCAATTAGTCAGAACCGACATAGGTTTTTGACTAATTGACTAATTGACAATTGACTAACAAGCCAGGATACCTGCCTCTGGTGCGCGTGTGATCCATTTGATCACGCGCGCTATCCCAACGCAACCTTCGCGAGAAAGGGGCAGGATGATTTATTATTTGACGTGAATCAATCCCCTTGTCGAAAAGGCAAGGGGATTTTTGTTTGAGCGACGAAGGACGAAAGACGAAAAAGTCGCGACGGTCGGCGGTCAGCCGTCGGCGGTCGCATTTGAGGAGAAATCAAAATGCAAAAATATTTCTGGATGTGCGTTCTGCTTGTGATCCTAGTTGGGGTGATTGCGTGCGCGCCTGCGCCAACCCCAATGCCCGCCGCGCAAACATTTACCGATGACGCGGGGCGCGTCGTCGCGCTGAAAGGCGCGCCGCAGCGCATCGTCTCGCTTGCGCCGAGCAACACCGAAGTGCTGTACGCATTGGGACTCGGCGCGCGCGTTGTCGGCGTGACCCAGTACTGCAATTATCCGCCTGAAGCACAAGAGAAACCCAAGGTCGGCGGCTTTTCCAAAATCGATCTCGAAAAAGTTGTTGGACTCAATCCCGATCTTGTGCTGGCGACGAACCTGCACAACAAGACCGTCGTGCCGGAATTGGAAAAGCGCGGTCTCGTTATCGCAGTGGTGGAGCCCAAGAATGTGAACGACGTGCTTGCCAAGATCACGTTCATCGGCAAACTGACCGGCGCGTCCGAGAACGCCGCCAAGTTGACCGCGCAACTCAGAAGCCGGATCGACGCGGTCACGACCAAGGTGGCGACAGTGAAAGACAAACCGCGCGTCTTTTACGAAATTGACAAATCGTTGTACACGCCGGGTCCCGGATCGTACATTGACGATTTGCTCACCAAAGCCGGAGGTGTGAACATCGCGGCGGATGCCAAGGGGTCGTACGCGCAACTGAGCCCGGAAGCGATCCTCGCCAAGGATCCGCAAGTCATTTTGTTGGGCGATATGCTCTTTGGCGAATCGCCGGAAAGCGTCAGGGCGCGACCTGGTTGGACGAATATCACGGCAGTCAAAACCGGGCGCATCGTCCCGATCCCGAACGAAGATGTCATCGCGCGTCCCGGTCCGCGCGTCGTCGAGGGCTTGGAAATGATCGCGCGCGCGCTGCATCCCGATCTGTTCAAATGATCGAAACAAAAATCGCGTATCCCGCGCGGCAAAGGCGCGGCGCGATCTTGCTCGGTGCCAGTTGCATCGTCATCGCGGTCGGCGCGCTGGCGGCGACGTTCGGCTCGGTGCCGATTCCGCTGGACGCGCTCGCGCGAATGGTCGTCGCGAAATTCCCCGGCGCGCAAATCGCCGCGACCTGGACGCCGACCTGGGAGACGATTCTCTTCGACATTCGCCTGCCGCGCGTCGCGCTTGCCGCGCTGGTTGGCGCCGCGCTCGCGACTTCGGGCGCGACGTACCAAGGTTTGCTTCGCAATCCGCTCGCCGATCCGTATTTGATCGGCGTGTCGTCCGGCGCGGGACTTGGCGCGACCATCGCGATTGTTTTTAACATCGGCGCGATTTCGATTCTCGCGTTCGCCGGCGCGCTAGGCGCGACGGCGTTGATCTACGCACTCGCGCGTGCGGGTGGACGCACGACGCCGACGACGTTGATTCTGGCGGGCGTCGCGCTCGGCGCGTTTCTTTCTGCGATCACGTCGTTCTTGATGTTTCAGAACGATAGCGCGTTCCGCACGCATCAAATCGTCGCGTGGATGATGGGCAGTTTCGCGCTGAGCAGTTGGCAGAGCGTTGCGGTGATGTTGCCGTACCTGGGAATCGGCTGGGTCGTGTTGTACCTGAACGCGCGCGTGTTGAACGTGTTGCAGTTGGGCGATACGCAAGCGCAGCAACTTGGCGTGCCGGTCGAACGCGTGACGATCATCTTGGTCGCGGCGGCGTCGCTGATCACCGCGGCGGCGGTTGCGACGAGCGGCATCATCGGCTTTGTCGGTTTGATCGTGCCGCACGCGGTTCGTTTGGTGTGGGGACCCGATCATCGTTTTCTGTTGCCAATGTCCGCGCTGATCGGCGCGACGTTTCTGATCATCGCGGACACATTCGCGCGCACGCTCCTTTCGCCAAGCGAATTGCCCGTTGGGATCATCACCGCGTTTTGCGGCGCACCGTTCTTTTTGTATTTGTTGCGTCGGAAAAAGGAGACGCTGATATGAATACGCTCCAATTACGCGCGGACAAAATTTCTTTTGCTTACCAAGACAAGACGGTGCTGAACGAAATTGATCTGGCGATCAAGCCGGGCGAACTCGTCGGTCTCATTGGTCCCAACGGCTCCGGCAAATCCACGCTGATCAAATGTCTAAGCCGCGCGCTGGTGCCACAACACGGACGCGTCTGGCTCAATGGCTATGAACTCGCGTCGCTTGCTCCGCAGCAAATCGCGCGCCACATCGCGGTCGTTTCGCAGGCGGTCGAGTTGCCGCCGGGTTTTACCGCGTTCGAGATCGTGTTGATGGGACGCGTGCCGCATCTGGCGTGGTGGCAAAACGAAAACGCGCGCGATAAACAGATCGCGCGCGCGGCGATGGAAGCGACAGCCACGTGGTCGCTGGCGGATCGTCTGGTCAATCACCTTTCCGGCGGCGAACGACAGCGCGTCGTGATCGCGCGCGCGCTCGCGCAAGAGCCGCAGGTGCTGCTGCTGGACGAGCCGACCGCGCATCTCGACGTGAAGCATCAGATCGAAGTGATGGAACTCGTGCGGCGGTTGAATCGCGAGCGCGGACTCGCGGTGCTGGTCGTCTTTCACGATCTCAATCTTGCCGCGCAGTACTGCTCGCGTCTCGTTTTGTTCAAAGAGGGTCGCGTCTACAAAATGGGCGCGCCGCGCGATGTGATCGCGCCCGATGTTTTGCGCGAGGTGTACGGCGTCGAGCTTCTCGTCGTGCCGCATCCGCAGAATCAGAGGCCGATTGCACTTGTAGGTGGAATGTGACTTGATTGACCGACGACGGACGACCGACGACCGGGAAACAGTTGACCGTCGTCGGTCATCGGTCGTCGGTCGTTGTGAGGGAAAAATGCGACAAGGTCTAGTGATTGTGAATACAGGCAACGGTAAAGGCAAAAGTACCGCCGCGTTTGGCACGTTGTTGCGCGCGTGGGGACGCGGGATGCGGTTGTGCGTGATTCAGTTCATCAAAGCCGAAACGAGCAATTACGGCGAAATCCAAGCCGCGCACAAACTGGGAATCGAATGGCACTCGCGCGGCGATGGTTTCACGTGGCTATCAAAGGATTTGGAAAAGTCGGCGGAAAAGGCGCGCGCGGCGTGGGTGCTCGCGCAAGAAAAAATCGCGAGCGACGCGTACGATATTATTTTGCTCGACGAGATAACGTACCCGCTCAAATTCGGCTGGCTCGATGTCGCGCAAATGATCGCGTGGTTGCGCGAACACAAGCCGCCCGAGCTGCATCTCATCATCACGGGACGCGACGCACCCGACGCGCTCATCGAGTACGCCGATCTCGTGACCGAGATGCGCGAAATCAAACATCCGCTCGCGCGCGGGATCAAAGCGCAACCTGGGATTGAATTCTAAGAAAGGATGAAGGCAGAAGGATGAAGGATGAAAGACGTGAGATGAATTTCATCCTTCATCCCTCATCCTTCTGCCTTTGGGAAATTCTGATGAGTGTACTTGCTGAAACGATTGCTAACATCCAACCGCTTGACGACGACGCGATGAACGCGGCGCGCGCGCGGCAAGATCAACTCACAAAGCCCACTGGCGCGCTCGGGCGACTCGAAGCGTTGTCGATTCAGATCGCGGGCATCACGCGCAACGCGCGCCCGCGTTTCAAGCACCCCGCGATTATTACGATGGCGGGCGACCACGGCGTCGCGCGGCAAGGCGTCAGCGCGTATCCCGCCGAAGTGACGCCGCAAATGGTTTTGAATTTTCTGCGCGGCGGCGCGGCGATCAATGTGTTGGCGCGGCATATTGGCGCGCGCGTCGTCGTGGTGGACATCGGCGTCGCGTCCGATTTGCCCGCGCATCCTGACTTGGTGAGTCGCAAGATCGCGCACGGCACGCGCGATTTTTCGATCGGTCCCGCGATGACGCGCGATGACGCGCGTCGTGCACTCGAAGCAGGCATCGAAATCGTTACGCGCGAAATTTCGCGCGGCGCGGACATTATCGGCACGGGCGATATGGGCATCGGCAACACGACGCCATCGTCCGCGATTGTCGCGGCGATCACGCGTCGCGCAGTAAAAGATGTGACAGGACGCGGCACGGGTGTGGACGATGCGGGACTCGCGCGCAAAATCGCGACGATTGAACGCGCGCTCGCGCTCAACAAACCGAATCCGAACGACGCGCTTGATGTGCTGAGTGATGTCGGCGGATTTGAAATCGGCGGACTCGCGGGCGTGATGATCGGCGCGGCGGCGCGGCGTGTGCCGGTCGTGATTGATGGATTCATTTCCGGCGCGGCGGCGCTGATCGCGTACGGACTCGCGCCTGCGGTGCAGCCGTACCTGATTGCCGCGCATCGTTCCGTCGAGATCGGACATCGCGCGACACTGGATTATCTGCGACTTGATCCGCTACTCGATCTCGATCTCCGTTTGGGCGAAGGAACGGGCGCCGCGCTCGGGATTTCGATTTGCATTGCCGCGTGCAAAATTCTGGATGAGATGGCGACGTTCGGCGAAGCGGGCGTAGCGGAGAAAAGTGAGTAGCGAATAGTCACACTTGCCCTGGCGGGGACGCAAGTGCCAGGGTTGCGAGCCGCGTAGCGGCGAAGCAATCCCCTATTTGCGATTTGGAGATTGCTTCGTCGCAAAAGACGCTCCTCGCAATGACACAAGGTGGTTGGTTTTGATTTTACCGATTGACGGCTTGCACCTGGAATATGACGCGCGCGCCGTTCACATTTGGAGTGACGCGCCGCTAGTGGTTGTGAGCTCGGCGGTGGTTGGAAGTGACTTGACGCACGCGCGCCACATTATCAATTTGCATGTGCATCGCGATTACGCGAATCGTTCACCGCACGATGATCTCGCCGCGTTCGCGCGCGCATTGGAAATCGCCGAGCCATTCGTCGGTTTGATGACGGCAGCGAAGACCGAACGCGCGCAAGTTGCGATTGAAACCGACGCGGCGATGACGGTGATCGCGATCGCGACCGTTGGCATCAGCCGTCCGATCGCAGCGGGCATCACGCCAGCCGCGAATATGGAAGTAGGTACGATCAACATCGTCGTCATCGCCGACGCGCGCCTGACGCAAGCCGCGCGCGTCAACGCGGTCATCACCGCGACCGAAGCGAAAACGCTCGCGCTGATCGAACGCGATGTGCGCGCGCCGCACGGCGGCTTGGCGAGTGGCACCGGCACCGATTCGATTGTGATCGCGACGACCGAACGCGGCGCGGCGTACGAATACGCGGGACCGATTTCGCCGCTCGGCGCGTTGATCGCGCGCGCGGTGCGCCGCGCGATTTTGAATGCTTTGACCGCAGAGACGCAGAGAGCGCAGAGTTGATACTTTTTCACCGCGTCTCTGCGGTGAGCAGAATCCTGGGTATGCTACAGTCTCATAATTCTCTCGTTTTGATTCTCTCCGTCGCACTGGACTGGCTCTTTGGCGATCCGCCGAACGCGTTTCATCCCGTCGCGTGGTTTGGGCGCATCGCGCAAGCGATGGAGCAACGCGCCCCGCGCGATAATCCGCGCGTAGAATTGTTGTACGGCGCGGGGATGACCGCGAGCGGCATCGCGCTTGCCGCGCTGCCCGCGCTGATGATCGAGCGTGTCTTGCGCGCGTGTCAGCCGAGTGTCATTGCGAGCGAAGCGAAGCAATCCCCGATGCACAGGTTGGAGATTGCTTCGCCGCGAAAAACGCGGCTCGCAATGACACACACGCACTGGCTTGCCCTGTGGCTCGCGGCAGTCGCGCTCAAAATGACGTTCGCGTGGCGCGGTTTGATTCGCGCGGGTGAAGACGTGCAACGCGATTTGGAAACGCGCGCGACCGAAAACGCGCGTGACGATCTGCGCGCGCTCGTCAGCCGCGACACGCGCGAACTCGACGCGTCGCAACTTTCGGCGGCGGCAATCGAATCGTTGGCGGAGAACGCGAGCGACGCGTTTGTCGCGCCGTTGTTCTACTATCACTTGTTCGGCTTGCCAGGCGCGTTCGCGTACCGCGCGGTCAACACGCTCGATTCGATGATCGGTTATCGCGGACGGTACGAATATCTGGGCAAGGTCGCGGCGCGTGTGGACGACGCGCTGAATTTCATCCCCGCGCGCATCACCGCGATCTTGCTCGTGCTTGCCGCGCGATTCACGCGCGACGACGCGCGACGCGCGTTCCAAACGATGCAACGCGATCACGCGCGTACCGAGAGTCCGAACGCGGGCTATCCGATGAGTGCGATGGCAGGCGCGCTCGACGTGCGCTTGGAAAAAGTGGGACATTATCGCTTGAACGAAAATGGTCGCCCGCCGCAACCGCGCGACATTCATCGCGCTGCGCGAATCGTGACTGTCGCATTGGGTCTCACAGTTGTCATCAGCGTCATCGTCGGCGCACTTGGTCAAATCATAAATCGAAAATCATAAATCGAAAATCTAAAATGTCGATCACCCCTCGCCCCGAAATCGAACACCTCGCGCCCGTCCCGCACGGCGGCTTTTCCAGCGCGCACGCCGACGATTGGATTGATTTTAGTTCCAACGTTAATCCGTACGGTCCGTCGCCGCGCGTCTGGGACGCGCTGCGCGATGTGCCAATCGGTCGCCATCCCGATCCGCGCGCGACGCCGTTGCGCGACGCGCTTGCCGAAATGCAAAACGTCGGCGCGCGGCAACTTATCGTCGGCAATGGCTCGGTGGATTTGATCTATCATCTCGCCGTCGCATATCTGCGCGCGCGCGACCGTGTGTTGATCGCCGCGCCGACGTTCGGCGAGTACGCCGCGTCCGCCGCGATTATGGGCGCGCAGATCGTCGAATATCGCGCGCGCGCCGAAAATGATTTTGCGATTGATGTTGATACGCTAATCGATCAGGCGCGCGCGTGCAATCCGCGATTCATTTTTCTGTGCAACCCGAATAATCCGACGGGCAAATATCTCGCGCGCGATGAAATCGAAAAAATGTTGCGTGCGTGTCCCGACGCGCTCTTGGTTTTGGACGAAGCGTTCGTGCGATTTACCGCAGACGCGTGGGACGCGCGCGATTTGTTGCGGTACGACAACCTGTTGATTCTGCGCTCGCTCACAAAAGATTACGCGCTCACCGGTTTGCGCGTCGGGTACGCGCTGGCGTCGGCGGAAATCATCGCGGCAATCGAACAAGTGCAGCCGCCGTGGAGCGTGAACGCGTTCGCGCAAGCCGCGACGGTTGCCGCGCTGCGCGACGAGACGCATTTGCGCGATTCGCTTGCCGCGCTCGCGCGCGCCAAGATCGATCTCGTGAACGATTTGACGCGGTTCGGTTTGCGCGTGGTCCCATCGGCGACACATTTCTTTTTGGTGCAGGTCGCGGCGGCGACAGAATTTGCGCGGCGATTGCGCGAACACAAAATCGTCGTGCGCGATGGAACGTCGTGGGGCTTGCCGAATTTCATCCGCATCGCGACGCGCATTCCGGAAGAAAACGCGCGGTTGGTAGAAACGATAGCAAATCTGCCAAACTTGCCAAATTAGCCAAAGGTGCCAAATTGGCAAAAGATGTTTGGCACGTTTGGCGTATTTGGCATTTTTGAATGAGGATTCAATGCGCGGTTCAGTGTTAATGATTCAAGGTACGATGTCGTCGGTTGGCAAAAGTTTGTTGGTCGCCGCGCTGTGCCGAATTTTCAAGCAAGATGGTTTGCGCGTCGCGCCGTTCAAAGCGCAAAATATGGCGCTCAATTCGTTTGCGACGCGCGACGGACGCGAAATCGGGCGCGCACAAGCGATGCAAGCCGACGCGGCGGGCGTGGATGTCACCGTCGAAATGAATCCCGTCCTCATCAAGCCCGAAGCCGATTCGTTCGCGCAGATCGTCGTGATGGGCAAGCCCTGGGCGCGCTTGCCGGCAGGGCAATACATGCGGCGGCGCGGCGAGTTGTGGACCATCGTCACGCGCGCGCTCGATTCGCTGCGCGCGCAGTCCGACGTCGTCGTGATCGAAGGCGCGGGCAGCCCCGTCGAATTGAATTTGCGGCGCGGCGATCTCGTGAATATGGCAATCGCGGAGTACGCCGACGCGCCCGTGTTGCTCGTCGGCGATATCGATCGCGGCGGAATTTTCGCGCAGTTGTTGGGAACGCACGCGCTCTTGGAAGGAAGCGAACGCGCGCGCGTCAAAGGCTTCATCGCCAACAAATTTCGCGGCGACGCGCGCTTGTTCGTGGACGGCGTGAAAATTCTGGAAGAGTGCAGTGGCGTGCCGGTGATCGGCGTGATGCCGTTCGTGCGCGATTTGCGGATCGCGGATGAGGATTCGGTTGCGCTGGAGACCCTGACCGCTGACCGCCGACCGCTGACCGCCGCGCTGGAGATTGTGGTAATCCGCCTTCCGCACATCAGCAACTTTGACGATTTCGATCCGCTGCGCGCGGAAGCGGATGTGACGGTGCGGTTCGTGGATCGCGCCGATGATTTGGGCGAACCTGATTTGATCATTTTGCCCGGCACCAAGACGACGATTGCCGATTTGAAATTTTTGCGCGAACGCGGTCTCGCCGCGCGCATCGTTGAATTGGCGCGCACGGGTACGCCGATCCTGGGAATTTGCGGCGGCTATCAAATGCTCGGCGCGCAGATTCGCGATCCGCAGCGCGTCGAATCGGACGAGACCCAAGTCGCGGGGCTGGGACTGTTGCCGCTCGTGACGACGTTTGAAGCGGAAAAGCAAACGGTCCGCGCGCGCGGCGTTGTGACGGCGAACGATGGATTGTTTGCGAACGCACGCGGACTCGAAATCGCGGGATACGAAATTCATATGGGACAGACGCGCGCCGATTGTACGTCGTTGGTGCGCGTCGCCGCGCGTGGCGAAAACGCGGCGGATGATTACGACGGCGCGGTGGATGCGCGTGGTTGGATCGCGGGGACGTACTTTCACGGTTTCTTCGATAACGACGCGCTGCGCGGGTTGATTCTGACGAACCTTGCCGCGCGCAAAGGGATCGTGCGGACGACCCGCACGCGGTTTGATCGCGGCGCGGCGTACGATCTGCTGGCGCAAGTGGCGCGGGAGAATCTCAATGTGGAAATGATCTATCGGTTGCTCGAACGCCGTCGAATCAATTCGACGGCTCAATAGGTGAAAATCGGTTGGAAACCGATTCGGTTAGCCCGATTTATCGGGCTTGTACCCGCTGAGGCGGGCGATTTATCGCCCGAATTCGATGAACGATTTTCTTACCGCGCTTGGTTTACTAACGATTGTTCCCGCGCGTTACCGCGAGCCAATTTCCGCGCGCGCGTACGCGTGGTTTCCGTTCGTCGGCTTGCTCATCGGCGCGAGTTTGGTTGTTGCGCATTTTTTGTTGCGCGCGATTTTGCCGAACTTGGTCGCGTCCGCGCTGTTGCTCGCGCTGTGGATTGTGTTCAGCGGCGCGTTGCATCTCGATGGATTCGCGGACGCGTGCGACGGCTTGTTCGCGGCAACAACGCGCGAACGCCGCCTCGAAATTCTGCGCGATGTGCATCTCGGAACCTTTGGCGCGGTCGGATTGATGCTGCTGCTCATCGTCAAATTCGCCGCGCTTGCGAACGTGTCATCGTTCGCGCCGATCTTGCTCGCGCCGATCCTGGGTCGTTGGGCGATGGTGTTCGCGGCGACGTTTCCGCTCGCGCGCTCGGGCGGGATGGCGGCGCTGTTTCGCGCGGGCTTGACGCGCCGCATCGTTTTCGTCGCGACGATGTTTGCCGCGCTGGGTTGCGCGTTTTTCGGCGCGTTCGGATTCGCCGCGCTTGTCGGCGCGTTCCTCGTCGCGCTGTCCATTGCGCGCCTCGCGCTGAATCGTCTGGGCGGCTTGACGGGCGACATTTACGGAATGATTTGCGAGAGCGTGGAAGCAGGCGTGTTGTTGATTGGGTGCGTAACTCTGTGAGAGAAGGATGAAAGATGAAAGATGAAGGATGAATTTCTTTCATCTTTCATCCTTCATCTTTCATCTTTCTGCAGGGATTGGTTGTGATGACAAAGCGTTTAACTCTCATTCTCGGCGGCGCGCGGAGCGGCAAAAGCGATTTCGCGCAGGCGCTCGCGCGCAAACGCGGTGGCGATGATGTGCTGTTCGTCGCGACGGCGGAAGCGCGTGACGACGAAATGCGCGCGCGGATCGCGTCGCATCGCGCGGCGCGTCCTGCCGCGTGGCGGACGCTCGAATCGCTGCGCGAGATCGCGCGCGCGTTGCAATCGGCGGCAAACGCGCGCGTGATCGTCGTGGACTGCATCACGCTGTGGGCGTCGAACGTGTTGCTCGCGGATGAATCGAACGCGCGTGCGGAAATGTCGCGCGAGGTTGACGACTTGCTCGCATGGTATCGCGCGCACGATGCCGCGTTGATTCTCGTGTCAAACGAAGTTGGGATGGGGCTGGTGCCGGACAACGCGTTGGGACGCGCGTACCGCGATCTGCTCGGCGCGGTGAACAAAAAAATCGCGGCGGCGGCGGACGAAGTATTTTTGCTTGTCGCGGGATTGCCGGTGGAGATCAAAGCGTGCGCGCTGATGGCTGACTTTGGCAGACGCCTTGACAAGAATCGCAAGCGCGTGTACTATGGGCGCAACCTGAATTCTCCGCGACTAGATGGAGGAACGAAAAATGTCGAACAGTGAAAATACCGGCGGCAATCGCTGGCTGATAGGGATCATCGTGATTCTGCTCGTCGCATTGTGCGGCGCGGTCTGCGTTGGCGGTGGTGTGTTGTATTTCTTGATGCAACCTGGATCAAGCCCGCTCGCGCAACCCGCGCCCGGGTTCGGCGCGACGCCACCCGCGCCTGGCAAACAGCCGACCGCGCGCGCGCCCGTCGCGCCGAGTCGAAACATTTTGCGCCTGCCCGGCGGCACCGATCCGCGCACGCTCGATCCCGCGCAGGTGAACGATACGAACGCGGGCGAGTACGTCGCCGAAATTTTCAGCGGCTTGGTGATGCTCGATCAAAATCTCAAAGTCGTGCCGGACATCGCCGAGAAATGGGATGTGAGCGAAGATCGCAAGACGTACACGTTCTATCTCCGCAAGGAAGTGAAATTCCACGACGGTCGCCCGGTGACGGCGCAAGATTTCAAGTACTCGATCGAACGCGTCGCGAATCCGGCGACACTTTCGCCGACCGCCGAAAATTATTTGGGCGACATCATCGGCGTGCGCGAGAAATTGAGCCGCAAAGCCGCCGAAGTCAGCGGCGTCCAAGTCGTGGACGATTACACGGTCAAGATCACAATCGACGCGCCCAAATCGTACTTTCTGGCGAAGTTGACTTTTCCGACCGCGTACATCGTGGATAAGAACAACGTCGAGCGCGGCGGACGGACGTGGACCGACAAACCGAACGGCACCGGTCCCTTCAAACTGAAAGAGTACGTGCGCGCGCAACGGATCATTCTCGCCAAGAATGAAAATTACTACGGCGAGAGCAAACCCAAGCTGGACGAGGTGCAGTTCATTCTCAGCGGCGGCTCGGCGATGACGATGTACGAAAACGGCGATCTCGAATCGGTCTACGTCACGATCAGCGACATCGAGCGCGTCAGCGATCCGAACAGTCCGTTGAACAAACAACTGTTCATCGGGCCTTCGCTTTCGACCGGGTTCATCGTCTTCAACACGCGCAAGCCGCCGTTCGATGATCCCAAAGTGCGGCAGGCATTCGCGCTCGCGATCGATCGCCAAAAAGTGATTGACGTCGTCTATCGCAAGATGCCTTTGGTCGCGAGCACGATTTTGCCGCCGGGGATGCCCGGTTATGCGGAACCTGCGAACAAACTGACGTACGATCCAGCCAAAGCCAAGCAGTTGCTCGCTGAATCCAAGTACGCCGGAAAGTTGCCCGACATTACCTGGACGACGATTGGCGCGGGCGGTTCCGCCGCGCAAAACGTTCAAGTGATGGCGGGAATGTTGAAGGACAATCTCGGCGCGCGCGTTTCGATTCAGCAAACCGATGACGCCAGTTTCTTCAACACGATTGATGATCCCACCAAGAATCCGTACCAAATGTTCGACGTGGGCTGGGCGGCGGACTATGTGGATCCGCAAAACTTTTTGGACATTTTGTTCCGCTCGACCAGCACGCAAAACTGGGCGAGCTATGGCAACCCCGAAGTGGACAAATTGCTCGACCAAGCCGCGCTGGAAAAAGATAGTACGACGCGCTTTAAACTGTATCAACAAGCCGAGCAGTTGATTCTCACCGACGCGCCGGTTATTCCATTTTCGCACTCGCGCGAGTACTGGCTGACCAAGCCCTACGTCAAGGGAATGATTTATCCGCCGATCATCATTCCGCGTCTCAAATACGTTTCGATCGAAAGGTAAGTCGTAGGGGCGTTTAATCAAACGCCCCTACGCTAGGTTTTGCCGATGACCGCGTTCATCCTCCGGCGCTTGCTCTGGTTGCCGGTGTTACTTTTTTTCATTTCGCTGATCACGTTCGCGCTTGGCGTGTACGGGCCCGGCGATCCGCTCCAGGTGCTGCTGGGTTTGCGCGCCAACCCAGAAACGATCGAACGGTTGCGCCGCGAGTACGGTTTCGATCAGCCCTTCCACATTCAGTACTTGAACTATGTCACGAACGCGTTGCAAGGCAACTTTGGCTATTCCCTCGTCAAGTATCGCGATCAGCCGGTCGGCGCGCTGATCGCGCAAGCGTTGCCGGTCACGATTCAGCTCAATCTCGTCGCGATTTTTCTGGGGCTAGGGATCGGCGTGCCGCTGGGTTTGATCGCTGGGTTGAAGCGTGATTCGTGGATTGATTTGCTCATTCGCGGCATCGTCATCGCCGGAATTTCGTTGCCGATCATTTTTCTCAATCCGGTCTTGACGTTTCTTTTTTCGCGCCGGCACGATTTGGTTTTCGCGGCGGCGAATCTTAAATTTTCGATCGGTCCCATCTTGCCGATGGTGCAAGGATACTGGGACGGCATTTTCAGCGCGAAAGTGATTTTGCCCGCGTTCATCGAATCGCTGGGCATCATCGCGGTGATGACGCGGCAGATGCGCGCCGGAATGATCGAAGTGTTGAGCGAGGATTACATTCGCACCGCGCGCGCCAAGGGCTTGCGCGAACGGACGGTCATTCTCCGGCACGCGATGCGGAACGCGCTCATCCCGATTGCGACGATCCTGGGTTTGATGATGGGCGGCTTGGTCGCCGGATCGTTCCTGGTCGAAAATTGGTTCGGCGTGCCGGGCGTGGGACAGCTCGCGTTCGACGCGCTCTTTGCGCGTGATTACTATATCACGATGGCGCTGGTGTTGCTGATCGCCGTGGCGTATGTCTTTTCGAATTTGGTAGTGGACATCACGTACGGCTTGCTCGACCCGCGCATCCGGAAAGCGTAAACTGATGTCACGCTGAGCGGAGCGAAGCGTCGCGCGAATTGCGTGCGCGAGATTCTTCGCTTCGCTCAGAATGACAACACGAGTAAAGTGTAGTGGCACAGTCCGATCTCTTTGCGACGCGTCGGCAATCGGCGCAAGCGTACATCCTGCGGCGCATTCTCACGAATCCGCCCGCCGCGCTCGGCGCGATCGTCATCGGGCTGATGTTTGTCACCGCGCTCTTCGCGCCGTTCATCGCGCCGTATGCGTACGATCAGCAAAACCTGGATCAGATCGAAAAACCACCGAGCGCGGCGCATTGGTTCGGCACGGACGCGCTCGGGCGCGATATGTTCAGCCGGATCGTGTGGGGCGCGCGTTCCGCCGTTTTCGTGATCCTAATGGTCACCCTGGTCAATTTGGCGCTTGGCATCCCACTGGGCGCGCTAGCGGGCTATTTGGAGGGTTGGGCAGATACGATTATAATGCGGGTAGCCGATATTCTGTTTGCGTTTCCCGGATTGCTGTTTGTGTTCTTCGTCGCCTCCACGATCAAACCGGGGGTGATGCACTGGGCAAGGTCGTCCGGCTTGAGCGAACTGGCGAACACCGGCTATCTGGATTACGCGGTCGTCATTCTCGCGCTCGGCGTGATCGGTTGGGCGGGCTTGGCGCGTTTGATTCGCGCGCAGGTGTTGACGATCAAGCAGCGCGAATTCGTACTTGGCGCGCGCGCAATCGGCGTGCCGACATCCCGGATCATCGCGCGGCACATTTTGCCGAACGCGGTCACGCCGATCATCGTCGCGATGTCAATGGGCTTGGGCGATATCGCGCTGTCGGAAGGTTACCTGAGCTTTCTCGGCATCGGGCTACAGCCGCCCGCGCCGAGCTGGGGGAACATCATCGCGGAAAACGCTGGGCGCTATTGGCGGCAGTTTCCGCAAATGATCTGGCTCGTGTTCATTCCAGGGCTCGTGCTTGCCGCGATTGTATTCGCGTTCAACTTTTTCGGCGATGGGTTGAACGAGGCGTTGAATCCGGAGATTAGTGACTAGTCAACTAGTAATTGGTCAACTAGTCACTAGTTGACCAATTACTAATCACTATTTGTTTGTAATCTGAAATTATTTTGGGAGGGCGAATGGGAACATTACTGGAAGTCAAAGATTTGAGAACCGAGTTCCACACCCAGGACGGCGTCGTCCACGCGGTCAACGGCGTTTCGTTTCACCTGGACGAAGGCGAAACCCTGGGCTTGGTCGGCGAATCGGGCTGCGGCAAATCGGTTTCGATGTTGTCGGTGATGCGCTTGATTCCGATGCCGCCGGGCAAAATCGCGAGCGGGCAAGTGATGTTTCAAGGACGCGATTTGGTCAAGGTGGACGACGAAGAAATTCGATCGGTGCGCGGCAACAAAATCGCGATGGTCTTTCAAGACCCGATGACCTCGCTCAATCCGGTGCTGACGATCAACACGCAAATTTCCGAAGCGCTGGAATTGCATCTGGGAATGACCAAAGAGCAGGCGCGCAAGCGCGCGATCGAATTATTGAAGATGGTCGGCATCCCGGAAGCGGAAGGGCGGATTGACGATTATCCGCATCAGTTCTCCGGCGGAATGCGCCAACGCGTGATGATCGCGATGGCGTTGTCCTGCTCGCCGCAACTGCTCATCGCCGACGAACCGACCACCGCGCTCGACGTGACGATCCAGGCGCAGATCATTGACATCGTCAAGCGGCTCAAGCGCGAATTGGGAATGGCGATCATCTGGATCACGCACGATCTCGGCGTGATCGCCGGACTGGCGGATCGGATCAACGTGATGTACGCCGGATTCGTGATCGAGTCCGCGTCGAACAAGGAATTGTTTGGCAACCCCTTGCATCCGTACACGCTCGGCTTGCTCGGCTCGATTCCGCGACTCGACGCCGCGCTGAAATCGAAATTGACGCCGATTGAAGGACTGCCGCCGGATTTGATCGAGATGCCCAAGGGCTGTCCGTTCTACGATCGCTGCCGCTATCGCACGGAGAAATGCGCGAACGAAAATCCCGCGTTGGAATTGGGCGCGGTGCGGCATTGGGTCGCGTGCTGGCATTGGCAGGACGTGCGGAAACTGCGGAAGCAGTGAATCAGTATTCAGTGTTCAGTATTCAGACTGAACACTGAACACTGGATACTGAATACTGAACACTGACACCAGACAAGGAGTTTTTCAAAATGGCTGATCCCAAACCAGAGCAATCGCTCGTCCAAGTCAAAGGACTGAAAAAATATTTCCCGATCACGCAGGGCATCATTCTTCAGCGCAAGGTGGCGGATGTCAAAGCCGTAGACGGTCTCGATTTTGAGATTCGGCGCGGCGAGACCCTGGGCTTGGTCGGCGAATCGGGTTGCGGCAAGTCCACGACCGGGCGCGCGATCTTGCAGCTGTACCGTCCGACCGCGGGCGACGTATTCTTCAAGGGCAAGGATTTGTGCAAGTTGCAAGGCGAAGAGTTGCGCAAGATGCGCCGCCATATGCAGATGATTTTCCAAGACCCGTACGCGTCGTTGAATCCGCGGATGACCGTCGGCGACATCATCGGCGAGCCGCTCGAAGTGCACAACATTTCCAAAGGCAAAGAGAAGAAAGAGCGCGTGCAAGAACTGTTGCAGATCGTCGGCTTGAATCCGTACTTTGTCAATCGCTATCCGCACGAATTTTCCGGCGGGCAGCGTCAGCGCATCGGCGTCGCGCGTTCGCTCGCGGTCAACCCGGATTTTATCGTCTGCGACGAGCCGATCAGCGCGCTCGACGTTTCGATTCAGGCGCAGATCATCAACCTGCTGGAAGAGTTGCAGCAAAAGTTCCACCTGACATACCTCTTCATCGCGCACGATTTGTCGGTGGTGCGGCACATTTCGGATCGGATCGCGGTGATGTACCTCGGCAAGATCGTCGAACTGACCGACCGCAATGCGCTGTACAAAACGCCGTTGCATCCGTATACCAAAGCGTTGCTCTCCGCCGTGCCGATCCCGGACCCGGTCGTCGAAGAAAAACGCGAGCGCATCATCCTGGTCGGCGATGTGCCGTCGCCGGTGCGTCCGCCGAGCGGCTGTCATTTCCACACGCGTTGCCCGATCGTGATGGACATTTGCAAGAAAGACGATCCTGCCTTTCGCGATGTGGGCGCCGATCATTGGGTCGCGTGTCACGCCGTTTAGTGGAGATTAGAGAATAGCGAATAGAGATTGAACTCCAATCTCTAATCTCCAATCTCTAGTTTCTAGTTTCCAGAAGGGCACGATGGTCGTCCAAACGCTCGAACCTCCGATGGTCACCACGCGAGTCAGTGGCGAAGAACTCGCCGCGCTGGGCGAGATTGGTCGCTGTGAACTCGTCGAAGGGGAAATCATTATGCGGAGTCCAACCGGAAACCGGCATGGTCGAGTCGAACTCAAGCTCGGTAAGGCGCTTGATGATTTTGTGTCACCGCGCAAATTGGGAATCGTGGCTGTCGGCGAAGTTGGCATCTACACGCGCCGCCATCCGGACACGGTGCGCGGCGCGGACGTGTTGTTCATCTCGAACGAGCGCGCGGCGCGACGGAGTTCTAAGGCGTACCTTGATATCGCGCCGGATTTGATTGTCGAAGTATTGTCGCCAGATGATCGTTGGAACGAGCTCACCCAAAAACTGCGCGAGTATTTTTCAATCGGCGTGCGTTTGGTCTGGGTGGCTGATCCCGAAGCCGAAATCGTGTACGCGTATCGCGCGCTGACCGATGTGCGCGAATTTCGCGCGGGCGATCTTCTGCCCGGCGACGAGGTGTTGCCGGATTTTAGCGTACCAGTCGCCAGTTTGTTTGAAGAGTAGAGAGTGGAGACTGGAGATTGGAGATTGGAAATTGTAATCTCCAAGCTCCAATTTTTTCCGGAGGCAAGTTACCATCCGTACGTTATTCCTCATTCTCGCGGCGAGCGCGGTGATTCTGCTCGCCGCGTGCAGCGCGCCGGAACCGGCGAGCGTCGCGCCAACCTTCGCGGTGAGCGCGACGAACACGCCGCCGCCGACGCTCAAAAGTGTTTCCCCAATTCCAACCTCCGCCCCCAAGCCCACTGAACCGCCGCGCCCCAAGGTCTTGCGTGTGAATGGCGGCGCGTTGCCCGAAACGCTCGACCCGCACAAGGCGACGCTCGTTAGCGAGTGGGCGCATCTGCAACTCGTCTTCGAGGGCTTGACGCGTTTCAACGACAATTTGGAAACGATTCCGGCGGCGGCGGAAAAATGGGAATACAACGCCAACGCGACGGAATTGACGTTTACGCTGCGCAAGGGCTTGAAATACAGCGACGGTTCGTTGCTCAGCGCGACGCGCTTTGCCTTTGCGCTCAAGCGCAACATCAATCCCAAAACCTCCGGCGAGTACACCGCGCTCACCGATGAAATTCGCGGCGCGCTCGATTGGCGCAACGCGCGCGCGGACCTAAAACCGGACGATCTGAAACGGCTCGAAGCGGTGGTGGACGCGAGTATCCAGTCGTTCGATGCGAGCGGCAAGCCGTGCAAGACCGGCAAGGACGGTTACGCGCAGGACGACTGCTTGATCCTCAGACTTGTGTTCGCACAACCGGCGCCGTACTTTCACGTCGTCACGGGAACCTGGGTCGCGTATCCGATCAAAGAAGAGAACATCGGCGCGAAAGATTTGTGGAATTCGATGCGCGCGCTGATCGGCAATGGCGCGTTCGTCGTCAAGAGCATCGAGCCGGGCGCGCGCGTGCGCTTGGAAGCGAATCCGAATTACTGGGGCGACAAAGCGGGTACCGCGATCGAGTACGCGTACCAAACCGACAGCGCGACCGCGCTGCAGTCGTACAAGAAAAACGATCTCGATGTGATCGTCATCCCGCCGGAAGAAATCGAAAAAATCCAAAGCGATGCGGAGATCGCGAAACAATTGGTGCTATCGCCCGGCGCGTGCACCTTCGGCGTAATGTTCGCGCTGGACAAAGAGCCGTTCAACGATCTGCGCGTGCGCCAAGCCTTCGCGCTGGCGACGGATCGCGACGCGTTTGTGAAAGAGGTTTTGCGCGGCGCCGGTACTCCGACGCTGACTTGGATCCCCAAAGGTTTCCCCGGTTTTCCGGCGGACGAAAAACGCTGGGCGTTCGACGCGGCTGCCGCGAAGAAAGCGTTGTCCGAATCCAAGTACGTCAGCGCGGACAAACTTCCGCCGATCACGCTGACCTTTGTCGCCAACGCGCGGACGCGTCCGCGCTACGAGTGGCTGCAGAAACAGTGGAAGCAGGTTCTCGGCGTAGATGCCAGGTTGAACCCGGTCGATCAAGCGACGTACGCGAACTTGACGCGCGATCCCAGGACAGCGCCGCAATTGTACTTGCAAGGTTGGTGCGCGCTCTATCCCGATCCGCAATACTGGCTGAGTCTGTACTGGAAAACTGGCACGGTCGCCGATCGCCTCAAGTACTCCAACAAGCCGCTCGATCAATTCCTGAGCGAGGCGGACGCGACGCCGGATCAGAAAAAACGATTGGAACTGTACGGCAAGGCGCACGATTTGTTGATGTTGGATGCGCCCGGGGCGTTCGTCTGGAACAGCGTCAACGCGTACCTGGTCAAGCCCTGGGTCAAGGAGTACAAGACGACGCCGCTGAATCGGTGGTTTCCCGGCGATACAAATCCGACGCGGCTTGACATTGACACGGCCGCATTACCCAAGTGATTGATCAGAAACCAGGTTTCTCGCCGAAACCTGGTTTCTCTCAAAATATAAATGCAAAAATATTTCGCGTTCGTTTTTCTGCTCGCGCTCGTCTGGGTTGCAGTTGCGTGCAGTCCCATCCCGACGCTTGCGCCAGAGATCAGCGCGTCGCCGACACCTGCGCCGACGCCGTTGCCTCCGCCCACGACAAAAGTTTTGCGGATCGGTTTGCCGCGCTATCCCGATATCCTCGATCCGCAGCGCGCGCCGCTCGGGTCTGAAGCGCACGCGCTCAGACTGGTGTACGAAGGGCTGACGACGATTGACGAAAAGGGCAACGTCGGCGGCGGCGGCGCGGACAAGTGGACGATGTCGCCGGACGGTTTGCAGATGACGTTCCACCTTCGCGATGGGTTAAAGCGCGCCGATGGAACGGCGGTGACTGCGCGCGATTTTGAGTACGCACTCAAGCGCGCGCTCGATCCGCGTGTGACGCACAGGACGAACGCGGCTTTGCTGTACGACATCAAAGGCGCGGAGCAGGTGGATCAACTCGATCCGCTCAAGACCAAGCCCGAAGAGATTGACAAAGCACTGAACAATCTGGGAATCAAGGTAACCGCTCCCCAGAGTCTCGTCGTCACGTTCAAAAAACCGAACGGCTATTGGCAAACTGTCGCCGCGACGCTCGCGCTGTTTCCAACCGACAAGCGCGCCGTCGAGCGCGATCCGGATAATTGGTGGTCGCGTCCGGACGCGCACAATGGCACCGGCGCGTTCATCGTCCAGTCCATCGAGCCGAACAAACGCATCGTCCTCGCGCCAAATCCGAATTACTGGCGCGGCAAACCCAAGTTGGAGCGTCTGGAATTGATCTATTTTCCAGGTGGAAAAGGTCTACTCGACGCGTACAAAAAAGGGGAGATCGATCTCGCGACGAATTTATCGGCGGACGATGTGGGCGCGCTGGACGCAGCGTTGACAAGCGAACTCGTCCGCACGCCGACGGCGATTGTTTACGCGATCGCGTTCAATCGCGCGCGCAAGCCGTTCGACGACCGGAACGTGCGCGTCGCGTTCGCGCAGGCGTTCGATCGCGAGGGCTGGGTGCGCGAAGTAATGCGCGGCATCGGCAAGCCGTACACGCGTTGGATTCCGCCGGGCGTGCCCGGCGCGCAAGCGGACAAACCCGGCGTGCCGCCGTACGATCCCAAAGCCGCGCTGCAAACGTTGATCAGCAACGGGTACGCCGCGAAAGACAGCGCCGCCGAAAATCCCAAAGCGGATTGCGCGAAACTGGGCGAGATCAAATTGACGTATCTCGCCTCGCCGACGAATCAAGCGCGCTTTGGTTTTCTCGCCGCGAATTTTACGCGCGTGTTCGGTTGTCCCATCGCGCTCGATCCGGTCAATCAACTTGCGAAGACCAAACCGCAAATTTCGCTGCAAGGGTACCTCCAGGATTATCCGCATCCGCAAAATTGGTTGAGTCTGTTTTGGACGTGCGGCAATGAATTCGCCGCGCCGTTCGGCTATTGCAACAAGGAACTGGACGCGCTGTTGGCGCGCGCGGATCAGGAACGCGATCCGCTCAAAGCGTTCGCGCTCTATCAGCAAGCGGAAGAGGTGTTGCTGAAAGATGTGCCTGCCGCGTTTGCGAATTACGCGGAAAACGTTTCGTTGGTCAAGCCATACGTGCTGGGCTTGAAAGAGCGCGTCAGCGCGTTCGATATGGAATGGATCGGCGAATGGGGCCCGGCGTGGACGTACGACGTTGATCTATCCCAGGTTCCGGCGAGTTATCCGCGCAAATAAAGTAGGGGCGTTTGATTAAACGCCCCTACGCTAACCGGTGAAACCATCGTCGCGCGCGCCGCGCGCACCTCATCACGAACCGAGCGTCTCCTTCAACACGCTTTGCGCCAGCGGATGCTCGCGCGCGAAATAAAGGAAACGCAACGTGCGCCCATCTTGCTCTTTCACTTCATCGCGCAAGATGCCGCGCTCTTTGAATTTGCTGAGAACCAAATCCACTTGCATCGGACTCAAATTGAGTTGACTCGTTGGAGAGAGGGCGTGCGTTTTGACGAACAGAAATGTCAGGTAGGGTCGCGTTCTATTGAGATAGTCAATCAGCTTGATCAAGTGGCGTTCGATGTTTGATAACTCGGTCGGGTCAGGCATCGAGAGTTCCGGGGTCAGAGTTGATTCGAACACGGGGGGCGGGGCGGGAAATTCTGCCGCGCTGACCGGCGTCCACTCCGCCTCGATGATCGGATCGGACGCATCGGCGGACGCGATCAGATCGTTCGAGACGCTGCCGGGCACGCCGGAGATGATCACCCGTTTGCTAAAGCGATTGCGCGCGCGCGCGACGACGCGAATGAAATCGCTGTCGCCGGTCATCAAGATTAGCGTGTTGACCGTGGGCCGGTCGAGCAGGCAATCAATGATGTCCATCAGCATCGCCATATCCGACGACGATTTGTGCGCGACGTCCGGACTGCGGCGCGGAATATCGCGCGGCGTGATGCCCGCCACTTCGAGTTTGCGCCGGAAGAAATCGGGGTGCTCGGTGAAATCGGCGTAGGCATACGCCTGCGAGACCGGACCGTACTTGCGCGCTTTTGCCATCAGCAGTTGCGGATCGGGTTCGCGTCCGTAATTGTTCTTCAAACCATACCGCACGTTCTCAAAGTCTATGAACAACGCGACTTCGCCAGTTTCCATTTTACAACATCCTCCTTGTCAAAGTAAAATCGTTCCAGTGTCATTGCGCGGCGAATCGCGCGGACGATGGTTTCATTCGGTTGGTAAGGTGCTCTTACGATGCGTATTCTAACGCGACTTGGGCAGATTTGTCAATCCCTGTACCGAGAGGGGGAGAGGGGGCGAGGGGGTGAGGGGGAGAATTTTCTCCCACTCTCCCACTCTCCCACTCTCCCGCGCGTCTTTCAGACGATATTCCGCGTGCTCCAAGCCGCCGCGCTCGCCGCGCTCCTCTACGCGCTTGCCGCGCCGCCGCCGATTCTCGTGACGCTGGGCTCGCAACAAGTCGTTCGCACGACGAACCCCAAAGTTGGCGTACATACGCGCGTGACGGATGAGGTGGAAGAGTGGAAGATCAAAAAGAATTTCGAAATGGTGCGCGAAATGGGCGCAACCTGGGTCGTCGAATATTTTCCCTGGGAGTATATCGAGAACGACGAGGGCAATTTCGATTGGGCGCACGCGGATCTCGTCGTGGATCACGCGCGGCGGCAGGGGCTGACGGTGATCGCGCGCCTGGGTTTTGTGCCGCGCTGGGCGCGTCCCAAAGATTCGGTGACGAGTTATCTCGACGAGGCGCGCTATCCGGCGTTCGCGCACTTTGCCGCCGAGTTCGCGCGCCATTTTGCCGGACGCGTGCAGCACATCATCATTTGGAACGAGCCGAATCTCAATTTCGAATGGGGCTATCGCGGCGTGGATCCGGCGGGGTACGCGCGAATGTTGCAAGCGGTGTACGCGCGCGTCAAAAAAGTCGATCCGTCGGTGCAGATTCTCGGGGGCGCGCTCGCGCCAACGCTTGCGCCGCCCGGCACGCCGGACGCGCTGAACGATTTGGATTATCTGCAACAGATGTACGACGCGGGCGCGCGCGACTATTTCGACGCGCTCGCGATTCACGCGTACGGCTGGAACGCGCCTGCCGATGAAGCGCCATCGCCGCGCCGCGTGAATTTTCGCCGCACCGAATTGCTGCGCGAGATAATGATCAAGAACGGCGACGCGTCCAAGCGCGCGCTGATCACCGAAGGCGGCTGGAACGATCATCCGCGCTGGACGAAAGCGGTGCACCCGGCGGAACGGATCACGTACACCTTGCGCGCGTACGATCTCTGCCAAACCTGGGACTGGATCGACGCGTGCGCGTTGTGGGCGTTTCGCTATCCGTTCCCCGCGCAATCGTATCTCGATTACTTTACGTTCCTCACGCCGGAGTTCGATCCCAAGCCGATTTACTGGGAAGTGCAGAAATATGCGGCGCGGTAAGAGTCAACAGTCAACAGTAGACAGTCGACAGACTGAAGCAGAAGGCAGGAGGCAGAAGGCAGAAAGTTTTCTTTTTTCATCCTTCATCTTTCATCTTTCATCCTTCCGCTTAGGGACGTTGCCGGTGGTCATTGTCCTGGTCATTGGGTTGATCGTCTTCGCGTTCGTCGCGTGGTTCCCCAAGCCGCCGCCCAAGCCGGACGCGACCTGGGTTCACATTTTGGAAACCGGCGCGTGGCGCGTGGGGATCGATCCATCGTTCCCGCCGTTTGAATCGGACGACGCGAAAGGAAATCTGTCCGGGTTCGACATCGCGCTGGCGGATGAAATCGCGCGCGCGTGGTCGAGCGCGAACGCGACGCCGATTCACGTCGAGTACGTGTATTCCGGGTTCGACGGTTTGTACGACGCACTCAAGGCGCGGCAATTCGACGCGATCGTTTCCGCGTTGCCGTACGATCCGAAGAAAACCGAAGACGTTTATTTTTCGCACGCGTACTTTGACGGCGGACCGCACCTCATCGTCCGTGCGGACGACGCGACGACGAAGACGTACTACGATTTGCAAGGCAAAGCGATCGGCGTGGAACTGGGATCGACCGGCGACGCGTTCGCGCGGCGTTGGCAACGCCGGTTGAAATTCGATCTGCGAACGTTCAACACTCCGGCGGACGCGTTGCGCGCGCTGCGCGCCGGGCAAGTGGACGCGGTCTTTACCGATCTCGTCGCGTTCAACGATTTTTCGCGCGCCGAAGGCGGCGTCAAACAAGTCGGCGACGCGCTGATTCACGAATTCCTCGTGATTGCGGTTCGCAAAGACACGCCGACCTTGCTCGCACAGATCAACGCGGTGATCGACGCGATGAAATCTGACGGGCGGATGGAGCGGTTGTATGCGGAGTGGCTGGTCGGCCGCGAGACCGCCGGGCGGTGAATTGACGCGATGCTGTATCGGTTGTATGATGTGAGCGTATGAGCATCGTATCATTCAAAGGCACGCGCGAAGGACTGGCGATCACGCTGGGTGAAGGAGTGTGGCACGACGTATTGAACGAACTTGCCGCGCAACTCAATCGTCCCGGCGCGCAATCGTTTTTCCAAGGCGCGCGTGTTTTTCTCGAAACCGGCGCGCGCGCGCTCGACGTGACGCAAATCGAAGAATTGATCGCGCTTTTGGCTCAGCGTCAAATGACGCTCACGGCGATCAGCGGCGAAGCGGCGACCCAGGACGCGTTCCAGCGCGTTCGCGCGACGATGCCCGCGCCGCCGGAAACGCTTCCACTTGAAGCGGACGCGTCGCCACCGGGCGCGCTCCCTTCGACTTTCGCTCAGGGGGAAACGCAC
>VGOB01000033.1 GCA_016865935.1 Chloroflexota bacterium | reverse complement strand
CAATCGCCGGACCGATTTCTTGTTCGCGGAACGGTTTCACCAGATAGCCGACTACGCCCGCTTCTTTCGCGCGATCCACCAAATCGCGCTGGCTGTACGCGGTGAGCAACAGCACTGGCGCGATTTTCTCTTGCGTCAAAATCTTCGCCGCTTCGATGCCGTCCATCTGCGGCATCTTGATGTCCATAATCACGATGTCGGGCTTGAGTTCGCGCGCCGAATTGACCGCGCTCTGCCCGTCGCCCGCTTCGCCGACGACGAGATAGCCCAGCGTCGTCAACATCTCGCGCAAATCCGCGCGAATGACGGACTCGTCGTCCGCGATGATCACTCGAGTTCTTTCCATGCTTCGCCTCCCAGAGGAATCTTCGGAAATCGGACCAATGCCGATACGCCGCGATCGCTCTGCAAATCAAATTGTCCTTTCAAGTCTTGTGTAACCAACATTTGCACGATCCGCAGACCCAGCGAGTCCACGCGATCCAAACTGAAATCCGGCGGCAGCGCGCGCCCGTCGTCGTGCACGTGCAAGCCGACCGCGTCGCCGCGATCCTCGAACGTCAGCGCAATCGTCCCGCCGGTCGCGCGCGCATCGTAGCCGTGTTCCAGCGCGTTTTGCAGCAACTCGTTGATCACGAGCGCGCACGACGTGGCTTGCCGCGCTGGCAGATAAATGTTCGGACCCTCCAGCGTCAGCCGGATTCGCCGCTCGGGATCGAGAACCCCGGTTTGCATTTGCGCGATGATCCGCTGCGCCACGTCGCGGATGTTGATCGCGCGCGTGTCCTGCACCGACAGAAATTCGTGAATGACCGCGATGCTCAAAATCCGATTGACCGCTTCGGCGAGCGCGCCCTTGGCTTCCGTCGTTTGCAGGCGCCGCGTTTGCATCCGCAACAACGACGCGACCGTTTGCAGATCGTTCTTGACGCGATGATGCAATTCCTTGATCATCGTCGCCTGCACCAGCAGTTCCTGCTCGCGCTCGCGCGCTTCAGTATCGTCGTGAATCAGCAGAAACGCCAAGAGCGAACTGGCGCGCGCTTGACTGAACAGCGACGCGCGTTCCGTCCGCACGATCGGCACGACTTTTTTGACCCAGGTTCGACCGCGCTCGCTCGACTCGACCTGGACACACGTGCGCGTCGCGAGCGCGCGGCGCACCAGATCGTCGTCCTGCAATTCCAGATAACCGAGCGGCTTGCCGACGAGTGGTTCGCTGTAGCCGATGTTGCGGTACAAATTCGTCGCGATGCCGCTCATATAGCGAATCATCCCGTCAATGTCCGCGACGATCGCGCCGTCGTGCTCGCCGAACGGCGATAGTTTTTCAATCCCCTCCGGCTCGCCGCGCAGCGCGCCGAGTTGGAAGATTTTGAGCGAACGCTGGAACACTTCACTGCGCCGCTTCAAGCGTTCGCTCTCCAGCAGATTCGTTTCGATCAACATTCCGCCGATGATGCGCCCCTCCTCGTTTTCGATCGGGTACGCTTCTTGCACCACCGGCGCCGGACCGCCCTCGCCGATGCCCGCTTCGGCGGCGGGATATTCGCGCAAGCCGCGCGCGAATTGACGCGCTTCGATCGCGCGAAACCACGCGCTCGCGTCGCCGCGCGTCAGCGCCTGCCCCACGAGCGACGCGCGATGCACCGGCGCGACCGTGTGCGGTTGCGCCTGCGCGATGATTTCGATTTGGTTCGACGCGCGCGGCACGCCGATGAAAATATCCGCGCGACTGAGATCCGCCAGAATCGGAATGACCTTGCCGATCCGCGCCAACAGCGCGGCATCGCGTTCAGTCGTATGAATCGGTTGCGTTGGGACGCCGCTGTCCATCATCATTCATCTTCGTAGGGGCGAAACATTCGCTTGATCATTTCAAAGCGGGCAAGCTTCGCCCATACTTTGCGCAAAAGAAAAGTCGAGGTGTGCGCCTCGACCTCCTCCTCAATTTGAGAATACCCGCCTCGGCACCGAGGAACTACCTTCATCAAGTCGGGGCGGAGAGATTTGAACTCTCGACCTCATGTACCCCATACATGCGCGCTCCCAACTGCGCTACGCCCCGATTGGCAAAAGCGATTATAGCAAAGAGTTGCCGATTTTGCAAATATCACGCAGGCGCGTTACAATGATTTTACAAAGATTTTGCATTGCAATCATACTGGGCTAACGCCGCGCGACGATAATACCGCGTGAAGTTGATTCCACTACCGGAGCGAAAAATGAAATCACAATTTGCGATCCTTGCAATCTGTTTATTCGCGCTCGCCGCGTGCGCGCCCGGCGCGCCAACTCTCGCGCCGATCAGTTTGCCAACGAGCGCATCCCAGATCACCGCGCCGCCAGCAGCCGCGCCCGCGTCCGCGCCCAGCGCGCAACCACTCGCGCCATCGAACTGGATCGAACCCGCGTCGAATGAAATTCGCTTTGCCGATGTCGGCAACACCACGTTCGGCGAATGGCGCACCGAAACGGTGATCACTCCGGCAAAATGGACGCCGGGCGCGCCGCTGAAAATTCAAACGACGCTGCGTTTTTCCGATACCTACTTCAACGTGCTAGGAATGAAAGGACTCAAGCCCGATACGTTTCTGATGCTCGTCACCGCCGAGCGCACGTTTGACGCGGACGGCATTTTGCGTTTGCCGAGCGACGAACGAATGTCCACCCTGCTCACACCGACCGGACTTGGGATCGAAGGGGGCGTGCAAGGCGCGGTGACCACGCGCTTTGGCTATCGCTTTCGGACGCCGGTGGACGAACTCGTGACCGTGCCGCTCACCACCGCGCAAAAAATCGAAAACGGGCGCGCGATCACGTTCAACGTCGCGACGAAATTGCCGGACGATTTGCCGCCCGGCGTGTATCGCTTGCGCTTCGATTACGGCGCGGCGATGAAAAATCGCCAAGCGAATTTGAACGCCGAAGGATTCGCGCGGCGCGGTTTCCCGAAAGGTCCGTGCGATTCGGAATCGTACTCGCCGCCGATTCTGGCGAGCGCGAAGCACGTCAGCGGCACAATGATCGACGCGGCGACGATCAAACCGCGCGTCCCCTGGACGATTCTGGCGAATTACAATTCGAACGGCTATCGCGGCGTGATCGCGCAAGAAGATCAAAAGAATTTCGCGCTTTCGATTCGCAACCTGATTCCCGACGACATCATTCTGCCGATGTACGACGAGAACAATCCTAAAAATGTTTTGTCGTACACGCTCGAACCGCAATTCCCCGCCGATACGATTGCGGATCGCCAAAATATTCCCTGGGATTACACCCAAGGCGAATGGACGATCAAGATCACGCAACCCGACGGCAAGACGGTTGACCTGGGGAACGCGCCCTTCGTCGGGAACGCCGGACGCTGGCCCACCACGCGCAATCCGAAATTTACGCAGTGGAAACCGCCGATGTACGGCGAGTACACCATCCAAGCCACCGGCTGGCTCGCGGACAAGTGGGGCAATCGGTACGAGGGCGGCGGCACATACAAGTTCTGGATCGCCAAGCGAATGACGCTCGCCACCGCGACGTTCCAGGGACAAGCGTATCCGGTCGGCAATCGCTACGGACGCGATATCGGTTTCGCTCCGGCGGTTCCGGCGGATGTCAGCGTGACCGCGACCTTGTTCGTCAATTCGGATCCGAATAATCCGCGCACGATTTCGTACACCGGTAAAGCGACGGCGGGTGGAATTTTTGGCGCGGCGCAAGGAATGAAACCCTTGCCGTTCGACGCGCCGGGCGAATATGCCGCGCACGTCTTGGCGAAATACACCGACGCGGACGGGCATCTCTGGATCCAATCAATGCGCCACGCCGGAGTGATCTATCCGCCCGATTCGCCGATTGTCGCGCACGGCAAGATGCTCAAGGTGAAGGACAAGTTGGTCGAACGCGGCGAATCGAACTTTGAAGGTTGGGCGGACAAAGACAAGGATGTGCAACAACTCGATCACATTGATTTTCCGTACAACGCCGGTGATGTGCTGTTGATCGCGACCGAATATCAAGGCGCGAACAAAATCAATCCGACGTTGACCTGGGCGTACAAAAATAATCCCGCGCCGTACGATCCCAAGATTCAGCCAATCGGCTATTCGAACGTGCGGATCCAAACGTCGAACGGGTATTCGCCGCACTTGTTCCCCGAGTACATCACTGACTTGCAGTATTTTTACGCCGCCGCGCCGCGACCTGGGTTTATGGGTCGGTTCATCGTCAGCGAAGACGGCGTGCGCGCGCCGTACTGGCACCTGAGCCCGCAAAGCTTCGGCGGGCAAATCGGCGCGTCGAACAACGGCGACGCGCCCGGCGAAATTTATCGGCTCATCGGCGGCGTGGTCATTCGCAACAAGGGGCAGACGCCGCTGTACGCCGGGTATATGGCGAACGCAATCACGTTGCCCGGCGGCACGAAAAATAATCGCGTGATCGCGCCGGGCACGGAAGACATCCTGGGACCGACCGGCGAAAAATCGCGCATCTTTCTCGCGATGAACGCGCGTCCTGGGATGGTGTACACGCAGAACACGACGTTCGTCCCCGCGTTCCAGATCGATCCGATGTTGCCGGTCAATATGTCGTTCACGCTCACCTACCCCGATGGTCGCCAAGTCGTCGCGCAAGGTGTCGGCGACGCCGGTGGATCGTGGGCGGGCAAAGAACCTTGGTTGCTCGATGTGCCGGGCGTTTACAAATACGCGGTGAATGGCGAATGGAACGGCTACAGTGCGCTCGTGCCGGGAATGCCAAAAGAGGGCGGCGTGTTTTACGTCGTCGAACCGACCAAGCCAGCGAATTCTACACTCGCGTTCAACCTGCCGCCGATCAGCAAATTCGATCCGGCGAAGGGAACGAAATTCACCGGCACCAGCACCGCCAAGACGATCGACTACGCGGCGGTGATTCCGGGCGCGGTGATCGCGCAAGGAACGCTGCCGGTGACTAACGGCAAGTTCGAATACACCTTCGATCCCGCTGCGATCAACAGGACGACGCCAACGTACGATACGATCAACGTCGTCAACAAAAAGCCGGAACTAGGCGACGTGGTGCATTTCACTTTCTTCTCGCAAGAAAAGTCGTCGAGCGGTGCGCCGTATCACGCGTTCGTCCGGCTGATCATTCGCGGCAATACGGTGAACTATACGCGCTAGCCGTTGAGATCGTACACTCCAAGCTACAGAGCCGCTTCCTTTTTCGGAGGCGGCTCTGTTTTCCGAAACAAGAGCGGCGACAGCATAGTACCGGATAACATTCCCGGTAGCAAGAAAATCTGTATTGGTCAACCAGATGTTGCACATGCTTTTGACATAAAAACGCCAGGAAAGCGTTCAATTTGCCCGTAGTGCCCAGCATGGCGCGGCTACCACCCTCGCGGGCACTGTGCAACACCCCGTTGACTAGTACAAAAATCCCAGTTACTTTGGATCGCGTTTGCGCGATAATGTCCTGCAGAGAGTTTTGCTTCGGCGTTATTTCGCGCGGGGGGGGGGCGAGAAATCCCACGACGCGAAAAGATATTTGCGCTTGCTGGGGTGGCAACAAGTGCCAGGGTTACCGGGTTCGAAATGAGCAGCGCAAACATCGCAGAGGAGGGAAAATGGAAAAAAGTATGCCAGGGCGCAATCTTGCGCTTGGCGGCATTATGCTGCTGAGTGTGATCTTCAGCGAGTCAAATTCATCCCTCGCGGTCGCGACGACGGATTCGGCATGTCCTCAGTTTGCGGATGGCGTCGCCGTTGGAAATATTCAATCCGCGCTGCTGAATGAAACATCGGGACTTGCAGCCAGCCGCAAGAACTCGAATGTCCTCTGGGCGCACAATGATTCCGGCGACAGCGCGCGCGTTTTTGCGATGGATGTCCAAGGTCGCCATCTGGGTATCTACAACTTGGTCGGCGTAACGGCTTTGGATTGGGAGGACATGGCTATCGGTCCTGGCCCAGTCACCGGTCAAGACTATTTGTACCTGGGTGACATTGGGGACAACTATCGTCTACGTCCCTCAATCGTCGTGTATCGCGTGCCAGAACCGACCGTGAGCGCGACGCAAACGCCGGTATCGGTGGACTTGAGCGATTGGGATAGACTGCCGATGCGGTATCCTGGCGGCGTTGCTTATGATTCCGAGACATTGCTGGTCGATCCGATCAGTGGCGATTTGTTCGGCGTGACGCGCGATCGCGCCGGCGAAGGAGTGGCGCGCGTATTTCGCAATCCTGCGCCGCACACGGCGGGCGTCACCGTCACACTCGAACTAGTCGCCACGCTCTCGCTTGCGACGGAGATCAAAGCCGGAGATGTTTCGCCTTCGGGCGATGCCGTGTTGCTACGTCCACATTCGTTTTCCGCTCCGTCGTCCGGCTATTACTGGACGCGCGCGCCCGCGACGAATCTTTGGGATGCCTTTGCGGCGCAACCTTGCTTGACTCCGTTGACAAACGAAGCCCAAGGCGAAGCATTAGCGTTCGCTGCGGATGGCAATGGCTATCGCACAACGAGCGAGGGAACCAACCCGCCGCTCTATTTTTACGCGCGTCAGATCACTCGCCTTTATCTGCCGTTGATTTCGCGCTAATCGCTCTGAATGAAAATAGAAATATGAATCGCGTCCAATCACCTCCATTCGGGTCCGTGAAAAAGAGAAAATCGAAATGCGTATTCTCAAGTACTTGACCCTCGCATGGCTTGCTTTGAATTTGCTCGCGTGCTCGTCGTTCACCGCTGCTCCGGCGGCGTCAACACCGCCTCCCAAGCCACCTCTCGCCACCAAGCCGACTCTGCCACCGCCATCGCCCGGATCATCGAGCGCGCCAGTCGCTGCCGCAATCCCCACGCTTGCCGCGCAACCGGGATTGCGCCGTCCCAAGAATCTGCAAATCGGTTTGAATTTCATCCGCTTGTACTGGTCGGACCGACCGAACGCGCTCGACACGACGACGCCATACCTGCAACCCGACGCGATCTTTCGCGAGTTCAAAGACCTGGGTGTCCACGCGTACCGACAATTCGTCAAAGCCGATCTGTTTTGGGATGTCGTCGAACCGCGCGACAATCAATGGAATTTCGCGCAAGCCGACGCCGTGATCACGAATCCGGATTTCGAGCCGCTGGTCACACTCTTTCGAATGCAGTACGCATCGCCTACGCCGCCGTGGGCAACCAGTCCGCAGCAATTTCAGAAGAAGATTGGCGCTGAAGCGACCGATTACATAGAAACGGTCGTCAAGCGGTACGCGCCGTACGTGAAATACTGGGAGATTGGCAACGAGATGGCTTTCTGGCGCGCGGCAGACCCCGGCGCGCAAGGCACGAAACAAATGGAGGGCGAAGAAAAATTGCCTGCCGCGTACCCGCTCGATGGATTCAGTCCGCGCGAACAAGGTATTTTTCTCGCGCAAGCCGCCGCGCTCATTCGCAAACACGATCCCGATGCGGTGATCGTGATGACGGGCTTGCCCGGACTGGACGATTATGGCTATGGCACGTGGCTGCCCGGCATTTTGGAAACCGGCGGCGAGGATTGGTTCGACATCGTGAACTATCATTTCTACAACAACTGGGAATCATTTACCCTGCTGCGCCCCAAGTTCCAAGAACAATTGAAAAAATTGGGATTGGATAAAAAGCCGGTCTGGTGCACCGAAACCGGGTCTTCGTCTAATCCGGCGCTGACGATCCGTACGAATTACCCGAATAGTCTCGAAACGCAATCCGCCGATGTGTTTCGCCGCATCGTGTCGGCGTGGGGGAATGGCGACGCGCTCGTCGTTTGGCACACGTACATCACGAATAGCGACACGGTCGGCACTTGGAGCGCGTACGGCATTCGCACCGAAAAAGGTAATCCGCAACCATCCTTGTACACGTTCAAGTTGCTGACGAGCGAACTTGTCCCGTTCGCGCGCGTCGAGAAAATCTCGGCGGACGCGCGGGGCGTCAACGCGTACAAAATCACGACGCAAGCCGGCGCGGTCAAGTACGTCGCGTGGGGTAGTGGCAACTATACACTGCCATCCGGCGTTACGCAGGTGACCTCTGTGATTCCGAAAGCGGATGGCAGTTTCGCGTGGCAGTCCGCGCAAGCAGGCAAAAGCATCGCGTTGTCCGCAAATCCGGTGTTGATCAAGTGAATATTCCAAAAGTTTGGTTTTGCGCTGAGTCAGTTTACAAAATTTTTGCACGATTCTCATTGATGCTTCATCCGCATCTGAGAAAATGGAGCCAAACCAAAACGGAGGACATGATGAAACGACTTGGACAACAACTTTTGCTATTCTTCGCCCTGGCATCTCTTGCTGCGTGCGCGCCGACCTCTTCCCCAGCCTCTCCTCTTCCTTCGACTCCGCTTCGCTCCGCTCAGGACGAAGCACAACGAAAGGGAGAGGTCACGCCAACCCGCGCGCTTGCCGTGGCAACGAATGCACCTGCCGCGCCCACCCCGCGTCCAACCAACGATCCAACGATCCAACGATCCAACGATCCAACTAAACGCCCCAACATCGTCTTCATTCTCACAGACGATTTGGATTACGCGTCCATTCCGTACATGCCCAAATTAAAGTCACTCGTTACCGATCAGGGCGTCACGTTCACCAACTTTTTTATCAATATGCCATTGTGTTGTCCCTCGCGGACGGAAATATTGCGTGGGCAGTACGCGCACAACACGCAAATTCTGGGCAACACACTGCCGTCGGGCGGCTTTCAGAAATTCTTCCAACTCGGCGAAGAAAAATCCACAATCGCGACCTGGTTGCAAGACGCGGGCTATCGCACGATGCTCGCCGGCAAGTACCTCAACGGGTACCCCGATCGCTCGAGCTTGATGTATATTCCGCCGGGCTGGACGGAATGGTACAGCGCGATGAAGGGCAATGCGTACGGCAGTTACAATTACACGCTGAACGAAAATGGCAAGCAAGTCGCGTACGGGACCAAGCCGGAAGATTACGGCACCGATGTGTACGCGCGCAAGACAGTCGAATTCATCGAACGGAGCGTGAAAGAAAACAAGCCGTTCTTTGCGTACGTTTCGGTGTACGTGCCACATTCGCCGGCAACGCCCGCGCCGCGTCACGAAAAATTGTTTCCCGATAACAAAGCGCCACGCTCGCCCAATTTCAACGAAGACGACGTGAGCGACAAGCCCACCCACATCCGTCTGCGCCCCAAGTTGACCGAGCGCGAGATCGCGCGGATTGACGAGGAACATCGCAAACGCTTGCGCTCGCTGCAAGCGATTGACGATTTGGTCGAATCGATCGTCGCCACGCTCAAAGCGACCGGACAACTCGACAACACGTACATCTTTTTCACATCCGATAACGGCTTTCATCTCGGCAATCATCGGCAAGCGACTGGCAAAGTCGCGCCGTACGAGGAAGAAATTCGCGTGACGATGCTCGCGCGCGGTCCTGGCATCCCGGCGGGCAAGATGGTAGAGCACTTGACCGGCAACATTGACCTCGCGCCGACTTTTGCGGAACTTGCCCGCGCCAAGACCGCCGATTTCGTAGATGGGCGTTCGCTCGTGCCGTTGTGGAGCGGCAATCTGTCGTCGAGTGGATGGCGTCAATGTTTCCTTGTCGAAAATGGCTTGTGGGACGCGCAAACGCAAACGCGCGTCGCGCGCCAGATGACGAACACGCCGCCGGAATTACTCGAACCGCCGGACATGGATGATGAAGACGACGACGCGACGCCGACCGCGCAACAAGCGCGCCGCTTCGCGATTCCCGCGTATCGCGGCATTCGCACGCCGGAGTATCTCTACGTCGAGTACATCAATGGCGAAAAAGAATTGTACGATCTGCGCATCGATCCGTATCAACTAAACAACCTCGCGGCAAAAGCTGACCCGGCGCGGTTGAAAGAACTGAGTGCGCGCTTGCTTGAGCTCAAAACTTGCACCGCCGAAAAATGTCGCGTGAGTGAAAACAAGCCATTCACGAGCAAGTAGAAAAACCTGGAAGGTCTTGAAGACCTTCCAGGTTTTTTTACAAAGCGATTACAAAATCCTCAGGCGTGATTTATCTCGCTGGGCGATAATCTGATCGCAATCAACACTCACCCAGGAGGTAACGATGAAACGCTTTTCCACGCTGATCGTGCTGTGCGCCGGACTGTTATCAATTGCGTGCGCCGCGCCCAACAATCCAACCAGCCCACTATCGAACGCGCCAACGGCTGCTCCCGTCTTGCTCTTCAATATCGGTATGCACATCGAGCCGTTCGGCGCGACGGTGAGCCAAATCGTCTCCCGCGATTCCGCGTCCGGCAAAGCGCCGCAACAAGGCGCGGATTTCAACAACCCCCAGTTTTTCAAACGCCACGTTCAAGACATTCAGACGATTGCCGCGCTGATCGAAAAACACGGCGGGCGAATGACCGTGCAGACGCAATCGCCCTTTACAACCCAAGCGATCCAATCGCGCGATCCGATTCTGGCTGATCTGGAAGCGCGCGGGCACGAGATCGCGCTCCACTTTCACGAGGACGCGCATCTCGGCAAGAACGCCAACGCGCTTGCCGCCGATACGTGGTGCGCGGTGATGAAAGAAGAAATCGCGCTGATCCGCCAAGCCGGAGCCAAGCAACCGATTCGCTTTTGGAGCGGCGGCAACTTGTATCCGCATCTCTTGCAAGCCGCCGCGTGCGCCGGTCTCGATGTCAACAGCGATTGGAAAAATCCGCAAACTCAACGCACCGACCCGGCGCTGATCGGCATTCACCCCTGGCGTCCGGCGGGCGGATCGAACGGAAGCGACGTGAGCCAGTTCGCGCAACACAATCCGAACGGCAAAATCATTTACCTGCCCGATGGAATTTTCGCGCGCAACGATTTCAACAGTATGCGCCGCGCGGACGGCACCGGCGGCGACGAAGCGTACTTTGAATTTCTGAAACAGAGTTTGTTGCAATCGCTTGCCGCCGCCGAATCCGGCAAGACCAACGTCTTTCACATCACGATCCACAGCGGCGAATTTCGCGGCGATCCCAAAAATCCCTTCGGCGTGATCGATCAATTCCTGACCAACGTCGTTGACCCGCTCGTGCGGCAAGGCAAGGTCAAATGGGCGACGTTCTCACAAATGGCGGACGCGTATAATGCGAGTAGACAGTCAACAGTAGACAGTCGCCAGACAAATCTCCAATCTCCAATCTCTAATCTCCAATCTCCAATTTCCAATTGCGCGGGCTATATGACCTTCGTCGTCAACACGCACGATTGGGCGCACGTCAACGCAAGTGCGGACACGATTCTGCGCTTCATCGCGCTCTACGAAAAAAATAACGTACGCGGCGATTTCTACCTGACCGCGCCGACCGTCGAAGCATACGTCCAACAGCGCCCCGATGTGATCGCGCGCTTGAAAAACAGCGCGACGACGATCAGTTATCACATTCGCCCGCCGTATCCGGCGTACATCGGTTTCGATCAACGCTTGGAAAACCTGGACGATCAGACCTTGGAGCAAACCTTGCGCGAGTACGAAACGTACCGGCTCGATCTCGCCACAGGTCATATAGACAAGAGCGCGCCGGGCGGTTATACTTTGCTCACCCAGGTCTTTGGGCGCAAACCCGTCGTCGCCTCGCCGATGTCGAACGATCCGCGCATCCGCAAAACGCTGTTGAAAATCTACGCCGAGCTGGGCGCGCAGATGCAAGTGGTGTATCACGAGGAAGGCACGGCGTTGGACAAGCCGCTCGTCCAAGCGAATGGCTTGTGGGTGCGTCCCAGCGATTTCAGCATCACGCGAATTCGGATGGAAAACGGGCGCGAGAATTTTTGGTGGAATCTGACGGGCACGCCGCGCGCGAGCGAATTCAATCCGACGACGATGCTCAAAACCAAACTCGCGCAGTGGAACGCGCCGCGCGCGCCGTTCATCACCGCGCTCATTCACGAAGACAATTTGTTCGGCAGTGGCACGGGCTGGGGCGGCATCTATTTCGCCGAGGGCGGAAAAGGCAAGCCGCTCGCGCCGCCGTACAATCTCGACGCGCCGGACACATCCAAACCGCGTTCGCAAGCGAATCAAAACGCGATCTGGAACGCGTACGAAGAAATGGTCGCATACGCGTCGAAAAATTTGTGCGTCGTCACGTCGCAAGACATTGTGAACTTGGCGACGCAACAAGCCGAGAGCAATTGACGGCTTGCGTAGTTTGGCAATGTCAGATTAGCCACAGAGATCACAGACGCTACGCGCACGGAGAAAAGATGGATTCCCCTCTGTGTTCTCTGTGTTCTCTGTGTCCTCTGTGGCAAAAAAGGAAATGTGACATTGCCGAAGTAGGGAGGAAAAGTTATGGATCACTATTTGCTTCAAACCTGGCTCGCGTGGTGGCAGAGCAACGGACTCGCGCTCGCGAGTACGCTCAACAGTTTCGAGAAGAACGCGCTCTCGGCGTTTTGGCGCGACATTGGCAATTTGATCACGGGCGCAGGCGCGGGCTGGGCGGCAACGCGCGACGCGTTCTTCAATTTGATCGGCTGGGAAGTGCCGGCGCAACAACCGCGGTCCGGCGGCGACGCGGTGCGCGACACGGTCGGATCGTTCATCCGCCAAATTTTCGAGGGGATGCTCGGCGGCGATGGCGGCAGCGCCGCGCCGTCAACTTCGAACGCGACGCCCGATTCGAATTTCACGCAACCGCCGCTTTCCGATTTGCTTCCGTCCGATATGGGCGGCAAGACGACGCTCGCGGATGTGGTCGAAGCCGCGAAAGGGAATCAAAGTTCGCAGTGACAAACTCGCAGCGGTCGTCTGTCATCGGTTGGCGATCGCATTTCTTGGAGAAGATCAAATGTCCAACCTCATTCGCATCATCTACTTCGTCATCTGGTTCATCGTCGTTCTGATCAGTTACGCGCTGCTGGGCGTCTTGCCCGCGCTTGCAAACGCGCTGTGGTTCGCCGCGTTTTATCTGCTGATCACCTTGCCCGTGCGTTCGCTGCGCGTTCTGGCGTTCGCGGTCTTTTTCTTCATCGGCTTGCTGATCATCAGTCACGCGACGTTGCTCGTTCAGATCATCGTCGGCGTCGTTCTGCCGCCGATGTACAGCAACGCCGGGAAATTCGCGCACCTCGCGCTCCTCGCGCCGATCACCGAAGAGACGGCGAAGCTCGTTTCGGTCGCGCTCGTCTTGCTGATTTGGAAGTGGACCGGCGCGCGCATCGCGTTCGGCGCAACCGATCTGATGCTCGTCGGTCTCGCCATCGGCATCGGGCTGAACGTGTTCGAAGATATGTTCCTTCCGAACACGCAAACTGCGACGCCGGGCATCGTCACGAATATTCTCGTGCCGTGGACAGAATTGCAAACCACGCGCGGCAGACCCGACATTGTGTTCATCGGACACGCGGCGAGCACCGCGTTCATCGCGCTCGCGCTCGGTTGGTCGCGTTATCTCCCGAAACTCGTGCGGTACTTGCCCGCGCTCGGCGTATGGGCGTGGATGATCTGGACACACGCGCTGTACAACGGACAGGACTTGGTCGATCGTGGACACATCGTTTTCTTCACCGCGCCGCTCACCTGGATCACGCCCTGGGTCTTTTTGCTCGCCGTGCTCGCGACGATTGTGTTCGAGTTCGTCTTGTTGCATCGCCGCGTGACTGATGTTGAAAAACAATTCGGACAGACGCGTCCGCGCGACATTCTACGCTGGCTCGAAAAGCACAACGTGCAGCGACACCTGGCGTACGCGCGCGTGTGGCTGCGCGGCAATCCGCAGGATCGCGTCAAAGCGGAACGATACTTGAGTCGCGTCGTCGCGCGGTTGCAGCGCGCGGCGGCATAGACGCGATGTGCGCGCGCTTGGGCAAGCGCGGCGTCGAAGTCGCGCGCGAGTACGCCTGGACGCGCATCGCGGATCAGATCGAGGCGATGAGCGCGGCGCGCCAAATCGGCTCAAGCCGATTGCGCGCACATAACCCGCTCAAGCGCGCTTGCGCTCGCCTTGCCGTCGGGTCCATCCAACATCGCGCCGCGCGCGATCAACAGACCCGTCAGGTTTCCGCAAACCTGACGGGTCTCTTCACGCGGCAATGCGCGTATCCGCGTAGCCGTCGAATTCATCCGATGGCGAGGACAATCCACGCGCGCGCCGTCGCCGCGTTCACGCCCGGCGCGTGCAACGCCGCGCGCAAATACTTCTCATCGCGCCACTTGACCGCCGCCTGACACATCAGGAAAAACGCAACGCCAAATTCCTGCGGCGCGATTTGCGGATACTCCCACCGCTTGCCCGCGACGTACGGCGCAAGGAAATCGGTCGCGGCGCGCACAGAACGACCATCGCGCGTCGCGAAATTCCAAAGGTCCATCCCCACGCGCTCGCCGAATGACGCGAGACGAAAGAACGCCTGCAAGTTGAAGACGTGATAATGCCACGCCAGCGTCCGCGCCAGTTCCAGCGGCTGAATCCCATTCGGTTCGATTTGTTGCGGGATGCGTTCGCTCGTCGCGCGTTCCAAAAATTTGCGCGCCGTCGCGTCATCGCCGATGAAGAACGCGAGCGCGATCACTTGCGCGTCGTAGAACGTCCCGTGATTGTTGCGCTGTTGCGCCTCTTGGCGACCGAGATCGCTGCGCAATAGCCAATCGAGAAAGCGCGCGCACCATTCGATCATTCCGCGCTGATCGTTTTCCGTCCACGCGCTCGATCCCGCGATCAATCCCAGCGCGTCCACCACTTGCGCCAGTTCTCGCGTTTCGATGATGCCGGCGTTGCGTCCCGCGCTTGCGCCGCGCACGCCTTGCGTGAAATTCAAGTTCGGATTCATCCGGGTCGCGTCCTCAAGGAACCAGACGCGCAAAAGCCGCGCGGCATACTCCGCGTAACGCGCGTCGTCAGTAAAATAGTACGCCAAGCCGAGCGTCAGCACATTGTCCATCAGCGCGTCGAATTTTTTGTGATCGGGAATCGTCCAGATTTCCGGATTCGCCTCGCCGTCGCGCGAAATGTACGGCAAGCCGTCCGGCGTGTTCGGGTTGCGCCAAAAATACCGCGCGAGCGAAAAATAATCGTGCTTGTCGCCGCTCGGCGGCGTCATCGGCTTGTCCACCACCGACCAAGGACCTTCGCCCAGCGCGCGCTCGGCTTCGCGTTTCAATTGCGCGAGCGGCGCGTCGAACGCTCGATCCCCGGACGCGATTCTATTTTTCACCGCCGCCAGCGCGTTCGGATCGAGCGCGAAGGTGCGCGGCAAAGAATCTACAATCTCCAATCTCTAATCTCCAATCTTCCCAACGCCTCCACAAAGTAAAAATCCCCGTAAATCAAACCGCTGTCCATCGCGCCGTGCGGCTTGCTGCGCGTCGCGTGAATCAAAATGCTCGGCCCGTTCGTACCGCGACTGGAATAATTTTCCCACAACGATTGCAACATCGTCGTCGCCTGATCGCGCCAGCGCGCCGCGTTCGCGCGATCTTGCGCCGCGAGAATCAACAACCCCGACGCGAGAATCGCGGCGGCGGAACTATCGCGCACGTCGTCCGCGCTTTGCGTCAGCGGCGAGTCGTAATCCCAAAACGGAACGTGATCCGACGGCGCGCGGCGCAACGCGTATTCCGCGCAATGGCGCGCCGCGTCGAGAAAGATCGCGTCGCCGGTGTTGCGATACGTTTCGGCAAAACCGTAGACCGCCCACGCTTGCCCGCGCGCCCAGCACGACGACGCGCTCAAACCCTGGTGCGTGCCTTGCTGGAGAAACAGTCCGGTGTCCGGATCGAAATCCATCGTATGCGACGTTGACCAATCGCCACGCACCTGATTTTTCAGCGCGGCGCGCGCGTGCGCGGTTGCAATCTGCGCGAACGATTGATCGCCCGTCTCGCGCGTCGCCCAATACAACAGATCGAGATTCATCAGCGTGTCAATGATCGCGCGCCCGCGATTCGTATCCGTGTCGAGCGCGCCCCACGCGCGAATGAATCGCCCTTTTTCGTTGTAACGTTGAATTAGCGCGCGCGCGGCGTTGACCGCCGGCAGTTTGAGCGACGCGTCGCCGGTGATGTGCGCGCCAAGCACGTGCGACAACTCGAACAAAAATCCAAGGTCGTGCGTGCTCGTATCGTTTTGGCGCGACGCAAGTTTCGCCGTCCAGTCGCGCGCGGCGCGTTCGAAAAACGGATCGCCGGTCTGCGCAAACGCGAGCCAAAGTAGCCCCGTCCAATGCCCGCCGACCCAGCCGCCGGGTTTGTTGCGCGCGTATTCCCATTTGCCGTCTTTCGCAACTTCGGGAAAATCAGTGACGCGCGCGACATTCTTGCGCGTCCGCGTAATCGCAAACGCTAGCGCGTCACCCACCCACCCCATTTTGTCATTTGTCATTTGCAATTTGTCATTCGTCTTTCGCAATTCGCAATTCGCAATTTGCAATTCGTAATTCGTAATTTGTCCTTCGCTCATTTGTCATTCACTAACTTCATCGCGTCGAAATACAACACCGTCGTCGAGTACGGCGTTTGACTCCACCCGCTCGACGCGAATTTCAACGAATCAATCTTGTGCCAACCAAGCGGCGCGCGCGTCGTGGTGAATTCGTTGAGCCCGATTGCGAAAAATTTCCAGCCAGTCCAATCGAGCGTGATTTTGTAGTTGAAATAATTTTGCTGGGTCACTTCGTTTTCGGAATGAGCGACCAGCGTCACCGACGTTTTGTTTGCTTCCGCTGAGTACAACCAGAAACTCAAATATTGATACTTGCTCCAATCGTGTGGAATTTTGTCGGTAACGATGCGATTGTTCTTGACGACGTTCGCCCACTTGCCCGCGCGCTTGCCTTCTTTCACTTGCTCCGCGCTCGACTCGAATCCCGGCATCGGTTGGTACCAGCGATTGAGCGACGCGGCAAAAACTTGCAAATCGGAAATATAATTCGGCGGCGGCGTTTCGTTCGCTTTGAGCATCACTTCCGTTCCCTGATCGTACCCTTGCCAGATCGAAATGTCGTCTTCGAAATTGCAAATGACGAGCGGCGCAGTTGTCATCGGCGCGGTAGTTGGCTTGGGCGCAAGTGTCGGCGCGGTTTGAACGGCGAACGCGACGAAGGGCGGCAGCAACAAATTCGCGCGCGTCGTCGCGGCATCTACGGTTGGGATGCGCGCGCTGATCTGCTGATAATTCGTCGCGCCATATTTGACGGCGGCTTGGCGCGCCATATTGTAAATGTCGCTCCAACTCAGATTCGCGCTCGACGAGTGGGGCCACTTTTCATCCACGATGAAGCGCACCAGATAATCGAACGCGCGCCGAATGCCTCTGCCGTCAGGCGTCGCGTAATTCCATAGATCGACTCCGGCGCGATCCCCCAGCGTCGCCAGCGCGAAGAACGCGCTCAAGTTGAACACGGTGTAATGCCAGCCATCGGCGCGACTCGTTTCGAGCGGCATCTTGCCATCCGGATCGATCTGCGCGGCGATCCGAACGCGCTTGGCATCTTCCAAAACTTTTTTCGCGTCGTCAGTCTTGCCGATGAACAACAAGAACGCAACGAGTTGCGCGTCGTACCAAACGCCGTGATTATTCGTCGCGGCACGTTCTTCTTTGCCGATCGGATCGATGATCATCCACGCGACGTACTCGCCGAACCATTTCGTCAGCCCTTGCTGATCGACAGTCGTCCAGGTTTTCGATTCGGCGATCAGTCCGACCGCGTCCACGACGCGCGTCAGCACGCGCGTTTCCAGCACGCCCTCGGCGCGACCATCGTTCACGCCGCGTACCGATTGCCCGAATTTCATATTCGGATTCATTCGCGTCGCGTCGTCCAGAAACCAGACGCGGATCAATTTCGCCGCGTGCGCCGCGTACTTTTCATCGCCGGTAAAATAGTACGCCAGCGCGAGCGTGTACGCGTTCGACGCCAGACTGTTCATACTATCTTTGTCGGGAAACGAATGTAGCTCGGGATTGGTTTGACCGTCCTTGCGAACGTAGGGCAAACCGTTCGGCGTGTTCGGGTTGGGCCACCAGTACGGCGCCAGACTCGTATAATCGCGCTTGTCGCCGCTCGGCGGCGCGATTTTTTTGTCCGTCACCGCCACCGGTTCAAAACGCAACGCGCGATTTGCTTCAAAGAGCAACCAATCTACTGTGCCGCCGATCAACTTGTCGCCTGCCGCGAATTTCATTTTGTTTTCGGCGAGCGCGTTGGGATCGGACGAAAAAACGCGCGGCGGTTTTCCCGGCGCCATCGTCGGCGCGATGGGCGCGCGCGTGGCGGTCGGAACATTCGTCGCCGATGGCACAACGGTGGATTTGGCGAACGCGGTTGCGGTCGGCGGCGCAGAGGTCGGCGTTGGCGTGCACGCGCTCCAACCGATCAACCCGATGCCCAAACTGAAAAAACAAATCGCGCGATGAATCAACATCGTCAATATCCTTTCGTCGGATCGAAATTCAGATCGCGCGTGGGCAATTCGCCGCCCAACACGCGCGCGACCGCGCGCATCGAAACGGCAAACGCCGAGAAAGTAACGATGACCGTTTGCATTCGCGGCGAGACGATGTACGGATACGGACTGTTCGTCACAAAAATCGTCGGCTTGCCGAGCGACAAGAATCGTTCGTGATGTTCCAAATTCAAACTTATGTAACTCGCCGCGCCGGCGCCGGAAAGATTCGCGCTCGCGCGTTCGTAATATCCGGTGTGGACGATCACGTCCACGTTCGCCGCGCGCGCTTGCGCGAATCGCCACGCGTCTTCAAACGACGCCGCGTCGAAATCGGTGTAGAGCGCGTGGACGCCGCGTTCGAGCAAGGCGTGGTACAGCGCGCCGGGGTACGCCGCCGCGTCGTTCAGGCGGCGATGCAGCGCGTTGACCTGCTCGACGACGAGGACGCGCGTCCCAGGTTTGAGCGGCAAAATATTTTCTTGCGCGCGCAAAACGACGATTGATTTTTCGGCGGATTCGCGCGCGACGCGCGCGTGTTCCGGGTCGAACAATTTTTCTTCGACGCGCGCCAAGTCCACGATGCCGCGATTGCCGTCGAGCAAGCCGATGCGCGCTTTAGCCGTCAGCACGCGCCGCACCGATTGATTGACGCGCTCTTCGCTCAAGCGTTTCGTCCTCACCGCGTCGAGCAAGCCGCGATAGACTTCACCGCGCAACGCGTTTTCGTCTTTGAGCAAAACCAGGTCTACTCCGGCTTCGATCGCGCGCACCGCCGCGTCGGGAATTTCGTACCGGTTCGCCAACCCGCCCATCGTGAACGAATCGGTCATCACGACGCCGTCAAAGCCGAGTTCTTCGCGCAAGATGCCGGTGACAATCGGCTTGGAAATCGTCGCCACCTCGCGCGAGGGATCGAGCGCGGGAAACGCCGAGTGCGCGAGCATAATCGCCGGGAGTCCGGTTTGGATCAGCGCGCGGTACGGCGCGAGATGCACCGCGTTCATTCGCTCGCGCGCTTCGCCGATCACCGCCACGTCGAAATGCGCGTCCTGCGACGAATGTCCGCGTCCGGGAAAATGTTTGCCGGTCGCGATCATATTCGCGTCGTCGAAACCGCAGAGCGCTTGCCGCGCGTACTCGGCGACGATGTGCGGATCGGGCGAATAACTGCGCGTGTTGATTTCCGGATTGCGCGGATCGGTGTTCACGTCGAGATCCGGCGAGTGAATCCAGTTGATGCCGACCGCGTTCAGTTGCATACCGATCGCGCGCGCGACGCGGCGCGCCAAAGTTGGATCGCCGGATTGTGCAAGCCCCATCGGATGCGGAAAGCTGGACATACCCGGCGCATAGTAATCAATGCTCTGACTGCCCTCAAAGTCGAGCGCGAAATACAAGGGGATGTGCGCGCCCGTGTCCAGCGCGCGCTGGCGCAAAGTGTTGAGCACGCGCACGTACTCGACCGGCGGCACGTGCGGCGCGGCGATTTTCGCGGCGTAGACGCGCTCGTCCGATTCCGGCGCGCGGCGCACGCGCGCTTCGCCGGGGCTGCCGGGTTTGAGTTCGCGGATGAATTTGCGCGAGCCCGGCGTGACGCGAAATCCGGCAATGTGATATTGCTCGATCATTCGCACGATATCCGGATGCGGATACGTGCCAGAGAATCCGAGCGCGAGCATTTGCCCGATTTTCTGTTCGAGCGTCATTGAGTTGAGCAGTTGAGTGATGGACTTGGTGTCAGTCATTTCTTATCTCAAGGATGAAGGATGAGGGATGAGGGATGAGGGATGAGAACAAAAGCATAAGGACTTGTTCATCCTTCATCCTTCCGCCTTTATCCTTTATTCTTTGATCGCGCCGATCATCACGCCTTTGACGAAGTACTTTTGCAGGAACGGATAGACAAACAGGATCGGCACAGTGGCGACGACGATGGTCGCGTATTTGATCGTCTCGGCAATCGGCAGCACGTCGCCGGAAGAAACGCCGGTCGTCATCGCTTCGGTGCTGTTCGTGATCAGAATTTCGCGCAGGACGATTTGGAGCGGATACAATTCGCGATTCCGCAAGTACAGCATCGCGCCGAACCAGGCGTTCCATTCCGCGACTGCGTAGAACAAGGTGATCACCGCAATCGCCGGAAGAGAAATCGGGATGCAGACGTTCCACAAAATTTGGAAATCGTTCGCGCCGTCAATCCGCGCCGCTTCTTCCAGCGCGATGGGGACGGACTCGAACGCGGTCTTGAGAATGATCAAGTTCCAGGTGCTGATCGCGCCGGGGATGATGAGCGCAAGCGGGCTGTCTTGCAAACCGAGCGTCTGCCCCACGAGCAAGTACGACGGGATCATCCCGCCGTGAAAAAACATCGTAAAGACGATGGCGAACATAATCGGGTTGCGCCACAAGACGTTTTTGCGCGAGAGCGCGTACGCGCCCATAATCGTCAGCACCAGACTGATCGACGTGCCGGCGATCACGTAAAACAAGGTGTTGCGATAGCCGATGGTGATCATCGGATTTTGCATAACCGCTTCGTACGCCGCCAGCGAGAAACCGAGTGGCGCGGTCAAGATGCCGCGATTGCTCATCAGTTCGACCGGATTGCTGAACGAGGCGAACAACACGTAGAGGAGCGGATACGCGGTGACGATCATCAGCGCGATCATCAGGAGGATGATCACGCCGTAAAAAATTTTTTCTGATCGGGATCGTTTGATGGGCATTGCATCTCCAATTCAAAGGATGAAGGATGAAGGATGAATCCTCTTTCATCTTTCATCTTTTAGAACAGTCCCATTTCGCTGACGCGCTTGCTCAGGCGATTCGCGATCAGCAACAATCCAAAGTTGATCACCGAATTGAACAAGCCGACCGCCGCGCTAAAGCCGTAATCGGCGTTCAGCACGCCCTTGCGATAGACGTACGAATTGATCACATCAGCCGTCTCGTACGTCATCGAGTTGTACATCAGGATCGTCTTTTCGTACCCGACGCTCATCATACTGCCGATGCGGAGGATCAGGAAGATGATGATCGTCGGCATAATGCTGGGAATGGTGATGTGGCGCAACTGATGCCAACGATTCGCGCCATCCACCGTCGCCGCTTCGTACAGCGTGGGATCGATATTCGTGATCGCCGCGAGATAAACAATCGAGCCCCAGCCAATGCCCTGCCAGATGCCCGAGCCGACAAAGAGCCACCAATACCAATCGGCGCGCTGTAAAAACGGAATGGGCGCAACGCCTACTGCGCCAATGAGATTGTTGACGAGCCCGTCGCGCGCGAGAAAATCTACCATCATCCCGATCACGACGACGAGCGAAACGAAATGCGGCAGATAGGTGATCGTCTGCACCGTGCGTTTGAACGCGGGAGAGGTGATCTCGTTGAGCAACAGCGCGAGAATGATCGGCGCGGGGAACGCAAAGAACAGTTCGATGATGTTGATCGCGAGCGTGTTGCGGATCAGACGCGTAAAGTAAACGCTGTTGAAGAACGTGGTAAAGTTTTCAAAACCGATCCACGGACTGCCCCAAATGCCTTTGGTCACGTTGAAATCTTGAAACGCCATCAACGCGCCGTACATCGGTCCGTAGTGAAAGACCACATAGTACGCTACGACCGGCACTAGCATCAGATAAATGTACCGATTGCGCACGAAATCTTTGACGAGCCGTTGGCGAAAATTCAACTGCGATTGCGCGGCGACTGAAGATCGAACGCGTTGCGCGGTTGCCATAGATGCCCTTTCCAGTGTTCAGTGTTCAGTGTTCAGTATTCAGTGTCCAGTTTTCGGAAACCCAGAATCTGAATACCGAACACTGAATACTGTTCACTGTTCACTGATGTTACGGTCGTTTGTTGTAGCGATCGAGCGCGGCTTGCTGAATCTTGATCGCGTCGTCAATGCCCATTTGCTTGATATCTTTGGCGAACTGATCCCAGGCATCAATCGGCAATTGACCTTGCAAGATCTTGTTGAACGCTTCGTCGTAGCGCGTCGTCACTTCCGCCATAATCGTCGAGAACTTGCGGCTCTCTTCTTGCGTCGGCGTGATCGGAGGCAGTTGCTTTTCGTTGGACGGCTGCATCCAAGTCTTGATCGCTTCTTGCTGTTCCGGCAACGCCGAGTATTGTTCCATATAGCGTCGGTCTTGCAAAAAGGGACCGTTGAAGACGGAACGGAAATGCTTGCCCATCGCTTGGTTCATCGGCAGCTTTTGCGGATTCTTGGTGATCTCGTCCGTGTACCTGGGATAGCCGTTCTCCATTTTGTACGTCAGCCCTTCCACACCAAAGTTGAACAAGATGTGCCCTTCGGCGCCGTAGGCGTAATCCAGCAACTTGACCGTTTCGACCACGCGCTTGTTCGCGGTTGTGATCGCCGCCGACCCTTGCCCCGCGTACGCATTGTCGCGTTGACCCAGTTGCGGCTTGTCGCCCGCCTTGAGCACGGGGTACGGCGCCGCCGTCAGCTTGAACTTGGGATCCTTGGGTTGCATCAGCGGAACATATTTGCCGATGCCGCTGCCCGTATTGATCATCGCCACGCCGATCTGGTTGCCCGTGATCTTGGCGTCGAGTCCGGCGAGGTTGGTCGTGATGTAATCGGGATCGATCAAACCCTCTTTGAACCACTGCGCCATCACTTTGAGAAATTCCTTGAACTCGGGTTGCAGTGGACCATACTTGACGACGCCCTTGTCCTGGAACCAATTCATCCCAATGCCCCACGCGCCGACGAACGCGTACATATTGAAACTGCCGCGCGCGCTATTGTCCTTCCACGGATTGAAACCGATTTCATCCGCCTTGCCGTTGCCATTGGGATCTTTGGTTTTGAACGCGACGAGCACGTCGCGCCACTCGTCAATCGTCGTCGGCACTTTGAGTCCGAGTTTGTCCAGCCAATCGCCGCGCAGCGTCAAGCCCGCGAATGTTTGCAAGTACGGATCGCTGCGAAGGAACGGGAAGCAATAGATATCGCCTTCATCGGTCGCGATCATCCGCTTCCACTCAGGACGATCGGCGAGCACCTTGTTGAGATTCGGCGCGTGTTGTTTGATGAGATCGTTCAATCGCAGAATGATCCCATCCTTGATGTACTTGGCCGGACCGCCGGGCGCGGTCGTCCAATCGCGTTCGATGATGTCGGGGAATTTGCCGGAGGCGACGACCAGGTTGAATTGCTCGGTATCCTGCCCCATCGGCGGATGTTGGAATTCGAGGCGGATGCCGGTTTTCTTTTCCAGCTCTTTGTAGCAGGTCATCTCGCCAAAGGTCTTGAGCGTTGCCATCACGTTCGGGGTGGCAGGCACCCAGTAGGTCAACGTCAGCGGCTCTTTGACGATCGGATACGCGGCAGCCGGCGCAGTCGTCGGCGCAACCGTCGCGGCGGCAGTCGTCGGCGCGGCAGTTGCCGCGGCTTTGGTCGCCGCCGGAAGCGCGGTCGGCGCCGTCGTCGGCGCGGGTTGCGGCGCGCACGCGGCGAGCACCGTCGCCCCAGCCGTCAGCGCGGAAAGTCGCAAAAATTCGCGACGCGTCAATTTGTCCATTTGTCCTTCTCCTTTGAAATCGTTTGTCCGGTCACCGGACGATTATTGGATCGCTCAGAATTGGAATCAACGATTGGGTAAATGATCGCGCTCACACTCCTTTCACCGCGCGGCGGGCGCGCTCGCGCGCACGATCAACGCGTGCGGAAAGACGATGGTTTCGGTTCGGCGATTGCCGTTGATCCGTTCGATCAACATCTGCACCGCGCACTTGCCGATTTCGTACCGCTGAATGTGTTGACTCGTGAGCGTGGGGGTGACTTGGCTCGCGAGTGGAATATCGTCGCAGCCGATGATCGCGACATCCTCCGGCACGCGGCGTTTCAATTGCGCGCACGCGCGCAACGCGCCGAACGCGAATTGATCGTTGAAGCAAGCGATGGCATCCACTTTGGGATGCGCGGTCAGCAACGCAAGCGCGCCGCGCACGCCCAAGGTCGCGCGCAGTTCATGCCAACGCGGCGATCCGGCGTCCACCGAGTTGAACCATTCGTACTGATTGCGCGCGCCGTTCTCGTAATGCGCCGCGTTGGGGATGATCAAATCGCGATTGAGCGGCAGATCGAGTTTTTTCATTGCGGCACGAAAACCGCGCATCCGTTCGTCCGCCGTGTAAGAATGTTCGGGACCCGCCATAAACGCAATCGTGCGCCGACTCAGTCGAACGAAATGTTCGATCGCGGCGAACATTCCCTGGGCGTGATCGGAGACGATGTTGCCGCCCAACCTGGGCGGAAACGGACGATTGATCGAAACGAACGCGGGGTAACGTTTTAGCGCGGGGAGCAATTCGGTATCGGTGGAACGCGGGCTGGCGATGATGACGCCATCCACGCGCGCTTGATGCAAGTAACTGAGGAGATGTTTCTCCTGTTCCGGTCGCCCGTTGGTATTGCAGAGGATCAGATTGTACCCGGCTTTGGTGGCAGTCGTTTCTGCGCCGAGCGCCACTTCGGAGAAATACGCGGAGGAAATATCCGGGACCATCATTCCGAGCGACATGGTACGCCCGGTCACCAAACTGCTCGCGATGCGATTCGGCACGTAGCCGAGTTTCTTCGCCGCGCGTTCGACCTGGGCGCGCGTCGCCGCGCTGGCGTACCCGTTGCCAGTCAGCACGCGCGACACCGTTTTGATCGAGACCCCGGCGGCTTGCGCCACCTCGCGAATCGTCGCCATTTGCACCACCCTTTCTGAGGCGCGCACGCGCCCGATATGACATCGTTGTCAGATTCAGCCGTCCAGCAGCGCGGGAAAATGCGAGGGGGAAATTTACGCCGCGCGCGAGGGGCTGAAATGTGACACCGTTGTCATATTACACCATTTTACAGCGGTTGTCAAGCGGCAAAAAAATCACGCCGACCCGATTCCTGACACACAGGCAGAACCGGATCGGCGGACCAGATCGGCAGATGGCGATCGACGCGCTACGCCACGTGCGTCAACGGAATTCCGGTGAGCGCGGCGAACTCGCGCAAATCGGCGACGAGATCGGCGTACGACATCGCAAGATGGTGTTCCCAGCCGCCGTAGATGATTTCGTCAAGCACACGCTTGACCGGCGCGTCGGTCTTGACCCAACTGAGCGTGCCGCGAATGAACATCTCGGTCGGCAGCGCTTCGCCGGTCGTGACGAACAAGCGCAAGTTTTTTCCATCGTTGCCCAAGCGCGCGAGCGTCACGCGTCCCGGCACGAGACCAAAACCGACGGTCAAGCCGCGATTCGCTTGAAAGTGCGTGAAGAGATGTTTGCGCGTGGCGGCTAAACGCAACGCCGCGCAGCCATTGTGCCACAGCAACAACGCGTTGCGATCGCGATCCAATGCGGAAATGTCCGCAAGAAATGGAATGTTATTCGCGAGGCGTTGCACGATCAACGACGTGAGCGCGCCTTCGAGATCGCCTTCACAGCCGCCGGGGATCATCTCGTCGTTCAGCAGCGCGACAGTCGAACACGCGGCGACGCCGTACTGAAACGGAAATTCGGGCCAGCACTTGACCGCGACCGCGCTCGCGTTCGTTTGCTCCGCGACCTGACGCAGCGCCAGGTACGCGCGCGCTTGCAAATCCTCTTTCTCCGGCGGAACCTCGGACAGATCGTCAATCAGCGCGCGCACGCGCGTTTTCGTTTCGTCCACCGCTTGCGCCGGCAGTGCGCGCGCGCGATCGAACACTTCGCCCAAGCCGACCGTGACCACCTCGACGCCAAGTTTGGCGCGCAGTTCCATCTCGTTGAACGCGAGATCGAAAAATCCTTGCGCGCGCGTACCGACCATCGCGATTTTCGTGCGGCGTAAGCCGCGCACCAGACCCAGCACGCGCACCAGGCGCCCCATCTCGTCTTGAAACGTCGCGTCGCCGGGATTGGCGATCAGATAACGAAACGCGCGGCCGGTTTTGTAGAAATGACTCGAGTTGACATTCAGTCCGACGAGCGAATTCAAGCGCAAGCGTCCGCTCGTCCAATCCGGTTCGAGCGGCGCCCACAAAATGAGCGGCACCTTGAGCGGATCGATCAAGTCGAGCGTGAGGTCGCCGAGCGTGAACGTGCCGTTCTGCACGATCAGCGCGTCGATCTGCGCGCGCTGGAAAAAGTCAATCGCCTGCGCGATCAACCCGGGCGTCGGATGATCCGCGTCGTCCAAGATCAGATCGTCCGGCGCGATCACTTCGACATTTGGAAATTGTTTCAGCGCGGCGACGGAACGGTGGTACACATCGCGCGCGGCTTGATAATCGAAACGACTGCGCGCCAAACACGCCAAGCCGAGTCGCAAAGGGGGAAGAGTTGCCATTAGAGTTTTCTCCTAAAGTGCGACCGCCGACCGATGACCGACGACCGCCACGAGTTTCGTGAACGAACAAGAAATTCGCGTGATTCGCGAATCATTTTTTACGATGTGACGAACAGTCGCCCGTCCCAGCGCATCACGCGCACGGGAATTCCATACGTCGCGGTGAGATTTCCTTCCGTCAGCGTTGCGTCCAGCGCACCCGCCGCCAGCAACGCGCCTTGCCGCATCAAGACGACGTAACCCGCCACCGCCGCGACCAAGTTCGGATCGTGCGTCGTGAAAACGATCGTGACGCCCGCGCGCGCTTGCGCGCGCAACACGTTCAAGACGCGATCGCGATTGCTCAAATCGAGATGCGCGGTCGGCTCATCCAGCAACAACACGCGCGGTTGTTGCGCCAGCGCGCGCGCCACCATCGCGAGTTGCCGTTCGCCGCCGCTCAACGAGGGCGCGGCGCGTTCGCGCAAATGCTCCAAGCCCATCGCGCGCAGCGCGTCGCGCGCGCGCGCGCGATCTTGCGCGCGCGGCAGATCCAACGGACCCAGGTACGGCGCGCGCCCGAGCAACACGAATTCCAAGACCGAAAAATCGAACGGAATGTACTCGCTTTGCGGCACCAAACCGATCAGGCGACTCATTTCCCAGCGCGAATAGTCGGCTTGCGATTTGCCATCCAACAAAATTTTTCCCGCGTGCGGTTTGAGCAAACCCAGGATGATCCGCAGCAGCGTCGTCTTGCCGACGCCGTTGGGACCCAGGATCGCGGTGATCGTGCCGGGCGGAACATCGAGCGAGACGCCGCGCAAAACCGGCGATGCTTGGACGTACCCGAATTGCAAATCAGCCAGCGACAGAATCGGCGGCGCGTTCATTGGTGCGCCTCCGACGCGGGGCGCAACATAATCGCCGCGAAACCGAGCGCGCCAAAGAGCGACGTGAGAATGCCGAGCGGAATTTCGGCGGCGAACCACGCGCGCGCCAGATCGTCGCAGACCAGCGCGAAGATTCCGCCGATCAGCATCGCGGCAGGCACGGAATATTGCGCGTCGGTGCCGGTAATGCGCCGCGCGATGTGCGGCACGATCAAACCGATCCACCCGACGATTCCGGCGACCGCGACGACCGCCGCCGTCGCGATGACTGACACGGCAAGCAACAACGTGCGCTCGCGTCCGACTGACACGCCCAACGAGAACGCGGTCTCGTCGCTCAACGAGAGCAAATTCAACCGCCAGCGCATCAGCCAGATGATCGCGAGCGCGGGCAGAACGATGGGCGCGATGTGCGTCACATCGTTCCAGGTTACGCTCCACAAACCGCCGAGCAACCAGAATGTGATCTCGGGTAATTGCTTGAGCGGATCGGCGACGAACTTGAGGATGCCGATCCCGGCAGAGAACAACGCCGAGACCGCGATCCCTGCCAGCACGAGTCGCAAGATCGATCCGCCGTAGCGGAAATGGCGCGCGAGCAAATACGACAGCGCGAGTCCCAGCGTCGCGAAGAGCGCGGCAAAGAATTCGACGACGAGCGGCGCGTTGCTGAGCGTGATGATCGCGAGCGCGGCGCCAAAGCCCGCGCCTTGCGACACGCCCAAGAAACCGGGTTCGACGAGCGGATTGCGGAAGATCATTTGCATCACCGCGCCCGCACCCGCCAGCGCCATTCCCAGCAACACCGCGACGAGAATGCGCGGCAAGCGCAAATTGAAAACCAGCTGCCGCGCCAACTCGTTTTCCTGCAACAAGGTCGGCGGCATCCAATACGGCGACGGAAAGCGTCCGATGAAGAGCGATGACACGAACGCGAGTAACAGCGCGGCGATCAAAATCGGAAACAGGTGCCGCCGAACGATCCTCACTTCAAATCTCCCACCAACAGTGGCGTCACTTTGGATCGAATCGCCGCTTGATCGAAACCATAGAGCGCGTAGAATCGCGCGATCTCTTGATTGATGTTCACGTCGCCAAACAACGCCGGGTGCGTTTTCGCCGCGAGCCAGATCAAGCCCAAGCCCCAACGCGTGTCCGGTTGATCCCAGGTGTAGAAATCGCCGGGAAAACCAAAGACCTTGTTTTCTTTGACCGCCTTGAGCGCCTGCCATTTGGGATCGGCTTTGATCTTGGCAATCGCGTCCTTGGGATCGCCACCATAGAAAACGATATAGACCTGATCGGGATTCCACGCCGCGATCTGTTCCAGGTTCACGACGCTCCAGCCGCCCTTGCCGGCGTTCTCTCTCCAGATCGATCTACCGCCCGCCATCTCGACGATCAATGTCTGCATCCATTCGACCGGCGGAATGCTGAATGCGACCGTGCCGCTTTTTTCCGAATACTGCAACAGCAAGACGCGCGGCTTGTCCGCGTCTTTCAGATTTTTGATCTTGGCGTTCACGCGCTCGACTTGCGTTTTGAAGTACGCGTCAATCATTTTAGCGCGTTCCGGGTTTCCAAGCAACTGTCCCAAGATCGCCAGATCGCGCGAGTACTGCTCCGGCGTTTCAAAATCAACGTAGACGACCGGAATGTTCACTTGCTCCAACGATTTGCCCAGACGGCTGGCGTTGACCGATTTGGTGATCACCACATCGGGATTGACCGGCGCGATTTGTTCGGGACCTGCCTCGTTGCTCCCGCGAATGATGAACTTGCTCGCGTAATTCGGATCGAGCGCCGCGAAGAAATCGTTTTTGCTCTGCGTCGTGTCCGGCAAACCAACGACGCGCGCAGTCGCTTCGGGGAACAGATAGAGCGCATCAATGATCATAAAAAACGCGCGTCCGGTGAGAACGATCCGCTGCGGCAATTTGTCGAACTTGACCGCGCGTCCCAACGCGTCGGTGATGACGATGGGACCCGCGGCGGGCGCGGTTGTCGGCGCGGGCGCGACGGTTGGCGATGCTGGCGCGGCGGTTGCCGGTACAGGCGCAACCGTCGGCGCGGGCGCAGGCGTTGGTGCCGGCGCAACCGTCGGCGCTGCCGGCGCGGCGCACGCGGCAAGCGCGACGACGATCAACACGAACGCGCTCGTGCCGAACCATTTTTTGTGCTTGAACATTTCTCTTTCTCCTTATTTTTATTTGCGTGAATTCGCCGAGTTTTGCGAATTCAGCGTTGCAACAATTTGATTGAATGCCTCTTCACGATTCGCGGCTGTCAACGTCACAACTTGCAAACCCAGGTTAACGCGCGCGCGAAAATTTTCGATGAGACTTGGACGGACGACGACGAGCGCGGCGCGATAATTCCCCGCGCGCAAAATGTCCAGCGCGTCGATCCAGCCCGCGCCGTGAAGCAGTTCGAGCGGTCCCAGTTCATCCACAACCAGTAGATCGCACGGCGGCGCGGCGCGCAACATCTGCGCGCCGCGCGCCAACGCCGCGTCGTCGAATTTCCATTTTAGATCGGCGGTGCCTGCGCCGCGCGCCGCGCGTTCGGCAAGCGCGACGCGTGCGCCGGTGCGAACATCCTCCGCATCCATTCCAATTTTTTCGCCGTTGGCAAAACGCGGCAGCGTCAACACGCCCGCCACATCCGCGCCGCGCGCATTGAACGCCGCAACGACGCGCGCGCAGAGTGTCGTCTTGCCGCAACCCGATTCGCCGGTTAACAAAATGATCATCGGAGGATTTTCGATTTCAGATTTGCGATTTGCGATTGAGTGATCGGCTGTGTCATTGCGAGCGAAGCGAAGCAATCTCCAACCAGCAAATCGGAGATTGCTTCGCCGCAAAAAACGCGGCGCGCAATGACACCCCGGACAATTACGCCAAACAAAAAAAGCCAGCCGCGAAAAGCAGACTGGCAAACGAACAGACCCGGCGGGTTTTTCCAAACCCGTCCGGTTTGCAAGTCTCCTTTCCAAATACGGGAGGCGCACGCGTTTCCCCGCGCACCCACGACACGACACGCGTGTCCCCAGAGTAGCGCTCTGGGTCTGGCACACGCGCCCTAGTTTTGGACGTTAGGCGCGCGCGCTCGGAGAGATTTTTTCTTTCGAGTTCAGTATATCACAAAATCATTTCTTTGCAAAACACGCGACGACATTTTCCTCCGCGCGCGCGATCCACCCCGCAAATTGCGCCTCGCTTGCCGCGCCGCCACCCTGCGCGAGTTTCGCGTCGCCGCCGCCGCGCCCGCCGATTTCCGCCAACTGCTGGCGCAACAGATCGTTCGCGCTGACGCCGGTCTCGTTCGCGCATGCGACCGCGAGCGATAATTTCGCGCCGTCATACGACACGAGGAGCGCGACGACGCCCGGCGCGTTTTGCAACAAGAGCGCGAGCGCGCGCAATTCCTGCGGCGCGCGATCGCGAAACGACGCGGCGATCAATTTAACCGAACCGCACGCGCGCGCGTTCGCGATGAGCCGCTCTGCCTCAAAAGTCAATCGTTCGGCTTTCAGTGCTTCGATCTCTTTCTGCGCCGCGCGTAACGCGTCGCGCTGGCGCGCGATCGCTTCGCCCAACGCATCGTAACTCGTATCGAATTGCCGCGCGAGTTGCGCGGCAACCGCGTGAACATTCTGAAAATATTCCAGTGCGCGCTGACCGGCAAGAAAATGAACGCGCAATTTTTCGGCGCGGCGTTCCGTCTTGACGATCTTGACGACGCCGATTTGTCCGGTGCGCGTGCAATGCGTCCCGCCGCACGCCGAATAATCGAATCCTTCGATTTCGACGACGCGAATTCGTCCGGCGACTTTGGGCGGCACGCGAAACGGCACCGTCGCAATTTGCGCGTCGGAAATAAAATACGCTTTGATCGGGCGATCCTCGTAGATCAGCGCGTTCGCCAGATTTTCGCCGGGCGTCAAATCTGTGTCACCACAAACCAGGTCAATCGTGGACGGATTGTCAATGTTGATGTTCGCCGAAACACTTTCGATGCCGAGCGCGTCGAGAATCGCCTGGCTCAAGAGATGTTGCGCGCTGTGATGCTGCATAAACGCGAATCGCCGCGCGCGATCAATCGTCGCGCGCACGCGCGCGTCCGAGATCGCGCGATCGACGACGTGCACGACGACGCCCGCATCGTCAATCAGCACATCGCTCACGCGCGCGTCGCCCAGCGTGCCGGTATCGTGTTCTTGTCCGCCGCCGGTTGGAAAGAATAAAGTTTTTGGCAAGACCACGCCCGCGCGTCCATCGGGTAACGTCACGCGCGCGCTGATCTCCGCGTCGAATTCAAAACAAAATGGATCGTCAAGGTATGCGAGTTCAGTGCTCAAGGTAATTCCCCCAACGTCAAACAAGCCAAACCTGCCAAACGTGCCAAACCTGCCAAACGTGCCAAACACCTTTGACTCATTGGTTCATTGGCTCATTGATTCATTGCCATTATAACGCATTCGCGCGTTTTGCCAACTCGTTTCGCTTGTGTTACAATCGCGCGCGTTATGATTTCCCGCCGCGATTTTCTCAAACTCATCGCCGCGTCGTTCGGCAGCGCTCTGATCTCTGCGTGCGACGCCGCGCGGACGACGCCAACGCCAACACTTGCGCCGACGCGCGTCGTCCCAACCGCGACGCCACAACCGACTGCGACCGCAACGCCTACCGTGACGCTGACGCCGACACCGACGCGCCCGCCCACCCTCACACCAACTTCCACTCCCACGCCAACCGCGACCGCGCGCGCGATTGATTTTGTGACAGTGCGCGGCGATCAATTTTTTCTGCGCGGTCAACGCTTTCCGATTCGCGGGTTCAATTATTATCCGCGCGCGCATCCGTGGAAAACGTTCAACCTGGACGCGTGGCAACCCGAGGTGACCGAACGCGAGTTGCGCCTGGGCGCGTCCTTGGGCGCGAACGCGGTACGCGTGTTCATTGATTTTCACGCGTCCCTCACCGGCACGCAAACGCCGCCCAGCGTCCCCGCCGACACGCGCGCGGCAATACCGCACCCGCAGTACCTGGCGAACGTGCGCGAATTCCTGGACATCGCCGGGCGCTTGAATCTCAAAGTGACGATGACCTTGCTCGACAGTCTCGCGTTCGAAATGTACCAGCCCGCGAATTTTCCGCTGATCGAAACGTACTTGCGCGCGCTCGTCCCATCGTTCGCGCGCGATCCCAGGATTATGTGCTGGGACTTGCAGAACGAGCCGGACAGGGCGATCCGGACCGTCGGCGAGAGCATCGTCATTCCGTTTTTCCAACGGATCGCCCCACTCGTCCGCGCGCTCGATCCGTACCCATTGCAGACGATCGGCTGGATCGATCGCGCGCGCGCGCAATATTTTCCCGCGCTCAACGACCATCTCGATTTTTTCTGCTGGCACTATTACGACGCGGTGGACCGGTTGGACGGCTTGATTAAATTCTACAAAACGCAAACGCGCAAACCGGTCTTGCTCCAAGAATTCGGTTTGCCCACCGGCGGACCCGACAAAAAATATACCGAGAACGATCAAGTCATTCATTACAACGCGGTGATGAAATTGCTCGAAGAGAACGCGATGTGCGGATCGGTTTTCTGGTGCCTGAACGATTATCCCGTCGGCGTCGCCGGCAATCCGCCGATTCAAACCGATCATCCCGAAAATCATTTCGGCGTCCTGCGCTTGGATTACAGCGAAAAGCCCGTGACGCAGGTTCTCCGGTACTTTTGGAAGAAATGAGCCAGCGCGTCAATGAACCAATGTGCCAATGAACCAATGAGCCAAAATCCAACTTCCAACATTCAACCGCCGATTTCAAATTTCCAATCTCTAACTGTAGTTTGGCGAAATTTCGACCCAGGATTATAATTATGCCCGAGATCCGACACGGCACAGATTTGTCGTTACGCTCTAGCCCCCACGGCACAGGCGATCACCGCATCGCTACGGGTTTGTTTTCC
>VGOB01000032.1 GCA_016865935.1 Chloroflexota bacterium | reverse complement strand
GATTCCCGGAGAAAATGCAAAAGCCGCCCTCATTGGACGGCTTGACGGATGGTGCTGGGACACACCGCCATTCTATTCAGCCGAAACTGGCGCGATCGCTGTCAAAGATTTCGGACGGGGACAGCATGGCAGATTGCCAAAATCCACCATGAACAAATGGCATTCAAGAACATCTCTTTCAATCGGTATCTTAAGGCTGTGTTCTTAGGTCAAGGCACCATGTGAGGTAAAACATGAGCTGGCGATTTCGAAAAGTTTTCCGGCGTGGACCAATCCGATGGACACTTAGCAAACACGGTGTTGGTTCGAGTGTGGGCATCCCCGGCCTCCGTTATGGAGTGATGGCGAATGGTCAACGGTATGTTTCGATTGGAATTCCTGGCACTGGACTGTACTGGTTCAAGAACCTTGACTCCTCGAAGAGTCCGCCCATGCCACCTCCCCCACAACACACTGGGCAAGCAAATGGGTCTACCCCATCAAAGACACCTCCCAACACCAACCCTGCTGAACCTTGGTGGAAACAAAAAGGACTGAAAGACTAGATCAAACCAGGAGGAAATCGAAATGAAAAAACTGTTCATCGTTCTGATCATCGCGCTCGCGCTGAGCGCGTGCGCGACGCCAACCCCAACACCCGCGCCCACCGCGACGCCTGTGCCGCCGACAGCCGTGCCGCCCACGGCAACGCGCGTGCTACCCACCGCGACGGCGGTTCCGCCACCGCCAACCACCGCGCCCACGACCGCACCCACCGCAACTTCCGCGCCGCCAACCGCGACGTCGCCGAAAGAAGTGACCGCGACACTCACCTGGCTCGGTCATCCGACGTTCATTCTCAAAACGAGTTCGGGCTTGACCGCGCTGCTCGATCCGATGGCGACGACGATGGGTTACCCACTCACGCCGATTGCGGGCGTTGATCTCGTCACCGTCAGCCACGAGCATGGCGATCACAACAACGTCGCGCTCGCCACCGGCAGTCCGACAATTTTGCGCGGACTCGCCGCAAACGATTGGGCGAAGATCGATCAGACGATCAAAGGCGTGCGCGTGCGCACCGTCGCGACGTACCACGACGACACGCAAGGATCGGCGCGCGGCAAGAACGCGATCTTTATCTTCGATCTCGACGGGCTTCGCCTCGCGCACCTGGGCGACCTGGGTCACAAACTCAGCGACGATCAAGTCAAGCAGATCGGCGCGGTGGATGTGGTGATGATTCCCGTCGGCGGATTCTTTACGCTCGACGGGAAGGGCGCGGCAGAAGTCGTTGGACAACTCAAACCCAGGATCGCGATTCCGATGCACTATACCACGCCCGCGCTCGCGGCGTCCACCGCCGCGCGCCTGACCGACGCGGGACCGTTCGGCGCGGCGTTTGGCGCGTCCGCCAAAGTGACGCAAACCGCGCAGACGATCACCATCTCGTCGCTCAAGCTGCCGACGGAGTTGACGGTGATGGTGATGAGTTACAAGTAGTTTGATCGTTGGATAGTTGCATCGTTGACATTCTCGACCACGATGCGCGCGAAACAAAAAATCGCGACGAGGGATGATCCTCGCCGCGATTTCTATTTTCGCTTCCGAATTTCTTCGAGTGACTCGCGGCAGGCGCCGCGCACGACTTGGCTCTGATCTTGTTCCGCGCGTTCCTCCAGCAATCGTTCGACCGAGAAATCGCCGACTTGCCCGAGCGCGAGCGCGCAGTCCCAGCGGACGAAGATCGCGTAATCGCGATTCAGTGTTTCCGCCAAATCTTTCGTCGCGATCGCGTAACCCAGATTGCCAAGCGCGATCGCGCACGCTTGCCGCACGCCCGCGTCCTGATCGTGCCACAGCGCTTCGATCAGCGGAGTGAGTACCGCCGCCGTACCGATTTTGCCGAGCGCGACGGCGGCTTGTTGTCGCACGAAACTGACGGGGTCGTTTTGCAGGACGCGCCAGAGCGGTTCAATCGCGGCAGGGTCGCGGCGTTTGCGGAGGACGAACGCGGCGGACCAGCGGATCATACAGCTCGGATCGTTCAGCACGCGCTCAATCACCTGCGGCGTCGAACTTTTGTTGAGCCAGCGCGGTACCGCAAAGTTCGCGTCGTCGGGCACGACGTTTCGCGCGAGCGCGGGCTGCAATCGTTCCAGCAGACGCGCGATGCCACCGCGCGGCGCGGGCGCGGGTTCGGCGCGTGGTTCGGTTTGCGCTTGCGGTTGATGTTCGGCGCAAAAGTTCGTCGCGGCTTGCGCGTCGCGCGAACAACGATGGCGATCAGAAGTTAAGCCGTGACAACGCATCGGGAGATTCCAATTTCTCTTTGGGGATTGCTTCGGCAGACCACGCCTCGCAATGACCCTGGAGACGATTATAGCACAAGGGATTGGAAAAAAGAAAAATCGCGATGGCAGAAATTGCGCGTCGCGATTTTTCTTGAAAACAAAAACAGAATCCGTCCTGGCAATGACTTACTCTCCCAGCGGTGCGTACCGCCAGTACCATCGGCGCTGACGGGCTTAACTACCGGGTTCGGCATGGGACCGGGTGTTTCCCCGTCGCTCAAATCACCAGAGGAATCTGTTTTTGATTGACGATTCGATTGTAAAGCAAACTGAATAGAAGGTATAAGGGTTTCAATTCATCAATATCCCGAGAGAAAGCCCTCGCGCATTAGTATCGCTTAGCTGAACGTGTCACCACGCTTACACCTGCGACCTATCAAGGTCGTAGTCTACGACCGCGCTTACTCGGTAAACCGATGGGGGATCTAGTCTTGGGGCATGCTTCCCACTTAGATGCATTCAGCGGTTATCACTGCCGAACTTGGCTACCCAGCAATGCCGTTGGCACGACAACTGGCACACCAGCGGTCCGTTCACCCTGGTCCTCTCGTACTAAGGGCAACTCCCCTCAAATCCCCTGCGCCCACACTGGATAGAGACCGAACTGTCTCACGACGTTCTGAACCCAGCTCGCGTACCGCTTTAATGGGCGAACAGCCCAACCCTTGGGACCTAATTCAGCCCCAGGATGCGACGAGCCGACATCGAGGTGCCGAGCGAGATCGTCGCTGTGAACGCTTGGATCTCACCAGCCTGTTATCCCCGGGGTAGCTTTTGTCCGATAAGCCACGACCTTTCCACACAGAGTCGTGGGATCATTAAGCCCGACTTTCGTCTCTGCTCGACTTGTAGGTCTCGCAGTCAAGCTCCCTTATGCCTTTGCACTCAGTGGCTGGTTTCCATTCAGCCTGAGGGAACCTTTGGGCGCCTCCGTTACATTTTAGGAGGCGACCGCCCCAGTCAAACTGCCCGCCTGGCACGGTCCGTCCGCCGGATTACGGCTAGACGTTAGGGTCGAAATTTCTTGAGTCTGGTATTTCAACGTTGGCTCCACCGAGCCCGCAAGCCCAGCTTCAAAGCCTCCCAGATATCCTACGCACAACAAACCTCAACTCAATGCCAGGGTACAGTAAAGCTCCACGGGGTCTTTTTGTCCTAGTGCGGGTAAATGGCATCTTCACCACTATTTCAATTTCGCCGGGTCCCCCGTTGAGACAGCGCTCAACTTGTTACTCCTTTCGTGCGGGTCGGAACTTACCCGACAAGGAATTTCGCTACCTTAGGACCGTTCGTACTGTTGCACGCTTGCGCGTGTGGCTTTGTAGCCCTCTGTATCGCTACAGAGATCGGACTATATCATTACGCAGAGATCAGCGGCGTTACGGTCGATCTTTGCATACTTGGCGTATAGTCTCTGAGGATTCTCAGTCTTGAATCGAATCGAGAATTTCCTGGTCATCTCGATGGCGCTTGCTCATTTCGTTGTTCATCTGATTTCGCAGATGAACAATTTCGCGGACGCCATCCGATGTGAGATGCATACCGTTACACATCATTTCGCAAATCCGAGCGAATACTCCAAGTGTTTCGTTCTTGTTTGGAGAGCGCAACGGGTATTTGCGAAAGAATGGGATCACCTTTTCTTTGAGATCATGAAAACTGTTGACCTCAAAGTAGTGAACCCCATCCCATCTCCGCCGAATTGTACCACATTCCAAAGTTCGTTGCAAGAGCTCAAGAATGTGTCGTTCACGTTGCGAGACATTGAAGCAAGCCCCAACGCGCCATCCAAGTTTTCGGTCGTTGACCTTCTTGATGCTGACGTTGAAACTCCCTTCGCCATCCACAAATCCAGCGAGGTAGTGTCCGGTTTCATCCAAAGATTCTCGTTCGCTCACCTGACTGAGCCTTTCCTGCTGATTGCCTGCACCGGACGCTTTGTCACTGCCGCTTGCGCGGCAGTAGCGCCAGATACTCAGGGTTTCCAGCATATGGCCAAGTTTATTTTCGTAACTACAACGGTCGAGTTTATAGTTACGGCCGCCGTTCACCGGGGCTTCAGTTCAAAGCTTCGGCTCGCCTTGCGGCGGACCTAACCTCTCCCTTTAACCTTCCGGCACTGGGCAGGAGTCAGCCCCTATACATCCGCTTGCGCGTTTGCAGAGACCTGTGTTTTTGTTAAACAGTCAGTCGAGCCGCTTCGCTGCGACTTGCCCGCGCTTTGAGATAATCTGACGCAGACAAGCCACCCTTCTCCCGAAGTTACGGGTGCATTTTGCCGAGTTCCTTAACGGAGGTTCTCCCGATCGCCTTGCATTTCTCATGCCGCCCACCTGTGTCGGTTTGCGGTACGGGTATCCAAGTTTCAACGCTTAGAGGCTTTTCTCGGCAGTTTGGAATCACCCACTTGTGGCCTTGCGGCGCCGCCCACCGCTCAGATCAGGGAGCGGATTTGCCTACTCCCCTCAACTCCTCGCGGCTTAGCACCTACCATGTCCGATAGGCAGGCTGGGCTATCCTACTGCGTCACCCCTTCACTCAACTCAGATAGTTTCGGAATATTAACCGAATGTCCATCGCTTACGACTTTCGTCCTCAGCTTAGGGCCGACTAACCAGACGCGGATTACCCTTGCGTCTGAACCCTCAGGCTTCCGGCGTTAGAGTTTCTCACTCTAATTTCGCTACTTATGCGAGCATTCTCACTTCTGGTCGCTCCACACGTCGTCGCCGTCGTGCTTCGCTGCTCCCAGAACGCTCCCCTACCACTTTGCTTTACAGCAGAGTTCGTGAAATCGGTGCTATGCTTGAGCCCCGTTACATTTTCCGCGCGAGACCGTTTGACCAGTGAGCTATTACGCACTCTTTAAAGGGTGGCTGCTTCTAAGCCAACCTCCTGGCTGTCAGAACAATCTCACATCGTTTCCCACTTAGCATAGACTTGAGGACCTTATTCGACGATCTGGGCTGTTTCCCTTTTGACTACGAAGCTCATCCCACGTAGTCCGACTCCCGTACTTGGAGTGGCGGCATTCGGAGTTTGGTTTGGGTTGGTAAGCTTGACGCCCCCTAGCCAATCCAGTGCTCTACCTCCGCCACTAAACATACGAGGCTAACCCTAGAGTTATTTCGGGGAGAACCAGCTATCTCCCGGTTCGTTAGGCATTTCACCACCTACTCACAGGTCATCTCATAGCTTTGCAACGCTAAAGAGTTCGGTCCTCCACGACGTGTTACCGCCGCTTCAACCTGCCCATAAGTAGCTCACCGGGTTTCGGGTCTACTCCCTGCGACTGATCGCCCTATTCGGACTCGCTTTCGCTACGGATCCGGGTGTCACTCCCTTATCCTTGCCACAGAGAAGTAACTCGCTCGCTCATTCTTCAAGAGGCACGCGGTCAGACGTTCCAGCAGACGCGCTTGCGCGCATCACAATCTGGCATAGTCCTTCCACTGCTTGTAAGCACACGGTTTCAGGTTCTATTTCACTCGGCTCACAGCCGTACTTTTCACCTTTCCCTCACGGTACTTGTTCACTATCGGTCGCCAAAGGTATTTAGCCTTAGAGAGTGGACTCCCCGGATTCCCACAGGATTAGCGTGCCCCGTGGTACTCAGGAACTCGACGAGAGTCTGATTTCTTTCGCGTACGGGGCTATCACCCGCTATGACGGAACTTTCCAGAATCCTTCCGCTAGAAATCAGTTTGGTAACTCTCATATGCCGAGCCCTACAACCCCACTGCACCTTACGGCACAGTGGTTTAGGCTTGTCCCCGTTCGCTCGCCACTACTAGGGGAATGGTCTCTTTTCCTCGGGGTACTGAGATGTTTCAGTTCCCCCGGTGCCCTCCCGCGCATCTATGGATTCAACACGCAGGTCCTCCAACATGACTTGGAGGGGGTTACCCCATTCGGAAATCCGCGCATATTACGCCTGTTGACGGCTCTACGCGGCTTATCGCAGCCAACCACGTCCTTCTTCGGCCTTTGGCGCCAAGGCATCCGCCATGTGCTCTTAGTAGCTTATCTCTCGGGATATTGACGAATTGAAAACCTTGACGATTGTCACGCGATCTTGCGATCACGCGACGATTGCCATTTGTGTGTTAATCGCAAATCGTCGCCTGTTTCGATTTTGGTTGATGCAATCGCCCAAAAGGCGGCGACGCTTTGCGAGCAGGAACACACATCGTAAACATCCTGGTGATGTTTACGATACCTTCTATTCAGTTGGTAAAGTGCGGATCCATTTCAGATTTTTGATTTCAGATTGCAGATTGAAAATCTGACTTCTGAAATCTGACCTCTGAAATCTGCCTAGCGTTTGATCGCTAGCGACCGTTGACCGTGATCAACAATCGTCAGAGATCAGCGCGCGGGTTCGAGAGACACAAAACGACCTGGCACATCGCCAGGTCGTCTGAAGACGCGACGAAAGTGTCAGAACACGATTATGCGATTCGGGTCTCCAGAACGTTTAACATACTTTTTTGCTACACCTCGTTAGGTGCGATTATACTCCGAACGCGTTCCTTGTCAAGAACGGAGTGGAGCCAAGGGGACTCGAACCCCTGACCTCCTCCTTGCAAAGGAGGCGTTCTCCCAGCTAAACTATGGCCCCCTCAACTCATTTCAGATTTCAAATTTATGACTTCAGATTTTTCAATCTGCAATCTAAAATCTCCAATCTGAAATTCCCAGGTGGGCCTTTGTGGACTTGAACCACAGACCTTGCCCTTATCAGAGGCACGCTCTAACCAGCTGAGCTAAAGGCCCGTTTAGTTCAGCGGAACCTTAACAACTGAAGAGTGATAGGAAAGAAGCGAACGCAGAAATCGAAGAAAGTCTGGAGTATACAAGTGTGAGCACTTGTTATCTCCCTAGAAAGGAGGTGATCCAGCCGCACCTTCCGGTACAGCTACCTTGTTCATGTTAGTCCCCATGTCGCCATAGGGCATGGACTATATCTTCATCCTCTGTTTGAGTATCCCGTCCTTACGCGGATGCCAAGATCCGATCAGCCCAGCAAACGCCTTGTGGGAGTTCGCCAGAACATAGAATCGCCAGTAATCTGGATCTGCTACAACACTTGGATTGTGGATTTCACCACACTGGATCCCGAGTTCTTCGAGCATCGCCTTGACTTTTTCCAGTTCCACGCGGTTCTTCTGCGTAAACTGGATGTAGAACCTTGCACCTGGCGATTGCGGCATCCCACCTTCGGCATCAAAGTATCCTCGCACATACGCTATACGTTCCAATCCTGTTTGCAGAAGATTGGGATCGTATTCCGTATTGAGGAACTGCGCTGTTGTTTCCAGCACATAGACCCCCCGGCTCTTGCCTTCTTGATACATCCACGACTTGAAACCAAGTGCGGTAAACAAGTCGCGCAATCGAGAAAGCCATTCCGTTCCCTTCTGGGAGATACGATGCGTATTGTGCGCTTCACTTCGAGTACCATCGTGAAGTGCGCCTTGCAGATAGGCTTGATATTCGCGGTTGGACATAGGACTCAGAGGAGCCGACGTGTAGTCTCTACGGGGTCAATCCTTCGCCTTCGCTCGGGACGACTTCCCTCGGTATTGCCTCAGAGAGGGTTCCACCGATACAGTCAGGTTTTACGGCAAGATTACTCCTGCCGGTCGCAACAGATTTACGACTTCGTGCCAGTTACCAGTCCCACCCTCGGCGGCTCTGTCCTTGCGGTTCAGTCACCGACTTCAAGTGTTACCGACTTCCATCACGTGACGGGCGGTGAGTACAAGGCCCGGGAACGCATTCAACGCACTATAGCTGACGCGCGTTTACTAGCAACTCCGACTTCATGCAGGCGAGTTGCAGCCTGCAATCTGAACTGAGGATGCTTTTGTGCGATTAGCTCCGCCTCGCGGCTTGGCAACGCTCTGTAGCACCCATTGTAGCGTGTGTGTAGCCCAGGATATAAAGGCCATGCTGACTTGACGTCATCCCCGCCTTCCTCCGGAGTTAATCCGGCAGTATCGCTAGACACATATAACTAGCGAAAGGGGTTGCGCTCGTTGCGGGACTTAACCCAACACCTCACGGCACGAGCTGACGACAGCCATGCAGCACCTGTGCATGCTCCCTTGCGGGTCGGACCCCTTTCAGTTTCCTACCACATACATGTCAAACCCTGGTAAGGTTCTTCGTGTTGCATCGAATTGAACCACACGCTCCGCTGCTTGTGCGGGCCCCCGTCTATTCCTTTGAGTTTTAAACTTGCGTTCGTAGTCCCCAGGCGGAGGGCTTAACGCGTTAGCTTCGGCACCGACAGGAAACCCTGCCGACACCCAGCCCTCATCGTTTAGGGCGTGGACTACCGGGGTATCTAATCCCGTTTGCTCCCCACGCTTTCGTGCACTCAGCGTCAGATGTGATCCAGAGAGTCGCTTTCGCCACTGGTGTTCCTCCCGATCTCTACGCATTCCACCGCTACACCGGGAATTCCACTCTCCTCTATCACCCTCAAGCCGGACAGTATCCAACGACCTCCCCCAGTTGAGCCAGGGGCTTTCACGTCAGACTTACCCAACCGCCTACGCACGCTTTACGCCCAGTAAATCCGGATAACGCTCGCCTCCTACGTTTTACCGCGGCTGCTGGCACGTAGTTAGCCGAGACTTATTCGACAGGTACCGTCCTCACTCGTCCCTGCCAAAAGGGTTTTACGACCCGAAGGCCTTCGTCACCCACGCGGCGTCGCTGGGTCAGGCTTGCGCCCATTGCCCAATATTCCTCACTGCTGCCTCCCGTAGGAGTATGGACCGTGTCTCAGTTCCATTGTGGCTGATCTTCCTCTCAGAACAGCTACCCGTCATCGGCTTGGTGGGCTATTACCTCACCAACTACCTGATGGGACGCGGGCCCCTCTCAAAGCGCCCCCCGAAGGGGGCTTTATTCGGCAAATTGAATCGCCGAACTAATGCGGTATTAGCAAACCTTTCGGTCTGTTGTTCCCCACTTTGAGGCAGGTCACCCACGTGTTACTCACCCGTTTGCCACTAGCACTCCAGTTTCCCAAAGTACCCGTTCGACTTGCATGTGTTAAGCACGCCGCCAGCGTTCATCCTGAGCCAGGATCAAACTCTCCGTTATATTTCAAATTTTGAGTTTCATCCGGATTCTTCAATTCTACAAACGCTCTTTCCTATCACTCTTCAGTTGTTAAAGTCCCTTGCCCGCCGCTTGCTGGCGACGGGCGAACGGGCGGATTTATACCACACATTCCCACCCGTGTCAAATTCCGATTTTAGAGAACAAAATCCGCCGACCTGCGGCCGGCGGAGACAACACGAGACCATTCAACGAACCCTAAACGTTCGATGACCGCTTACCGTCTCGTTTTGCCTCCTTGACGCACAAAATTTGTAACACCCTTACTCATCGTGCCGAGTAATTATACACGTTTTTCCGGATTTGTCAAGCGCGATTGCCTTAAATTTTTGAATCACTCAAACCTCCCGCCGACCCTCCAACGCCCGGATCAGCGTCACCTCATCCGCATATTCCAAATCCCCGCCGACCGGCAACCCGCGCGCCAGCCGCGTCACGCGAATCCCCAGCGGCTTGATCAACCGCTCCAAGTACATCGCCGTCGCTTCGCCTTCCAGATTCGGGTTCGTCGCCAAAACGATTTCGGTGATACCCGGCTCGCGCCGAATCCGCGTCAACAACTCTTGCACGCGCAAATCTTCCGGACCGATTCCATCCACCGGCGAAATCGCGCCGTGCAAGACGTGATACAACCCACGATACTCGCGCGTTCGTTCCAGCGCCAGCACATCCAGCGGCTCTTCGACGACGCAAATGATCGAACGATCGCGCACGTCATCGCGGCAAATCGCGCACGGATTTTCTTCCGCGATGTTCTGGCAAATCGCGCACGTGACGATTTTATCTTTCAGTTGCGTCAGCGCTTCCGCCAGCGATAGCGCGTGCTCTTTCGGCGCGCGCAACAGATAGAACGTGAGCCGTTGCGCGGTTTTGGGTCCGATGCCCGGCAAGCGATGAAACTCGTCGATCAGGCGCGTCACCGCGCGCGGCGTCGTGTCCATCGCTAACCCAGGATGTTCGGCAAGCCCAAGCCGCCCGTCACTTCGCCCATCCGACTGGACGCGAGTTGCTGCGATTTTTCAATCGCTTCATTCACCGCCGCGACGATCAAATCCTGCAACATTTCCACGTCGCCCGCGCTCAACACATCGGGCGAAATTTTGACCGATTGCAATTTTTGTTGCCCGGTGATCACAATCGTCATCGCGCCGCCACCCGCGCTCACTTGCAAGGTTTCATTTTCCAGCGCGGCTTGCGTCTCTTGCATTTTCTGTTGAAACGATTGCAACAAATTTTGCGGATTACCCGGCTGCGCGCGCGGCATTGGCGGCGCGCGGCGCGGATCGCCTCGTCTGCTCATACTCTATGCTCCGTGAATTCCCGTAATCTGCGCGCCTTGACTCATCGCCGCGCGAATCAATGGATCTTGTTCCACCGCTTTGCGCTTGGCGCGCTCCGGCGCCAGCACGCATTTGACGCGGCACTTGCGCTGAAAGACCTGATCGAGCGCGCGTTCGACCACCTCTTTCCATTTTGGTTCTTTCTCAAATCTTTCCGCGTGAACCTGATACTGAAAGCCCAGCACAATCACACCATCTTCGACTTTGATCGGTTCCGCCGCGCTCCGTAAAAACGCCTCCGCGTTTCGATTCGACTGCTTGACGCGCGCCAGCACATTCGCCCAATTGCTTTGCACGATCTCCACCGTGATTGGCATCGCCGCGTTGACTGACCCAGACGCGAAATTTTCCTTCGGCGCGGCGACCGGCGCGCTTTTTGCAGGCGGCGGCATCGCGCTCTTGGGAGGCGGCGACCCGCGCGGCGCGGGTGGCGGACTTGCCGGAGGTGGCGCGGTGCGCGGCGCGGATGACACGCCCGATGGCGCGGGCGGTTCCAGCGTCGCTTCCACCAGCGCGATTTCCAATGGCAGAGTCGGATGCGCGCTGGCGCGCAGTTCGAACGCGGCTTGATTGAACAAGCGAATCGCGCGCACGAGTTGATCGGCGGAAAATTGCCCGGCGCGCTGAGTCATTTCGGTTTGCGCTTCGGCGGTGCGTGTGAGCGCGTCGCCGCTGCCGGATTTGATCAGCAGCAAGCCGCGCAAATATTCGACGATCTCGCGCGCGAGTTGGCGCGGATCCGCACCCGAATCCACCGCGCTTGCGATCAGCGCGAGTCCCTGCGCGATATTTCGCTCCGCCAGCCGCGCGACCAACTCGCCGACGATCTGGTTCGACGCCGCGCCGAGCAAGCCCTGCACTTGCGCGAGCGTGATTTCGTCGCCGCCGTATGCGGTCAACTGATCGAGCAGACTGATCGCGTCGCGCATCGCGCCGGTCGCTTGCCGCGCGATCAATTCAACCGCGGCGGGTTCGACTTTGAGGTTTTCTTTCGCCGCGATTTCAGTTAGCCGCGAAGTAATTTCGGGCAAAGTGAGGCGGCGAAAATCGAACCGCTGGACGCGCGAGATAACGGTTGCGGGAATTTTTTGCGGATCGGTCGTGGCGAGGACGAAGATGACGTGCGGCGGCGGCTCTTCCAAAGTTTTGAGCAACGCGTTGAATGCCTCCGGCGTCAACATATGTACTTCATCAATGATATACACTTTGTATGTTGATTCGCCCGGACGAAAATCAACCTTGTCGCGCAGCGCGCGAATATCGTCAATACTTCGATTCGACGCCGCGTCAATCTCGATCAAGTCTAACATTCGTTCTGCGTTGATCGCCTGACACACCGCGCACGCGTTACACGGTTTGTCCGCGCCATCGGAAAGGCAGTTGACCGCTTTGGCGAGGACGCGCGCCGTCGTCGTCTTGCCGGTGCCGCGCGGTCCCGTGAACAAGTACGCGTGCGCGATCCGATTGAGCGCGAGCGCGTTCTTGAGCGTCGTCCGAATGTGTTCCTGCCCTTCGATGTCATCGAACGTGCGCGGGCGATATTTCAAATACAATGCTTGAGACAATGTGCCAATTCTCCAATTAGCCAATGAGCCAATGAACCAATGTGGCTCATTGGTTCATTGGTTCATTGGCTCATTTGCTTTGGTAGTTTACCATCAAAGCAGTGCTTTGGCAAGCGCGCCTACTCGTGTTATAATCAAAATGGATCGTGTTTGGACAAAAAGGTTGTTGTGGAAACTTTACGCGCCATCACAAAAATTCTCCTCCCCAGCCAACGGACGCGCTTGTTGCACCGCCTGCGTCTGGTCAATTTTCTCCACGAACACATCGAGCGCAAACTCGTTCTCGTTTCCGCGTCGGCGGGTTATGGCAAAACTTCACTGCTGATTGATTTTGCACACGAGACCGCTTTGCCGGTTTGCTGGTACACGCTCGACGCATCCGACGCCGATCCCAAAATATTTCTCCAATCTCTCATCGCGTCACTCCGCCACACGTTTCCTGCTTTTGGCTCTCGAACCGCCACCCTACTCGAAAATGTTTCGCTCGCGCGCGAGGTCGAAGTGATTGTTGGCGCGCTCGTCACGGAGATCTATGAGACTATTCCCGGTTATTTCGTCCTCATCTTGGACGATTACCATACCGTCGAAGAGTCTGAAGTAGTCAATCGCATCCTCGACACGTTTCTGCGCGTGCTGCCCGAAAACGCGCACATACTGCTCGCCAGCCGCACTCTGCCCTCCAGACTGACGCTCACGCGGCTCACCGCGCGTCAGGAGATCGCGGGCTTGGGGGTCAACGACCTGCGCTTTACCGCCGAGGAAATTCGCGCGCTGATCCAGCAGAATTATCAAACTGCTCTCTCCGAGACGCAAGCCACAGAGCTGGCGGAAACCTCCGAGGGCTGGATCACCGGAATTATTCTAACGACCCATTCGCTGTGGCGCGGCTTGTTTCAAGATTTGGTCCGCGTGCCGGGTCCGCACAGTCACGTCTTCCATTACCTTGCCAGCGAAGTGTTCGCGCAACAATCCGCCGAGTTGCAGCAATTTCTGCTTGGCACCGCGATCCTCGATGAGCTCGTTCCCGAAATGTGCGACGCGCTTTTGGGCGCGCAAGACTCGGCTGAACGGCTCACCTTGATCGAGCAAAAGAATCTCTTCGTCGTGCGGCTGGAGCAAGAGGAAACGTGGTACCGTTACCATCATCTCTTTCAGGATTTTCTGCAGTCCCGTCTGCGCGCCGCGGATGCGGAACGCTGGCGCACGCTGAATCGTCGCGCGGCGGAACTTTATGCGGCGCGCGGCGCGCCGGAACGCGCGATCAAGCATTATCTCAACGCGCAACTTTTCGACGATGCCGCGCGCGCGATTGAAAGCATCGCCAAAGAAACGTTCGACGCCGGGCATTTGACGACGCTGGCGCGCTGGATTGACGCGCTGCCGGCGGAGATGTTGGACGCGCATCCTGACCTGCTCCTTCGACGCGCGATGGTTTTCTCGGATACCGGGGGGCCCACTCGCGCGCTGGAGATTTTTGCTTGCGCCTCCGCCATCTTCGAAAAACAGGGGGACGCCAATGGCATAGGCAAAACCCTGGTGAATCAAGCCGTCGCTTTGCGCAATCTGGGCGCTACCAGGACGCAATTGATACCTGTACGCGAGCGCTGAGATTGCTGGACGTGGATCAAAAAGATGAGATTGTGCGTGCCCATCGTTCAATAGGCACCTCCTACGGTTTGCTCGGAAAGCCCTCCAAAGCAATCAAAGAGTTTGGTGTAGCCCTAAAATTGTGCAAGTCATTGAACGATCCAACCCGAATAGCATGGCTCCACCACGACCTCGGCGTTACTTATCGAAGGATTGGTGATACGGAAGCCGAACAACACTTTCATCAAGCTCTCAACTATTGGCGTCGCGCGAACAACCTGGTTGGCTTGGCAAGCACGCTGAACAGTATTGGCGTTGGTTACCATCAACAAGGCAAGTGCACACAAGCCGTTGAAACGCTGCAACAAGCGCGCGACCAAGCACACCAAACGGGGCAATTGCGCTGGGAAGCGTACGCACTTGCTAGTCTCGGCGACGTATACCGCGATCAAAGCAATTACGCCGAGGCACAGGATGCTTATCGAACTGCATACGAGATCGCAACGCGCATCAGCGATGGGTTCATTATCACCTTCACCTTGACCGCGCTAGGAGAATTGTGCCGACTCTTAGGTGAAATTGAGAACGCCAACTCTCTGCTCCATCAAGCCATCGAGCAAGCCGAAAGTCATCAGTCCGGTTATGAGTTGGGATTGGCGATGACGGCACTCGGCATTCTCAATTGCGCGCGAGGAAATTCTACAACCGCGATCGATCATCTAACGCGCGCGATCGAATTGCTCGAGCGTGGCGATGCCAAGCGCGATAGCGCGCGCGCTCACATCCACCTCGCGCATATCTATCTGTTAGAACGCAAGCGCAATCTAGCCACACGGCATCTTAAAATCACGGCTGAGCTGGCAACAGATTTGCGCGAAGATCAATTCATCCTCGCAGATGGACAACACTTGCTCCCGGTCATCAAGTACGCCACAGCGAAACAAATCGGTAAGAATTTTTACGCGTCTGTGCTCAAAAAAATCAAGGCGCGCCCCATGGCGTCTACCCAAGCGTCAAGCATCTCAACGGTCGAACCTCCATCGCCGCAGATCGAGGCGCGCGCGTTTGGGATCGCCCAAGTTTGCCGAAATGGAAAAATCGTCGCCAAGAGCGAGTGGGATTCCGCCATCGCCAAAGAACTTTTCTTTTTCCTTTTGGCGCACCCGCAGGGATTGCGAAAGGAACAGATCCTCAGCACCCTGTGGGCAGATACCTCACCCGCGCAGGCAAATGGCGTTTTTCATTCGACCGCGTATCGAATCCGACGCGCCCTCACCCCTACGATTCTCATTTACGAAGACGGACTCTATCGCGTCAACCCGATCAACACTCAGTCGGACGTTGAGCAATTCACACGCGCGATCGATCAGGCGACCCGCGCGCCGTCAGACGATCAACGCGCCCAATTCTATCGCGACGCGATCGCGCTGTATCAAGGCGACTATTTCGAGGATTCGTACAGCGACTGGTGTATCCCAATCCGAGACGAATTGCAGAAACAGTTTCTGAACGCACTCGCCGCGCTGGCGGAATATTGCGCTCAACACGATCAGGACAAAGCCATCGGATTTTACCAACAAATTCTCCGCCGCGACCCGTACCGCGAAGACATCTACCGCGCGCTGATGCAATTTCAAGCGAAGAAAGGCGATCTCCCGGGCGCGCTCCAAACGTATCAACAATGCGTTCAAATGTTCCAAAGCGAAATGGGGATATCCCCCAGTTCACAAACACAGCGATTGCACGAGCAGATTCGCCAAAGCATACCACCCGACCAAACATAAGCACCAAAAATCACAGGGCGACCCATTGACAGGTCGCCCTTTTTTGCGGCAAGTTTCGTGAGTGTTTCGTGAGTACTCGTGAGTATACTATCTGCAGTTGAGTATCCAAGATTGTTCAGGAGGAAAAACGAAATGACAAACGCGAAACTTTTCGCCATCAAGTATTTCAACTCGACAACGTTGCGCCTTATCTACATCTTACTTGCTTTGCTGGCACTGGCGCTCGCCGGCGGCGCGCCAGACGGATACAGCGGTAGCGGATAACTTCTTGCTATGATCCTCATCGCTGCCGTCCTGTGCGCGGTTCTGATCGGACTGCTCCGGGGGGGAAGTTTGCAGCGACTCGCCCACCTGCCCTTGCGGTGGGGCTGGGTCGCGCTGATTGCCTTTGGCTTGCAGATCTACCTGATCTACTTTCCTGAACCAGTAGGCACCGGCATTCTTAGTCTGCACGTCGGCGTGTTGATTTGTTCATACGCGCTCGTGTTCGGCGTGGTTTGGCAGAACCGCGCGCTCCCCGGCATCTGGCTGATCGGCATCGGGTTTCTTTCCAATTTCGCCGTGATGATGCTGAACGGCGGCTATATGCCGATCACGGCGGACGCGCTCGCCCAAGTCGGGCATAGTCGCAACATTCTCAGTCCGGAGATCGGCGCGCGCGTCCGCGCGACCAAAGACATCGTCTTGCCGCGCGACCAAACGATCGCGTGGTGGCTTTCCGACATTTTCGTCTTGCCGCCGCCATTCCCCATTCCCAGTGTTTTCAGCGTGGGCGATGTGTTCATCGCGCTGGGCGCATTTTGGTTGATCCAGCACGGGATGGGGCTGGGCAATCGAATCACGCGCGCAGTCCGTCGAGACTGATCGGCATTTGCCCTGGCGATTGGAAATGAGCCGACCGGTTGAACGTCGTCTTGAGAAAACAAATCGCCGCGCCCGACAAAGAGAAACCACAGGAGTCCTTATGTTACACGAATCGTTGCAAGCCGTCATCGGCACTGCCGTGATTGACAGCGAGTTTCGCAAGGCACTGCTCAACGGCTCGCGTCAACGCGTCATCCAACCCTTCAATCTAAGCCGCGAGGAATTTGATGCGGTGATGCGCGTCCGTGCGGACACACTGGAGCAATTCGCCGGGCAGTTGGATCAATGGATTCTGGAGACGCAGGGGAAAAGAGAACCGCCCGCGTTGCCGGTCTACCCAACCGCGCTTGCCAGAGGAATGCGCCAGCCAGCACATCAAGTCATTGGAATGGGATATGCAAACAATCCGTCCTTGGCAGAAGGAGTGGTGCCTGCCCAAGCGACTGAGCCGCCGGCTAGCTATCGGCTCGTCATAGCAACACATCACCAAGATCAAAACGCAAGACCAGAACACACGCGTTTTGCGAACTGTCGTTGACGGTTCATCAGAAAGGAACTATGCTTTGTAATTACACTTTGCCTGCGCTTACCTCGCCTCAATACACGGTTGTCGCGCCAGAGGACGTTCAGACAGCCCGTCGGATCCTTGGCTCCCCAACCCAGTTCAGCACTGACCGATTGGAAGTGATCGCCAATCACACCAACGGTATTCGAGCGAATGACAAATTATACCTCGAAGCGCATACCGTGTTGAAAGGGCTGTGTCAACTGGTCACGCAAATGATCGGGTTGCGCGATCCCTACACGGAAAACCATTCGCGCCAGGTCGCCGACCTGAGTGTGAGAATTGCCCGCCACAGTCTGGTGCAGTTTTCCGCCGATAACCTGATCCGCATCCATTACGCCGCGCTCTTGCACGACGTTGGCAAAGCGGCAATCACCGAAGCCATTCTGAATCTGCCCCGTCCGCTCAACGAGGCGGAAATCGTTATGGTCAGGCAACACACCGTATTGGGTCACCGATTGATCGCGCCGCTCGACCTGGATCCGATGATCGGCAACGTAGTGCTTAGCCACCACGAGAACTATGACGGGACCGGCTACCCGCAAGGACTGGGCGGCAGCGAAATTCCCGTCGCCGCGCGCATCGTGCGGCTCGCGGATACGTACGACGCGCTGATCGGCAATCGTCCATATCGCGCCGCGCACAGCCACGCCGACACGTTGGAAATGATGTGCGCCAACCATCACCAATTCGATCCGCGCCTCTTTGAGGCATTTCTCGCCACAGTCAACGGCAAATGCTAAGATTCCGTGCGACGTCCCGCCGCCAGAAACACCCAAGCCGACCTCACCCCCGGGTCGGCTTGCTGTTTTCCGCGCGCGACTCGCCCGCGCGATGATTCGACGCAGTGACTGCCTGCTCGCATAACTAGCGCGGCGGCGTCCAATCCGCGCCCAGGATCACGCGAATATCCACGTCACTCCGGATGTTCGTCGTCCGCCGGACGTTTGCAGGATCGACGCGGAAAATCCGCGCGAGTTCATCCAGCGTCACGCTCTTGGTGCCCGTGTAATCAATCAGCACGGTATTGGCATAGTCGAAGCGATCCGCATTGCCATACGAAAAAATCTGAAATCCCTGCGCCTGCAAAAACTTGGTCGTCTGCTCCGCCACCTGCGCGTTCGGCGTGCCGTTCAACACGATGATACTCGCCGCCTCGCGCTTGACCAGCGCGGATTGAACGTTCGCCGTCATATCGCGCGGGATGATCTGATCGATCAGTTGCCCGACTTTGGCGCGATCGAACCACAAGACATCCGCGCCCGTGCGCTCGCGGTACTCGACCGTCATCGTTTGATCGATCGAGCCGTATTTGATGTTTTCGGTTTTGACTTTGCTGGCGGCTTGCGCGAGCGCGATCACTTCGGGCGGTTTCAGATCGGTGTCAATCACGCCCCACATTTCTTGCACCAGCCCGGGCAACTTGGGGATCACATCCAGCCGCAGCGCCTTGTCGCGCACCGCGAGCAAAACTTGAATCTGCCGCTTGGAACGTCCAAAGTCGCCGTCCTGATGCCGCGTCCGCGCGTACTTGAGCGCGAGCTCGCCGTTCATATGCGTCCGCCCCGCCGGAATGTACAACGGACTGTATCCGAAATTTTCATCGGGATACGTCGGATCATTGATCGTCTTGGGCACGTCAATATCAATTCCGCCGAGTTTGTCAATCACGCGGCGAAAGCCGTTGAAATCCACCAGGACGTAGTAATGAATCCGCCGCCCGAAATTATACTCGACGGTTTTCTTGGCGAGCGCGGGTCCGCCGCCTGGATATTTGTTCACCACGCCGTGCCAATTCGCCGTGTTGATGCGACTCTCGCCGATCCCAGGAATCGGCACCCACAGATCGCGCGGGATCGTCACGACACCCGCCGTCGCCATTTTCGGATCGAGCGTCGCGATCATCATCGTGTCAGTCCGGCACGCGCCCTTGTCAATCGGGCGGCAATCGGTGCCCATCGCCAGCAAGTTCACGCGCTCGCCCGCCGAAATATTCGGCATCGGTTCACGCGTGGGCTGACCCGTCTCGCTGACGACGAGCGGCTTGCCATTGATCTCCGGACGCCCCAGCGCGAGCACCGCCTGGCGCGCCGTCTCGTAAATTTGGAAACCGAAAAACAGCGCGCCGCAAACGAACAAGGTAATGAAAACGATCGCGAGCAATTCGATCAGCATCCGCGTCGAGCGGCGGCGGGTTCGGGGTTGAGACATTCCAGCTCCGTACATTCTGATCGAATTATAGCACAATCAATCCGCAGAGACAAAATCCCGCTTGCGAACTTCTTTGGTATTTCGCTACTTTTGTGGTAAACTGCGCCCGAATCACAATGTCACTTCTCGGTGAACGCCTTCAGCAGACGCGCGAGCAGCGCGGCATCGCGCCGCTCCAAGTCGAAATGGATACGCGCATCCGCGCCGCCGTGATCGACGCGCTGGAAAAGGGCGATTATGCGAGTTTGCCGCCCGAACCGTTTTTGCGCGGCTTGATTCGCACGTACGCGACGTACCTCGACCTGGACTCGGACGAAATGCTCGCGCTCTACATCGCCGACCGGGCTCCGGCGCCGCGTCCACCGCGCGCCGCCGCGCCGCCGCCACCACCCGAACCTTCTGCACCCAGTGTAAGCGACGCGCCCGCCGTGACTATGCCGCCCGCCGAACCGATCCGCAAACCCGCCGCGATTCGTTTGCCATCTCTGCGCCCGCCGCTTCCGCGCCCGCCCGCGCGCAAACCCAGTTTGCCCGAACCCGCCGCGCCACCCGAATCACTCGCGCCGCCGGAATCTTTCGCGCCCACGCTTGCGATTGACGCAACGGAAGAACCCGGATCGCGCGCGCACTTTACGCGCCGCCCCGCGCCGCTGCCGGTGATCATCGCGATTGGCGTCGGCGTCGTCTGCGTTTGTTTGATCGGCGCGGTGATCGCGCTGACGCAATTCGCGCCGATCATTTCCGATCTGGCGGCAGGAAAAACGAACACGCCGACGCGCGCCGCGCCCACGCGCACGCCGACCGTGCGCCCCGGCACCGTTCCAACGGCGATTCCAACCCTCGGCGCGACCGCGCTACCGCCTCCGGCAATCGGCGCGCCCACGGCTACGCTCCGCGCAACGCGTCCCGCGTCCGAATCTTCCGGCAGTTTGAATCTCGATGTGATCGAAGTGACGCAACCGATCACGCTTCAAGTCGGCATTGACGGCATCCTGGTTTTCAACGGCGCAGTGGCGCCCGGGACCACGCGTTCGTGGAGCGCGCGCGAGACGTTGTACGTCCAAATCGAAAATCCCAAAGGCGCGACGATTGAGCTGAATGGCAAATCGAATTGGTTCGCGCCGCGCAATTTTTCAGAGACGCGCGCGCTCGAACGGCAATGGTCGCTCAACGATAAAGGCACGCCGATTCCGATGACGCCAGACGCGCCTGCCGCGCTGCCCGCCGCCACGCCACGGATCGTGCCCACCCTGTCGCGCTTTTCGCCGACGCCGACGCTCACACCGTTCTGAAATGCGATACCATCTGCTCACCCTCGGTTGCGCCAAAAACATCGCCGATTCCGACGGCATTGGCGCGCTGCTCGCGCAAGCCGGAATGACGCGCGTCGATCAAGCAGACGCCGCCGATATTCTGATCGTCAATACCTGTGGATTCTTGCAAGCGTCGCGCCGCGAATCGCTCGACGCGTTGCGCGCGCTCGCCAAACTCAAACGCGCCGATCAATTTTTGATCGCGGTCGGCTGTTTGATCGCGCGCTATGGCGAAACGATCCGGCGCGAAATTCCGCGCGTCGACGCGGTGCTGGATGCCGGACAGTGGCTCGCCTTGCCGCGCGTGATCGAGCAACTGGCGGGCGATTGGCGCGCGTCGGCATACACGGAAACGCCAGGCGCACGCGCGATCATCGCGCGCGTGCCGCGCCAGCCCCAAGGTCCCAGCGCGTACCTGAAAATCGCCGATGGCTGTGATCGTCCCTGCGCGTTCTGCATCATCCCGGCGATCAAAGGCGCGCAGCGCAGCAAGACCCAGGACGCGGTCATCGCCGAAGCGCGCGATCTGATCGCGCAGGGCGCGCAAGAAATCATTCTCGTCGCGCAAGACACGACCGCGTATGGTTGGGATTTTGGCGATCGGGACGCGCTCGCGACGCTCATCGAAAAACTTTGCACCGAAGTTGACGGATTGCGCTGGCTTCGCCTGATGTACGCGTTTCCCGGACATATCACGCCGCGCCTGATCGAAATGATGGCGCGCTATCCGCAAGTGGCGCATTACCTTGACGTGCCGCTCCAACACGCGCATCCCGAGACGCTCGCGCGAATGAAACGCCCGAGCATCGCGGTCACGCGCGAAATGTTGCGCGCGTTGCGCGCCGCGCTGCCCGATCTTGCGATTCGCACGACCTTTATCGTCGGCTTTCCCGGCGAAACGGAAGACGAATACGCCGCGCTCCTCGATTTCTTGGAAGAACAGCAGTTCGACCGCGTGGGCGTTTTTGAATTCTCGCGCGAAGATGGCACGCTCGCCGCCACGCTGCCGGATCAAGTTCCGGGCAAAACAAAAAAATACCGGCGCGAACGCGCGATGGCGCTGCAACAAAAAATTTCGCTCGCAAAGAACCAACAGTGCATCGGCAGAGAAATGCGCGTGCTCGTCGAGGGTTTTGGCGAGGGCATGACGATTGCGCGGTCGTACCGCGATGCGCCGGAAGTGGACGGCGTCATCCTCGTCCAGAAAGAACTACCCATCGGAACATTCGCGCGCGTGAAAATCACGCGGGCGATGGAGTACGACTTGGTGGGACAAGTTCAAAGTTAAAAGTTCAAGGTTCAAAGTTCAAGGTTTAACTTTGAACCTTGAACACGGAGAAGACAATGTTCAATCCTCAACTCAATTTCGACTTTGTGAGAATTCCCGCCGGCGAATTCATCGTCGGCACGATGCCCGGGCGCGGCGTGGACATCGAACCGGATGAAACGCCGCAACACAAATTAGCGCTGCCCGATTTTTACATCGCGCGCTTGCCGGTGACGAACGCGCAGTACGCCGCGTTCTGCGCGGCAACCGGACATCGCGCGCCGAAATTTTGGCGCGATGGAAAGATGCCGGATGGCAAAGCGGATCATCCCGTCGGCGGCGTCAACTTTCACGATTGTCTCGCGTTCTGCAACTGGGCGTCAGAAGTTTTGCAGTTACCGATCCGTCTGCCATTGGAACCAGAATGGGAAAAAGCCGCGCGCGGCGCGGACGGACGCGTTTATCCCTGGGGCAATCAGTGGGAAGCGAATCGCGCGAATACGTTTGAATCGAAATTGAATAACACGACGCCGGTCGCGCGTTTTGCGACGGAGGGCGCGAGTCCGTACGGCGTCGCCGATCTCGTCGGCAATGTGAGCGAGTGGTGTTTCTCGATGTTCAGCAAGTATCCCTATCGCGCGGACGACGGGCGCGAATTGCTGCAACTTGCCGATGGACAGCATCTGCCCTGGGTCGAACGGTGGGGTCTGCAAGTGACGAACGAGCCGTCGCGCCTCAAGGGCAACGAGCAACGCGTGTTGCGCGGCGGATCGTATCGCGGCACCAAAGCGATCTGTCGTTGCGCGTACCGCAGTTGGGCGGCGGCAATTCATCTCAGCGACGATACCGGCTTGCGCGTCGCGTATCGAAAATAATCTCTTATCTTTTTCATACGTTTCTCATCCTCCCTTCACGCGGTTTTCATACTTTTCTGGTATGATCGTTTTACTCTATTGTGGAGGGACATAGTGAAACGTCATACACTTTTGGGACTCACGCTCGCGATGATCGTTCTGCTGGTCGTCGCGGGCGTTGCCTTTGCCGCGTATTCGATGGGGCAAGCCCAAGCCGCCAACAACTCGGCAACATACGGACCGGGTCGTGGAATGGGGCGCGGAATGATGGGCAATCAAAATTCTCAGCCCGGCGGATTTGCATCGCCGGATCAGACCGCGCCCGCCGCACCATCAACCGCACCTGCCGCGCCATCATCTGGCGTGTCGTCCGCGAACGCATCAACACAAAAAGCCGGAACCTGGAACGTGACGCTCGCGCTGACGCCGTACCCGCCGGTCTCGTTCCAACAAACCACTTTCGATATCGCGATCACGGATGAAAAAGGAAACGCGGTGTCGGACGCCAAAGTCTCGCTCGATCTGACGATGCCTTCGATGTGGATGCCGGACAACCAACCGCCCACGCAATCGCTCGGCTCCGGCAAGTATCGCGCGCTGGGACGATTCACGATGCGCGGCGATTGGCAAATCGCGGTGATTATCGAACGCGGCTCGGAAAAGCAAACCGCGTACTTCAAGTTGTGGCTGTGATGTTGTCATTTCGACGAGCGCAGTGAGGATAAATCTCGCGCCAAGATTTCTCGCTGCGCTCGAAATGACAACTTTGGGTGTAAAATGATTTTCGGGAATTTGATCGTCGCGTTCGTCACCGGCTTGATCAGCAGTGTGGGGCATTGTCTCGGAATGTGCGGCGGCATCGTCGCGATTTATTCCGCGCGGCGTCCCGCGCTTGCCGGAGCAAACCCAGGACTGGGCACGCGTGTCGCATCACTGTTGCCGGTGCATCTCGGACGCATCACGACGTACGCGTTGCTCGGCGCGGTGGTGGGCGCGGCAGGCGCGCTCTTGGAACAAGCCAGCGGATTCGCCGGATGGCAAGGCGCGTTCTCGATCCTCGTCGGCGGCGCGATGTTGTTGATCGGCTTGAGTCTGCTCGGCGTTCTGCCGCCGATCAAAGTCGCGCTCGCGTCGCTCACTGGATCGCCGATGGGGCGGATGAAAGGATTGTTCGGCAGTGCGAGCGCGTGGAGCAGTTTGGCGTTGGGCTTGCTGTGGGGCTTGTTGCCGTGCGGTCTGGTTTTTGCAATGCTGATGAATGCGGCAAGCACCGCCACGCCGTGGGACGGCGCGCTGACGATGATCGCATTCGGCTTGGGCACGATCCCAACGTTGCTTGGTTTTGGGCTGGCGTCCGGCGCGCTCGCGCCACAACTGCGTGGTCGCTTGATGAAGGTCGCCGCGCTGATCATCTTTTTCTTCGGCGCGCAAATGATCTTGCGCGGACTCGCGGCAATGCACATCATTCCGTCGCTCACGATCGGGCCGGTGATGTTATGGTAAAAGACGTGGTGCGCTGTGAACATTGCGGCGCGGAAACCAAACATCCCGTCACAAAAACGATTGGCGGGCGCGAACTGAATTTCTGCTGCACGGGTTGTCTCGCGGTGTACGAGTTTCTGATCGAAGAGAATTTGCTGGAGCAGGTGAAAGCGGCAGAGCAAGTGGAAAACAAAAACCAGGTTTCGTAAAGAAATCTGGTTTCTGTCTTTTAGGATTGGACACATCCTTCAATCAATGCTATTATTGCGCCCGCTATTTTTCACTGCAGGAGTATGTGTGTCAGACCAAATCCAAACACCCGACTGGGTTCACGACGCGATCTTTTACCAAATCTTTCCCGATCGTTTTGCGAAAAGTACGCCGGTCGAAAAACCGCACAACCTGGAAGCGTGGGACGCGCCGCCGACCAACTTTGGTTTCAAGGGCGGCGATCTCCTCGGCGTGGTCGAGCATCTCGATTACTTGAGCGATCTCGGCATCAACGCGCTCTACTTCAATCCGATTTTCCAATCCGCGTCGAATCATCGCTACCACACGCACGACTATTTTCAAGTTGACCCGCTACTCGGCGGAAACGCCGCGTTCAAAACCCTGCTCGACGCGGCGCACGCGCGCGGCATCCGCGTCATTCTCGACGGCGTGTTCAATCACGCGAGTCGCGGTTTCTATCAATTCAACCACGCGCTCGAAAATGGCGCGGCGTCGCCGTACCGCGATTGGTTCAACTTTCACGGCTTTCCCGTGCGCGCGTACGACGCGCATCCCAACTACGACGCGTGGTGGAACATTGCCGCGCTCCCCAAGTTCAATCACAAAAATCCGCAAGTGCGCGAATTTTTATTTCGCGTCGCCGAACATTGGGTTCGCGCCGGCATTGACGGCTGGCGGCTCGACGTGCCGGGCGAAATTGATGACGACGAATTCTGGCGCGCGTTTCGCCGCCGCGTGAAAAACGCAAATCCCGACGCGTACATCGTCGGTGAAATCTGGCAACGCGGTGATCGTTGGCTGCGCGGCGATCAATTCGACGCGGTGATGAATTATCCATTCACGCGCGCCTGCTTGTCGTTTTTCATTGACGACATCAGCCGCGATTTGTTGCAGGAACAATCCTACGGCGCAGTGACGCCAATGAGCGGCGAAGAATTCGCGCGCACGCTCACCGATTTGCTGACCTGGTATCCGCGCGCGATCACGCACGCGCAACTCAACTTGCTCGACAGCCACGACACCGCGCGCTTTATCACCATCGCGCGCGGCGATCCAACCGCGCTCGAGCTCGCGCTACTGACAATGTTCTGCTACGTCGGCGCGCCGACGATTTATTACGGCGACGAAATCGCGTTGGAGGGGCGCCGCGATCCGGATTGCCGCCGCGCGATGATTTGGGAACCCAGCACGCGCGGACGCGCGATGATCGTCTACGTCAAACGGTTAACCGCGCTGCGAAAAAAATACGCCGCGTTACGACGCGGCGCGCTGACGATGTTGTATGCCAACAGCAAAGAGATCGCGTTCGCGCGGCATCAGCCCGGCGCACCGACCGTGATCGTCGCGCTGAACGCCGGACGCGAGCCGGTGACGCTAGACTTGCGCGTGGATCGGCTAGTGGAAAATGGCGCGCGCCTGATCGAGGAATGGTCGCGCGAGGAAATCGTCGTGCAAGATGGTTTTGCGCGCGGCATCGCGCTTCAAGCACGCGAAGGAAGAGTGTGGACGACGCGTTGAGGTGTCATTGCGAGCGAAGCGAAGCAATCCCCAACTTGTGATTTGGGGATTGCTTCGCTTCGCTCGCAATGACAATATGTTACGCGCGTTGCGTCGCCACACCGGGTCGATCGTCCGGCAGCAAGAACGCGAGCGCGGCGGCAAGCACCGGCAAAATCGCGTTGAGATTCAGCGTTTGAAACAAACCGATCTGATCGGCGATCACGCCGCTGATCGCGACGCCAATCGCGCCCGCGATGAACGTGAATCCCAAGACGATGCCGGACATCAAGCCCAGTCCGCGCGGCACAAGCGATTGCGCCATCACGAGCGTCACCGGCGTTGATGCGCCCATCACCAAGCCCAACAACGCGCCGACCACGTACACCATCGCGCCGCTGCTTTGCAACAACAACCAGAACAAGGGACCGCACAACACCGTCGTCGCGATCAAAATGCGCCGCCGTCCGATTTTGTCGGACAACGTTCCGCCGATCAAACCGCCAATCGCCAGCGGCAGCAAAATGCTGAACAGCACATTTCCGGCGTCCGCGTTGGAATAGCCGAACGATTTGAACATCTGCGGCACGTACGTCGAGACGGACGAATGCAACCAGGAACGCAAGAACATCACAAACATCAAGACGACGATCACGCTAATCGCCGCGCGCTGGAACGTTTGCGGCGACGCCGCAGTTTTTTCGCGCTGGAACGATTGCTGGTGCGCCAGCACCCAGTACACAATCGCGGCTTGCGCCAGTCCCAACGCGGCGAGCGTCTCCGGCATATGATTGCCGGTCATCGCGAAAATCGCCGTGTTGAAAATCGGACCGAATGCGAAACCGGTGTTGCCACCCAGCATAAACACCGATGCCGCCGCGCCGCGTTGCGCGTTCGGCGCGTGCGCGGCAAGCGTCGCGCCTTGCGGATGAAACGCGCCCGAGCCCAGCCCGGCGGCAATCGCCAGCGCGATCAGAATCGCGTAACTATCCACGAATCGCATTATGCCGACCGTCATCGCGATCGCAGCGACGCCCAGCACCGCCATCGGACGCGCGCCGCGTTGATCGCCCAGCCAGCCGAAGAACGGCTGACTCAGCGATCCCGCCAGACTATAGATCATCGAAGCGATCCCAACTTGCGAATACGTCAAGCCCAGTTGCGGCGTCAGCGCGAGCAAAATCAGCGGCAACATTCCCGAATACATATCCACGCTGAAATGACCAAACGTGGCGGCAAGCAGATAACGATTTTTGAGCAGAGACATACTTTCCTTTCGCAGAAACATCGGCTGTCATTGCGAGCCGAAGCGGCGAAGCAATCTCAAAATCGCAAGTTGGGGATTGCTTCGTCGCGCCAAACGCTCCTCGCAATGACATCACGCAAAAGAGTAGGACAAGTTTCCCCCACTTGTCCTACCGCGTTTGCAGTATAATACAGCCGATTGCGAATTGCAAATGGCGAACTGCGAATTGTGAATTACGAATTACGAATTACGAATTACGAATTACGAATTACGAATTGCGAATTGCGAATTGCGAATTGCGGGTAGTAAGATTCCGATGTCATACCTCCGAGACACAAATTATCAATATCCCCCGAAAGTTCGTCGCGTCATAACGATTCTGTGGGCTTTGCTTCTGGCGCTGAACTTGATCGAATATGTTCTCGCGTGGGCGCGCGCGATTTACGCGTGGCTCTCCTTGCCATTGCAATTACCCCTGATCGAATTCTTGCAGCCGCCGCACAACGCGCTTGCTCATTTGTTGACCGCGCATCTGGGGTTGCTCGTCGCGTTGATCTTGGCGCGCGCGCTCGCGTTTCTCACGCCGCGCGTTTACATTCAGACGAACGGCTTGTTGATGACGACCGCGCTCGGACGGCGGCTGATCCCGTACCGCGCGTTGCGCGGCGTCCGCTCGACCGAACTGCCGAATGGACGCTACGTCGTTTGGGTGGATGCGACCACCGCGCTGCCGTTGCAAAATTTTCTCGCCGCGCTGATTTTCGGACGATGGTTTTGGCGCGGCTTTCTCCTGACCTCCGATCTGGCTGAATTCGACGGCGTGATCGCGACGATTGCCGCGCGGCTCAAGCAAACGTACGGCGAAGAGAATTTCGCCGCGCGTTTTGCGGAAACGGAACCGACCTGGCAACTGCAAATGCTCAACGCGCCCGTCGCGACGATCCGCGCCATCGTCGCCGAAGAAACGTTGCCGATCACACAACGCGAAGCGCTTTGGCACGCGATTTCGTTTTCCGGCGCGCTCGTCCTGCCGATGATCGTCAGCGCGATCATTCATTGGCAAATTCCTTGGGGCGCGCTGATCGTTCCACTGTTGGCAATCGCCGAAGCGCCGCTTGCCGCGTTCTACCTCACCGCCGTGCCGGTCAATTCCGCGCGCCGGATCGAATTTGGCGACGCGCTGCGCGTCTATCCGCTGACGCAATTGCCGCGCTGGCTGATCGCGCTCGCGCTAACCTGGCTCATTGTCGCCGGCGTGCCGTTCAGCGCGCTCGTTTTCATCGTCATTCTAGCGATCGCGCCCGGCGTTTTTCTCGTCGCGCACTTGACCGCCGAGTGGTTCGAGATCAAGTTTCCCGAAAGTTTGCTCGGCGCGTTGGTGACGGTGATTTATCAGGTGCTGGTGTACGAATTATTTCTGGTGCTGTTGCCGCGCTGAAAAATTCATTGGCACATTTGCCGCTGTTTGTGGTATAATATTCGTAACCCAAGACCGAGGATCAACCGATGCCAAAAGCGAAACAACCTGTTAAACGCAAAACCAAGCCATCCAAACCGGCGGCGAAAAAGAAAATCACCAAGCCGCGCGTCGCACGACCCGCCCAGCCCGCGCGCGAACCGGCGTACTCACCCGAGTATCGCGATTACCTCGAACGCTACGAACTTGCCGGCGCGGATCGCCCGCGCCTGAGTCCCAAGGATTTTGATCGCCTGGACGATGAGTTGCTCGACTTGCTCGCGCTCGATCTGGAAATGGGTTTGGACGACGAACAGACCATCCGCCTGCGCGAACTCGAATATCTGCTCCTCGATGCCGAGCAATGAGCCACCGCGTTCTCTTCGTCTGCACCGGCAACGTCTGCCGCTCGCCGATGGCGATGGCGTTGTTCAACGCGCGCGCGCGCCGCGCCGGTGAAGATCACCTCTACCACGCGCGCTCGACCGGCACCTGGGCATTGGACGATACGCCCGCCTCGGCGCACGCGATTACGGCGCTGGCAACGCGCGGGATCGATCTGACCGCGCATCGCGGACAAACGATCACGCGCGCGCTGCTCGATCAAGCCGCCGTCGTCATCGTGATGACGCGCAGTCATCGCGACGCGCTCGTCTCGGAATTTCCGGCGGCGCGCGCTAAAATCTATCTGATGAGCGAACTCGTGGATCGCGTCTACGACATTGCCGATCCGTACGGCGGCACGCTCGCCGAGTACGAAGACTGCGCGACCAGTTTGGAAAATCTGATTGAGACCGGTTACGAAAAAATCAAATCGTGGATCCACAAGCCCGCTCGCTGAAGCACCTCCCAACCCGCCTGCGCGTTTCTTTCATCCGTCTGCTCCAAGACCGCCGCGTGTACCTGCGCCTGCAATTCGGCAGCGCGCTCGGTCTGGGCGTCGGACTCGTTCTTGCCGTCGCGATCATTTCCAATCTGTTCGGCGCGGCGACGCTACGGCTATCCGATCTGCTGTACCAAACCCCGCCCGCCTCGCGCCAGGTCATCCTGATCGCGATTGACGACGCGAGTTTGAAAGAGATCGCTCCCCTCCCCTGGTCGCGCGCCACGCTCGCCGCGCTCGTGGACGCGCTTGCCGCCGCGTCGCCGCGCGTGCTGGTTCTCGATCTCGTTCTGCCCGAGCCCGCGCGCGACGACGATGCGCTCGCGCGCGCGTTGGAACGCGTGCCGCACGTGATCCAGCCGGTCGTCGGCGCGGAAGCCACACGCGCCTCCAGCATCGAAAACGCGTTTCCGCGTTTCGATTTCGTCCTGAGTCCGGCGCCGGCGTTACGCACCGCGAACACGCACCTTGCCAGCGCGATGATCATTCCCGATCGTGATGGCATCGTGCGCCACATCCCCCTCGCCATCGAATCGGCGGGCAAGCAATACCCCACGCTGGGCATCGCCGCGCTCGCCGCGTTTGAACATCGCGCTTCGGATCTGCGGCTCGAAAATCAACGCGCCCTGTGGGACGATCGCGCGCTGCCGGTTGACGCGCAAGGGCAAATGAAAATCATTTTCGTCAATCCCGCGACCCAACCGGTCATCTCTGCCGCCGGAATTTTGCGCCGCCGCGCGGACGTGACCGCGTTGCGCGACCGGATCGTTTTGATCGGCGTCACGAGCCCGACGACGCCGCAACATTTTCTCACGCCCGCGGCGCCCAACCAACGTCTGAGCGCGATGGAATTGCACGCGAACGTCATCGAAACCTTGTTGCGCGAGCGTCCATTAGCGCAACAAGAACGCCTGACCGAAATCGTGATGATTTTTTTGGTGGCGATTCTGGCGGGCGCGACCTTGCCCCATTTTCGCTTGCTCTCCGCGTTCGCGCTGACGATCATTTATTTTCTGCTCTACCTGGGTTACGCGTTCGCGCAATTCAATTTGGGGGTGCTGGTGCAGCCGCTCTACCCGTTGATTGCGCTGCTGTTCGTATTTGCCGGCGCGATGATCTTCCGCTATTTCTCATTGGAGCGGCGGCGCGCCAACCTCACGCGCTTGTTTCGCCGCTATGTCGCGCCGGAGGCGGTCGAACAAGTGACGCGCGATTTCGATCAAGGCGCGTTGCCGCTCGGCGGCATCCGTCGCGAGGTCTCGGTGCTGTGCATCGATCTGCGCGATTTGACGCGCACGGGCGCCGCGCTTTCGCCCGACGCGCTGTTTCGTCTGCTGAATGAGATTGCGACCCTGATCGTCGCGATCGTCTTTCGGCACAACGGCACGATCACCAAACATACCGGCGAAGAAATTATGGCGGCGTGGAATCTGCTACTGGACCAACCCGAGCCCGCGCGCCAGGCAATGCGCGCCGCCACCGCGATCAAACGCGAACTGGACGCGTTCGCGCCCAAACAGCTGGACGCCCGCGCGTTCAAGCTCGGCATCGGGATTACGACGGGAGAGGTGCTGGCAGGGCGACTCGGCTCCGCCGAGTACACCATCATCGGCGAAATCGTCAGCATCGCGGAACGACTCGCGGTCAAACCCGAGCGCGGAATTTTCATTGACGCGGCGACCTGGGCGCGCGTCGGCGATGAACTTCCCGCGCGCGAAGTCAAGCCGCTCAAGTTGCGGCGCGAGACCGACCCGCATCACATCTGGCAGATCGTTTTGCCAAGCGAGTCGCCAGAAGAAACGGAGAGCGCGGATGCCGCCGCCAATGAAATTTGAAACGCCACCCCCAAGGTGGCGTTTTTTCTATCCGGCGAGGAATGGTCCCCAATCGAGGTTCTCGGCGAGATAATGCCCAAAGAGCGCGCGCGCGTTCGCGCTTGGCTCGACCGGTTTATGGCGCAACGCCATTCGCGCTTCTTCGAGCGATTTGCCGCCCTTTTTGCGGTTGCAGGAGGGGCACGCACTGACGACGTTTTCCCAAACGTGCGCGCCGCCGCGATAGCGCGGCATCACGTGATCGATCGTCAAGTGGTTGGATTGGAGTCCGCAGTATTGGCAGGTGAAATTGTCGCGGCGAAAAATCGCGCGCCGCGTGAGCGCGACGCGCAGGCGCGGGCGCCGCACCTGGCTCGCCAAGCGGATGACCGAGGGGCGCGGAAATTTTGCCGTCGGCGTATGAATGTATCCGCGACTATTGACGATGATTTCCGCCTTGCCGCTGATCAGCAGAACGACCGCGCGTTTGGTGCGACAGACATTGAGCGGTTCGTAGTTTTGATTGAGGACGAGAACGGCGTGACTCATCGCGGTCGCCCAATCCAATACTCGCGGAACGCGCGCAGTCGCGGCAAGGACTCGCGATCTTTTTGCCGATTGGTCGCGGCTTTACTCGCGATGATGTCGTCAATGTGGCAAACGGGAAATCCCTCCACCTCGATATGCCGCGCCCACGCATCGCTGAATCGTGCGATGCCGTCCGGCGCAAAGATCAGATCGAGATCGAAGGGACCATTCTTGAGTTGGATGAAATCTTTGCCGCGTTCGATTTCGCTTGCCTGCGCGTCCGTCAGCGCAAAACCCAACTCGCGCAGCGATTGCGCCAACGCGCGTCCGTTCTCCGCCGTGCGTTCGACAAACAAGTCGGCATCCTGGGTTGTGTCTGGAAAGCCAAGCAGGATCGCCCCTGATTTGCCGATGAACAAGTAGCGTATTCGATGACGCGCGAACGCATCGCGAATCTCTTCCGCTTGGCGATATTCAAAGGCGGGCATAACCTAACCACATGGGCAAATTCTTTTCGCACCATCGCCGATATTCTTCCATCGTTTCGAACGAACGGTACGTCGCGTCGTCCAGCACGGGCTTGTACGTGTGGATGAACGCGTACCGCATTCGCAGCGCAAGCGGACGCCGCGCCGCTGCCTCAAATTCCTCCAACCATTCCGGCGGAATGTCAGCCGCGCGATTGACTTGTTCTTTCGTCAAGGCATCCCTCACGCTCATACCTCTATTTTACCACCAAGCGGCGAAATTTGCATCTCGCGCAACATCCGCCAACGGATGAACGCGTAATGCGCCATCAACGCGCTGAGCAACAACCCATGTCCGCCATCACGCCAACCTTGCAAGGAAATGTAGCGCCGCAGAAATTCGCGCAGCGGTTGTCCGACCGCGCCGCGCCAGCGCGCGCGCTTGCCTTCGGCGTGCCACACCTGGGCTTCGTACCGCGTGTAGACGATTTGCTTTTTGCGAAATTGCGCGAGCGTTTCATAGTTGTAGTGAATCAGCGGCTCGCGCAAATAGCCGACCGCGCCATCCCACAGTACCAACTCGTGCACCTCGCGCGCCGGATCGAACCGCGCGAAACCTTTTTTCAGCACGCGCGGCTGATAATCCGGCGACCAGCCGGTGTGGCGGATTTCTTTGCCGAAGATGATATTGCGGCGGGGAATCCAAAAACCGACGGATGACCGACGACCGACGACCGACGACGATGATTGGCGGTCAACGGTCAGCGGTCGGCAGTCAACGGTCTTTTCGCGAATCTCCTTACCCAGCGCAGGTGTCGCGCGCTCGTCCGCGTCAATGAAAAAGATCCAGTCGCCGCGCGCGAGTTCGATTGCCGCGTTGCGCTGGTTGGGAAAGTTGTCGAGTTTGCGCGATTCGACGCGCGCGCCAAGTTCGCGCGCGATCGCGACCGTGTCGTCGGTACTGTAATCGTCGAGGACGAGCAACTCGTCCGCAAAAGCGCGCACGGAAGCGAGGCAAGCGCGGAGGTGTTTTTGTTCGTTGTGGGTGAGGAGGATGATGGAAAGTTTCGATTGCTGATTTTCGATTTTCGATTTCCCTATCTGCGAGATCACGACTTGGATTTCTTTTTCAACTGTTGCCCTGCCCAATCAAGCCATTGCTGGATTGGGATGGCATATGGACGGAATTTTTCCAAGCGTCCTTCGTCTTCGCTGTAGAACAACGCGCGGTGCGCGCCCAGCTTGCTTGCAGCGGGTGAGTCAATCAAGTTGGCGGAATCTTCCGCGCCCATTTGGAAGACGACGCGCATTGCAAATTCGCGCAAGCCGCGTCGATCCAAGCCGCGATTCAAATTCGTCACGGTATCGCACCAGACGAGCGTGTGAATGCCGACTTCGGGACCATCGCGCAGGATCGCACTGAATTGCTGCGCGGGATTCGGTGCGGCAGGTTGCGTGCTATCGAACGACGGCATCGCGAAATTGTCGTCTTGACGTAAATCACGCGCGCGCTGCAAGCCGTAGAGGAAAAGAAATCTGGGCGACGCGTTCGCTTCATCCGCGTCAATGCGACGCTGGGTTTCGGTCGCGAGTTCGTTGAACATTTCCGTCAATTGGCGACGACGCCCAACCTTGGGTAGTGTCCCTGTAACGGGTGAAAGCTTGATTCACAGTTGTTGACGTTCGGTAATGCAGTTATCCTGAGGTCAATCGCCTCTGGGAGAAACTGCATCCATGAATGTTGACACTTGCTATTGC
>VGOB01000031.1 GCA_016865935.1 Chloroflexota bacterium | reverse complement strand
TGACTTCTTGCGTCCAGAAGCCAGGAGGGGACGAATGGCTACGGGGGACTCAAACCGGAACAACTTGGAACTCACGAACTATCAAATCGAATCTGCAAGCGCGCTGCCCACAGACGCTCCAGTTCCGCCGCGCTCACGCGCAAGTTCCGCCATGCCTCCAGCAAGCGCAAAGCGAGATTCTTGCTGGAGCCCACCCCCCGCGGAAAAGCCTGGCGGAACACGCTCCCCTTCTCCATCAGTTGAAATAGCAAATGGGCGCACTGAAGGAGAAAGTAAAACACTTTGCTCGCAGTCGGATTCTGACTATACGGATGTTCCAGTTCGAAGCCCCGGTTCTTTTGATTGTTGAATCGTAACTGCTCAGGCAGTGGATGCCAGTCGAGTAGCCAAGACTAGCGGCACATAGGGTGTTCCTTGGAACGCCGACTTGAGCGCATCCAAGACTCGCATGCCATTTTTCTGCGCGGTGGAAATGTAACTGCGAACTTGGCAGAAGACGTGGGCACCGTCTTCACTGCGAAAACAGCCGGAGACCTTTTGTTTGACTTTCATCATCCGCAAGTCTCGTTCCGCTTGATTGTTATCGAATGGCACGCGAAAGTCATACATGAAGGCCAACGTTTCGCGTTTGTGTTCTTTGAGCCGATCCAGCAAGTTTTTGGGGGGGCTCTGCTTGACCCGTCCGCGCTGGTTCGGGACGCGCTCGTGGGACATCGGGTTTTCTCCAAGCCCGTGCTCAATCAATGCATCATAGCGTTTCTCAAAGGCGGTCAGGAGTTCGGGAGCGAGGTGGTCTTGTGCCGCGCGCACTTGGTCCACCGTCGTCTTGATGTCGATTAACAACTCGATCATCCCAACGGCCCAGAGTTGATGGTAGCGTTCCACGATAAACGTCAACTCGCGCAGGTGATGGGCGTTACACAAGCCATGGTCGATCAGATACTTGAAATAGGACTGCCAGTGGTCATGAATGGCGCGTCCCTTCAGATGTGGCAAGATCCCGATGGCGTTCATCGCGTCCGTGCCGCGTTTGGCATGCCAGACATACAGCGTCACTAAAGCGGTGCTGGCCGCGTGAAACCAATTCAACGCGCCGCCCACACGGGCGCCCGTTTCATCGAAATGCACCACGGCGGCATCGTGCGTCAGGTATTCTTTGATCCGCTCATTCACGGGCGCGACCTGCTCGGCGAGGGTGGCATTGGCTTCGACCAGGGTCCCTTCGCTTACGGATTGTCCATACAGGTCCTCGAGAATCTGAACCGTGCGTGCAAGTGGAATCAAGTGATACTGATTTAGATAAACCATCTGCGCTTTGAGCATCGTGCCGAACTGCACCGGTTGGGTCACCTCGGGTGGAAACTCGGCTTGGGTCAACTCGCCGCAGTGCGGACACTGTTTGATCTCGGCTTGATGTTCGGTGACTTCGATCTGTACCGGCGGCAGGTCAAAGACTTGGCGCTTGACACGGTCTTGGACGGGTGCCTCTTTCAGGGAGGTGTGGCAACGATGGCAGGTCGTCACGAGATGCACCCGGGTGTGCTTGGGCTGGGCGACCTGGTGGAGTGTTTGCCCAGGATGCCCTGGTTGTCCGCCGCTGGGCTTACCGCTCGATGTTCGCAAACTGTGGGGCTGGGGTTTCTTGAACCCATCGCTAGAGGGTGGCTTGCTACTGTTCTGGCTATTCTTGGCGAGTTGATCTTCCAAGGCTTGAACCCGTGTCTCCAACGCGCGAATGACGGCAACCAATCCGTTGACCAAGCCAAGGAGGGTTGCTTCGCCCTGCTGGTATGCCGCGCGCACCTGTTCGTCTGTCGGTAACTGTGCCGGTGTCATTGTCTACAGTATGCCTGATGAAAGTATGCTTTACAATACAAAAGTCGTCCAAGTTTGGTTATGCCTGAGCAGTTACGATGATTGTGTGAATAATCCGCACGAGTTCATCACTCTCTTTCAACAGTGCCTTTGTTTCCTCGTCCACGAGCAATTCAGATTCGATAATTGTGCGGAGCCAATAGCGCGTTTCCTGCGCTTCTTTCAACGCGATCTTCATCTTGTGGATGAAATCATTTTTCGATTCCGCCGCGTCGGCTTCTTCGACATTCGCGCCAATCCCCGTACCAGAGCGAATTACTTGGTTGCCCAATGCGAAACCAGCCGTTGTGCGCGGCAAGCGATTGACCATCTTGACGATACGCACGCCAAAGCGAAACGTTCTCTCGCGAATGTTTTCGCCTTTCGAAGAACGCAACCTCATCGCTCGCCTCCTTTGGCTCATTGGTTCATTGGTTTATTGGCTCATTTCTTTGCGTACTTTTTCTTCCCATCTTCGTACGCGTCGCCGCCGAAAATATCGTTGACGACGATGACGGGGAAATCCTCGACCTCGAGTTTTTGCAGTGCCTCCGCGCCCAAATCCTCGTACGCCATCACTTGCGCTTTTTTGATCCGCTGCGAGATCAGCGCGGCGGCGCCGCCGGTCGCGGCAAAATAGACCGCTTTGTGTTTCTTGATCGCGTCTTTGACTGGCGCGGCGCGCAAACCCTTGCCGATCATTCCCTTCAAGCCGATTTCCATCAAGCGCGGCGCGTACGCGTCCATCCGCCCGCTCGTCGTCGGACCCGCAGAGCCGATCACCTGACCGGGTTTCGTCGGCGAGGGACCCATATAGTAGACGATCTGCCCGGTCAAATCGACCGGCAATTTTTCGCCGCGATCCAGCGCGTCAACCATTTGCTTGTGCGCGGCATCGCGCGCGACGTAAATCGTGCCGGTGATTTCGACCGTATCGCCGGCGTGCAGTTTTTCAACACTTGCATCGGTGAGTGGAGTTGTTAGTTTCATAATCGCCTCGTGATGAGTGATTAGTGATTGGTCAACTAGTTGACTAGTCACTAATCACCAATTGACTAATTTTTCAACAATCGCGTCACCCGCTTCAACGGTACTCGCGGTGCCGCGCAGATCCGGCGTGAGATGCTTGCCGGCTTGCGTGTACGCGATCAAGCCGTCCATCACCAACTTGGCGGCTGACGCTTCGCCGAGCCAGTCGAGCATCATCGCGCCTGCCCACACCGTCGCAATCGGATTGGAAATCTTTTTGCCATAGATGTCGGGTGCGGAACCGTGCACCGGTTCGAACATCGAAGGGTACTTGCGCTCCGGATTCAGATTCGCGCTCGGCGGCGTGCCGAGCGAGCCCTGGATCGCGCCGCCGAGATCGGTGAGGATGTCGGCGAAGAGATTCGACGCGACGACGACATCGAGTGCTTCCGGTTTGGTGACGAACCGCGCGCACATCGAATCAATGTGCCATTTGTCGGTTTGCACGTCGGGATATTGCTTCGTCAACTGCGCGAACACTTCGTCCCAGAACACCATCGAGTACTGGCACGCGTTCGATTTTGTGACGCTCGTTAGTTTCTTTTTCGCGCTCTTGCGCGCCATTTCGAAACTGAAACGCATCACGCGTTCGACCGCGTGGCGCGTAAAGACGCTCGTTTGAATCGCGACTTCGTGTTCGGTGTCAACATGGACGCGCCCGCCCGCTCCGGCGTACTCGCCTTCCGAATTCTCGCGCACACAGACAAAGTTGATGTCGTCGGGTCCTTTGCCCTTGAGTGGTCCTTCCAAGCCGGGCAAGAGCCGAATCGGGCGGAGGTTGATGTACTGCTGGAAACTTTTGCGAATCGGCAAAAGCAAACCCCAGAGCGTGATGTTGTCCGGCGCGAGCGCGGGCATTCCCACCGCGCCAAGATAAATCGCATCGAACTTTTCCAGAATTTTCAATCCGTCTTCCGGCATCATTCGTCCGGTCTTCAGATAGAATTCCGTGCCCCAGGGAAATTCTTCAAAGCGTAATTGAAACGTGCCAACGCGCGCTTGCGCGGCTTGCAACGCTTTGATTCCCTCCGGCATCACTTCCATTCCGATTCCGTCGCCGGGAATGACGGCGATGTGGTATTCTTTCATAGTTCAGTAGTTGGGTAGTTGGATCGTTGGGTAGTTAGATAGTTGAATAGTTGGATAGTTGGGTGGTTGAATTTTGGAAGCTATTCAACGATCAAACTACGAAACTATAAAACTATAAAACTATGAAACTATAAAACGGCTTCTTTGTATCGCGCCGAGTGACACTGCACGTTCACGCCGACCGGCATACTCGCAATGTGGCACGGCGTCGTCAAGACGTGGACCGCAAGCGCGGTCGTGCGACCACCCAAGCCCATCGGTCCGATTCCCAGGTTGTTGATTTTTTCAAGCAGTTCTTTTTCGAGCGCGGCGGTTTCGGAATCGGGATTCCATTCACCGAGCGGGCGCAAGAGCGATTTCTTCGCGAGCCACATCGCTTGATCGGAACTGCCGCCGATGCCGACGCCGACAATCGTCGGCGGGCAGGGATTCGATCCGGCTTTGTCAATCGTGTTGACGATGAAATCAATCACGCCTTTACGTCCGGCGGAGGGCGTCAACATCGCGAGCGCGCTCATATTCTCACAGCCGCCGCCTTTGGGCATAATCGTCAATTTGATCTTGTCGCCGGGAACGATGTCGGTGTGAATCATCGCGGGCGTGTTGTCCTTGGTGTTCTTGCGTTCGGAGAAGGGCTGACCGACCATTGACTTGCGGAGAAAACCGCCGGTGTACCCTTGCTTCACGCCCTCGTGGATCGCTTGAAACAAATCGCCGCCGACGACGTGGACTTCTTGTCCCAGTTCGACGACGACGACCGCGACGCCGGTGTCCTGGCACAGCGGAAACGTTCCTTGCTTCGCGATCTCGACGTTCTTGAGCAGTTGATCGAGCACGTCACGTCCCGCCGGCGATTCTTCGATTTCGCGCGCGTGCTTGAGCGCGGCGACCACGTCATCGCCAAGATAATGATTCGCCTCGACGGCGAGCCGCGCGAGCGTTTCGGTAATTTGATTCGCCTGAATCTCTCGCATAATTTTTCCTCCCTTCGATCAGATATTCAATGTATTGCTTTCTCCGCGTGAATTGTACGCCGCAACAAATCGCAACCTGCTCCTTCGACCGGAAGGAGGTAACGGTCAACCCATGCCACTGCTCGTTCGAGCAAATCTTGCCAATTGACCGTTGAAAAAATTTTCTGTGGAACTTCGATCCATTCGGTCTTGTGAGCGCCGAGTTTTCCATCAAGTGCAGTAGCAATGACCAAACGCACCGCGTGCTCATAACTGAGAGACAACGGACCTGCGGCACCACGCTCCGGACGATTCTTGATTACAACACTGGCTGTCAAAGTCGTTGACACCCCTAACCCCCCTACCGATAGTCGAGCATCATTGGCACGCGTTGACAATGTGGAATTCATGGCCTTTCCAATCTTGGCCATAGGCCGCCCGCTCTTCGTAACGATTGCGTATAGTACACGTGCGCCTTTGGGAACTTCGCTGTCCCATCCGGCACCACTGTTAGTGAGTTTCGCTCTATACCCACGTCGATGATCCGCACACATCGGGCGTCCATCTATTTCAATAACAGCCCACGCTGGTTTCCCATCGTCATGTGTACATGGTTCGCCATTGACATTGCCAATACAAAGTTTGCCAATCAAACGATTATTATCTTTCTTTGTGACGCCAACAGCGTCCCGACTCGTCACAGTTTTTCTCATGCGATAGCCACGCCGATGGTCTGCACACATTGGACGTCCATCTATCTCAACTACTGCCCAAGCCGGTTTCCCATTCTCATGTGTGCATGGATCGCCATTGATATTGCCTATACAACGTTTCCCAATTGAACGGTCATTGCCTCTCTTTGCGATATTATTTGCATCCCGCTTTTCCACAGTCCTTCTCATGCGATAGCCACGCCGATGGTCTGCACACATCGAGCGTCCATCCTCAATTATAACGGCAGGCGCTGGTCCTCCGTTACCGTGTGTACATGGAGTACCATTAACACTGCCAATGCACATGCCTAATTTTTGTGCCATCGGGTTCCTCCTTTCGGCTTGGAACGACTTGCGAAAAACAGGCGGGTTGTCAGCCCTAGCAAAAACAGGGCGGAAGAATTTCCGCCCTGCACGTTCGATTTTTACGCCGCAACTGCGACTTGCGGTTCCGGTAATTTGATTTCGGCTGGATTGGGTCGCGGCATCAAGCCCGCGCGCTGAACGATCTGCGGCACCACTTCTTCCCACTCGATGCTCATGATGTGCACGCCTGCGATACCGGGCACTTCACGCATCTGTTGAATCATTTCGACGCAAATCTTGATCCCTTCTTCGCGCGTCGCTTCCGTTTTGGCTTTTTTGTCTTCGATGCCCTTGCCCGCGCCTTCCATCCGCTTGACGATGTCGTCCGGCACATCCATCCCGGCGACCTGGTCGCGCATATATTTCGCCGCGCCCGCCGTTTTGATCGGGCCGACTCCGGCGAGGATGTACATTTTTTCGTGCAGACCCAGATCAACGACCTGCTTCATAAATTCTTTAAAACGCGGCACATTGAAAATCATCTGGGTTTGGATGAACTGCGCTCCCGCTTCCGCTTTTTTCTTCAAGCGATACGGACGAAATTCGTACGGCGGCGCAAACGGATTCTCGACCGCGCCGACGAAGAAATTCGGCGCGGGCTTGATCTCTTCGCCGTTCTGGAATTTCCCGGCGTCCATTCCGCGCGTGATCGCGATCAGGTTCATCGAATCCACATCGTACACCGGTTTCGATTGCGGATGATTGCCGCCGCGCATATGATCGCCGCTGAGGCACAAGACATTGCGAATGCCCAATGTCCACGCGCCCAGCAGATCGCTTTGAATCGCGATACGATTGCGATCGCGGCACGTTACCTGGATCACCGGCTCGAACCCATCGTGCACGCACAGCGTCGCCGCGGCAATGCTGCTCATCCGCACGATCGCGGTTTGATTGTCGGTGATGTTCGCCGCGTCGGAAACACTTTTCAGGTACGCCGATTTTTTGTGGACGACGGCGGCTTCGGCGCTCTTGGGCGGACCCAGTTCGGAGGTCACAACGAACGCGCCGGACAAACAGATTTTGTGTAGATTGCTTCGGGGCTCCATTGCTCCTCCTATTTCTTAGCAGCAGGCGCGGGCGCGGCTTTCTTTTCCGCGCCGGGTTCCTTGGGCCAAATGCCGTGCGCGCGTCCGGTCAGTTCGTTCAACAACGACGCCGTGCCGACGAGTCGCCAGTCCACAACCGGATGGTGGTGAAACATATCCTGGCGCCACGACTTGGGCAACAGCGGCATCGTTTGCGAACGATGGTACGCTTTGTACCACACGCACCAGCGTTCGGGATAGACTTCGCAGTGACCGTTCAAGCGCACGCCGCCGCACGGACCGTTCCGCAGAGTTTTGGGACAACGCATCGGGCAGGTCATTCCGTTTTCGTGCAACAGGCATTGCCCGCACGTTTGGCAACCAAACAGCAATTTCTTAGCCACCGCTTCGAGCGGAAATGTCGTAACCTGGAAAAAATTTTCCACGCGCGGATGTGTGTTGAGATATTCACGGGTCCACGCGACGGGACCCCATTCATACCATTTCATCAGTGCATCCTCCTTCAAATGAATCTGTTCCGATCTACATTTCGAATAGTCTCATCCGGCTTGCCGATCAGACCAAACTGAATCAGTACCAAAGCGCGCGACCCCGTTGGCAGCGCAACTGCAAATCGCCGCTTCGATCAGCGGGCGTTCCGGGACTTGCTTTTGCGCGCGCGTTGGGTCCGCGCACATTCCGGAACCGCCGCCAGATCGGACAGCCGCGTCCGCGCCAGCGTTTACTCCAACATAACGATCAGGGGTCTGATTTGGGTTGTGGGCAAGTCAAAAATGGGTCAAAATCAAAAGAGTCGAAATGTGCCGCATCCCAAATGCGTTTGCTTGCCGACGTGAAGGATCGAAGCCAACTCGAGATAGCGAACGAGTCCCGCCGGTACATCGTCGAAGGTTTGCGTACCGATCCAGCGCCCGGGCCATTCGCGCGGCGACGATGCCAGCGACTGGCGATGCCGCGACAAGGGTTGCGCTTGTTCTAACGCGCGCCACAGTTGGGTTTGCTCTTCCTCCGGCATTGCCGCCCACACCTCAGTCGCGAGGTGGTGTTTGCCCGGCAGAAACACGGTCATCCGTTCCATCAAAGCGTCCACGATGTCGCGCAATGCCGGCGCGCCGAATCTCTGATGATTGGACGTCTCATCCGATCTGAAATCGAAAGGGGTAAGCCAAGTCAAGCGGCGGAAGCGACGCGCGACATCTGTACCGAAGGTCAACCCATCCGCCCACTGATTCGGACTGACGCGATAATCCAGGGTCAGTTTTCCGTCGCGGACGATCGGTTCCCAACGCGCGCCCCGACTCGCGTACACCGCCTGAATGTCGAAGCGTCCCCACAAGCCGTTGTGATGGAACCAGCGCGCGTCGGTCGTCGTGGCGGCTTGCTCCATCGCGGGCAGAACGAGTTCCAAGAAAACGCCGTGATCCGCGCTATCGCCGATGAGTTTGAGTTCCCACAAAATGACTTCGCCCTGCCCAAACGCGCGCTTGTTCGGGTATGCGAAGAGCACCGACTGGATGGGCCACGGCGCATCGGGAATTATTTTCTTGCCGGATTTCGCTTCCGTCTGCGTCGCGTTTTCCCACACCGCGAGCGTTTTGCGCCACTCGCGCGTTTGCTGCGTGGGCAAGCGCTCCGCGATCAGTGTTCCAAGCGTTTGCGACAGCGCAGTGGGCAAATAGCGCGGCAATTGAACCAGCGTGCCGTTGACCCGCCAGACGATGAGATACCGGATCAGATTAATAGGACTGATAAAATCCCACATACTCGACCAATTCGTAGAGGAGATCAACTTGCGGTTTTTGCCACTGCCGAATCCGCCAGGCGTTCAACATATCTTTGGCTTCGCGCGTCAGGCAACCCAGGAGCCGTCCCCAGTAAAATTGTTCCTGACTGGCGTCTTCGTTGATCAAAAGTTCGTGGAGAATTCTTTGCTCGTCAGGCAGCAACAAGGTGCGGAAGACGACCGCCATATCCAACATTCGCAGAAATTCCGCGACCTCGAAAGTGAGCACGCCCATCCGATCGTACAGTTGCGGATCGTAGACTTGATGCGGCGAAGCGAAGAAACGAATCCGCAGCCGATCCGTCGGAAAGCGCGCCTCGTTGTGAACCATCCGGCAGAGCAGTTCGCCCATGTGCGAGTCGCGTCCGCCGGTCGTGGGAACCACCTGGAGCAAGCCCTTGAGATCGCCGCCGTGATAGAGCGCGAGTTCCTGTAACCAGGGTTGCAACTCGCGATAGCGCAGCATCGCCAAGAAATGTTGCTCATCGTGGACGTACAACGCGGTCAGATGCGTGTCGCGCAAGTCAACGCCGCCGCGCATTTGCTGCGGCAACTGCGTGACGAAGCCCCAGGCGACGATCGCGCGCGCGGACTGCTCCCGCACGCGCCACGCGCCTTCGAGGATGGCTTGGCAGGCAGGACAATAGCGCGCGTCGGGCTTGGTCGCCGCGCGCGGATAGACCCAGCAGCGCAGGCAGGGTCCGGCGAGCGCGGAGGGAGGGGAACCCAGCGGGGGAGCAGGGGAGCGGGAGAGCAGAGGAGCAGGGGAGAAAACCTGCTGCTCCCCTGCTCCCTTGCCCCCTTGCTCCCCTGCCAAGTCAGTTTCAAGGTACTGGAGGGTCGCCAAGAGTTCGGCGCCGGTGCGGGCGCGGCGCAACCAATCAAAGCGATTTAACATTCAGCGCGGTCTGCAATTCGGAATAGTGCGCGATCACTTGCGGCTTGAGCCAATCGGCGAGCGTGATGGGCTGTTGCCATTGCTGTTCGGCCGCGCCGGCGTAGCGCTCGCCTAAACGCGTGAGCGAACTTTCGGGCAGCACGTGGAGCCGGACGCTGCCGAACCCGATGTGGCGATGCTTGCCCAGTTTGTGCGCGAGTTGCGGCTCGAGCGCGACGCACCAGATCAGGCGCTGCAACTCTTTCTCTTCCAAGTTCCAAAAGCGAATGGCAAAGCGCGCGCGCGCGCCGGGCAAAATCGCGCGCACGTAACTGGCTTGCGCGGTGTCCGGCAGAAAATCGTCCAGGCGTTTGACGATCGGCGCAAGCGGCGCGTGGAGGAACAAACGCCAGTTTGCGACGCGATGCATCGGCACCGCGCGCCCCGACTGGTGCTGCCATTTGTCGCCCGCGAAGGTCCACCCGGTGTACGGGTACGGCGACTTGAACCACGCCAGTTCGGGTTTGTCGAAAAGCCCGAAATCAAAAGTCAAGCGGCCCATAATCGCTTGATTGGGACCTTGACCGACCCAGCCGAACAGCGCGTCCACCGGATTCAGTCGGCTCAGATCGGGACTCGGCGCGGCGGCATCGCTGGCGATCGTGTAGATGTGACGCAGCAAGCCCTTGATGCTGCGACTGGGGAGCGCGTATAGTTTTGTCTCCGCGCGCAGCGCGGCTTCGGCGGGCGCCATCGCGAAGAAATCCCAACCGTTGACCACGCCGTCGGCAGTTTTGGTTTTGAACGAGGGCTCGCCGCTTTCCGCGATGTGCAGCGGGGACAAGACCTCCGCGTCCACGATGAGTTTGCCGGAGTAACCGCCAAACGCGCGATGCGAGATGTAACCCGCCTGCGCCTTGGGCGGCGTCGCGGCAGGTTTCGCGCCGGTTAATGGCGCGAGCCAGCGCAAGCCGTTCGCGGCGGCGTCGCCGGTCAGCGTCAGACGCTGCCACATTCCTTCGCGCGCCAGAGTTTGATCGCCGAACAACTTTTTGGTCAGCCCATCGGCCGTCGCGGTCAGCCAGTTGACTTCGCCGATCTGTCCCTTGACCCAGCCAAAGCCGCTCGTCTTTTCGCCGCCGATCGGAATATCACCGCGCTGGAAATCTTGGATCAGATGCGCGAGCACGGAGAATGCTTCGAGGTCGCTCTCGCGCAGATCCGGAATGTCCACCTGGAATTTGAAGACGAGCTCCTCGCCGTACGGGAAAAGATAATCGTGCTTCGCGGTTTCAACCGGGCGCGCGGTCTGCGGATCCATTCGCACGCCATCCATCGAACACCAGTTGCGCTCCGGTTTGTGCGGGTCAACCAGATACGCGTCGGAGAAAAAGACCGCGCCGCGGTGACCTTGCGCGCCGAAGAGATGTTCCAGAACCTTGGTCGTCTTGGGCGATTCGCCCCACAGCGTTTTCAGAACTTGCGACGCGCGTTTGCGAAATGCGCCTTTGAGCGTGCTGCCGGGAACGAAAATTTCCCACGCGCCTTCTTGCCGCGACGAAGGCGACCACGTCAGCATCCGCATAAATATCGTGTCGTAGGGCTTGCCGTATTTGCGCGACACCTCGCGGTTGAACGGTCCGCCCGCGCGAAAATCCACATGATGCGGCTGCGCCAGTTCGACGCGCGCGCGCTCGCGGTGCGCTTGCAGGAACGCGATAAAGTTGCGGTCGTTCGTGATGCTCTTGCGGAGATTGCCGGGGTGCATGATGTGCTGATAGCGCACGCGGCGATGTTCGTCGAGAAACGTGCGCCACGCCGCCGCCGGAACGCCTTCGGGCGCGCGATTGCGATCATTCCACTGCGGCTCGCTGATCTTGCCTTGCTGGAGGAGCGTCTTGATCTTGAGGTGTTGCTCGCGATTCGTGATCTCCGCGTCCACCCAGGCGTCGCTTTGAATCAGGGTGATTTGTTGGTCCACCTGGAGATAGAGGCGCGGCAGTACCGGCTTGATCGCGCCGGCGAGAACCTGGGTCAGCGCGGCTTCGTCGTCCAGTGCCGCAGCCAGACGCGCTTCGAGCGCGGGTTCCAAGCCCAGCGCGTTCGCCATCTCGACCCAAGCCGCCGAATTGAGTTGGTGACTCGCCGCGCGCTGGCGCTCCATCACTTCGAGGATGCGCTTGGTCTGGTTGGCTTTGTCGCCCAGCGCCTGTTCGAACGCGGCGCGCGCCGCGTCTTCGCCGGGGAAAGATCGATCGCACAACGGTTGCGCCAGATCAATCACTTTTTGCGAGAGCGGATATTTGCCTTTGGCTAGCCGGGCTAGCGCGGGCGCGCGCAGCACCCAGGTTTCGGCTTCGGCGGCGGAGCGTTCGCGCAGCCAGACCGCGCAGGTGCGCGGCAAGTACTCGGCGAGTCGCTGTTTCCAATCCTGGGGGCTGAGGATCGGTCCGCCGATCACCATCGCCAGCCGGTTGCGAATCGGCTCAGGTAGATCGCGCATCGCTTCGACGAGCAATCGCCCTTCGATCGCGGCGAACGAGGGCGTCTCGGGATCCACCTTGCCCCAGTTCCAGCCGACCAGGACGGGATTGCGCGCGTTGAACGTGATCGTGAGGCGCAAGTGATTCGCGCTCGATTGAATCGTCGGCGGCGCGGCGGGTTGCGGCAGCGGAGTTTGCAATTCCAGGCGCACGCGACCCAAGCCCTTGCTCTTGCCCGCGCCAAACCAGAACCGCCCCTCGCGCAATTCTTGGAGGACGCCGTACAACCGCGCGGCGGTTTGTTCTTTCTGCATCGCGGCGTCGTTGACCGTCAGCGCGAAATCAAAGATCGCGTTGCGGTACAGCGTCTCCATCTTGTAGTTGGCATTCGCTTCCGCCGCCCAGCGATCTTCGTCGAGGCGGAGCCCCATCCGCAAATCGAAAAAGTGATCGCGCGGATAGGATTCCTTTTGCAATTGACATTCGACGCGCGTGATGAGACCGGCGGGCAGCGGTTCGCCGTACAAACGCTGCCACAGTTGGTTGACCAGCCCAATGTTCCTGCCATCGCGCGATTGTCCGATGAACGCGTCCATCAGGGCTTGCGCAGTCCCGGCAATTTCGCCCGCGAGCGAGACGAGGCGTTGGGTGCCGTCGCCGTCACGGGTAAACAGGGTCTTGCGCGCATTGCCCCGGAAAATCGGAGTTTCCGCGATGAGTTGTCCACGTAGTTGCATTTTCTTCTCCTCAAGATCGAAAATCTGTTTCTCCCTGCGCCGCTATAATACCACAAAGAGGGGTGTAGGTCAAACAGAACACGCCACGCAAAAAAGAAAAACGTGATGCGTGAGCAAAAATTCACGCATCACGTTTCACGCTTTACTTGCTCAGCCCCACCGCGCGCTTTGCCGAGGTGCAGGTATTTTGCATCAGCATCGCGATCGTCATCGGGCCGACGCCGCCGGGGACCGGCGTGATCGCGCCCGCGACCTCTTTCACATTTTCAAAGTCTACGTCGCCGACGAGGCGCTGTCCGCTCTTCTTCGTCGCGTCCGGGATCGCGTTGATACCGACGTCAATCACCGTTGCGCCGGGTTTGATCCAATCGGCCTTGACGAAATGCGCTTTGCCGATTGCCGCGACGAGAATATCGGCTTGGCGCACGACATCGGGCAAGTTCTGCGTGCGCGAGTGGCAAATCGTGATCGTCGCGTTGCGATGCAACAGCAAGAACGCGGCAGGCAAGCCGACGATGTTCGAACGACCCAAGATCACCGCGCGCGCGCCTTCGATCTTCGTCCCGACCGAATCAATCAAGACGATGCAACCCGACGGCGTGCAGGGCACGAACAACGGCTCGCGGTTTTTCATCGCCAAGCGTCCGACGTTGATCGGATGAAAGCCGTCCACGTCTTTTTCCAACGGCACCGCGCTGAGGACGGTTTCTTGATCGAGATGCGCGGGCAAAGGCAATTGAATGAGGATGCCGTGGACTTGCGGATCCGCGCCGTAGCCGCGAATCACTTTCAATAATTCATCTTGCGAAATGTCGGCAGGCAGATGCGCGCCGACCGAATACATTCCCAGTTCCTGCGTCATTTTTTGTTTCGAACCGACATACGCCTTCGAGGCGGGATTATCGCCCACCAAGACCGTCGCCAAGCCAGGCACGACGTTGTACTTGGCTTTCAACAGCGCGGCTTCTTCTTTGACTTTTTGCTGCACCGACGCGGCAACAGCTTTCCCATCAATGAGTTGTGCGGTCATATTCCTCCTTTAAAGGATGAGGGATGAAGGATGAAGGATGAAAAACCCCGAGGGATGCCAAAGAATTCATCCTTCATCCTTCTGCCTTCATCCTTGATTCAACAGATACTCGTACGCGCTCAGCGCGGCTTTGGCGCCTTCGCCGATCGCGACGAGAACTTGCTCGATGAACACATCCGTCACATCACCCGCCGCGAACAAGCCGGGGTGCGACGTTTGGCAACGATGGTTGACGGCGATGCGTCCGTAAACATCCGTGACGTTTAGATCGGCAACGCACTTGGAGCCGGGCGTCAACCCGACTTCGATGAACAAGCCGTCTACCTTGATCGTCTGATCGCCGACGACGATGCTTTCGACGAAATCGGTACCGCGCACTTCTTTCAACGGCGCTTCGTACACTTTGACTTTGGGATTGGCGCGCAGTTTTTTGCCGAACGCGGAATCAATCTCGCCCTTTTCCGGCAAGACGAGATGCACTTGCTTGGCGATGTTCGCCATTTCCGCCGCCGCGTGCAGCGCGCGCAGATTGCTGCCGACAATCGCCGGTTCGCGTTCGATGAAGAGTTGCGCGTGACTGATCGCCGAGTACGACAAGCCCTTGCCGATCAGTTGCTTTTCGCCGGGAACATTCAACCGTTTCGGAAGCGCGCCGGTCGCCAGAATCACTGCGCGCGCGTCGAACTTTTTGCTGCTTTGCGTGAACACGGCAAAGTTGCCGCCTTCCAGCACGACGTGGTTAACGCGATCGATTTCGCGCGCAAAGTTCAGGTATTCCAGTTGGCGTTTGAATTTTTCGATCATCTCACCGCCGCGAATGACCTCGTGCCCCTCATAGCCCTTCACGTCGAGTCCGTAGGCGGTTTTGCCGCCGAGGTCTTCGCTGATCAGCAGGACGTTCAAACGTTTATTGAGCGCGTAGACCGCCGCCGTCAAGCCCGCCGGTCCACCGCCGATGATAATCAAGTCTAGCATTGTTTGTTCTCCTGGGTCATTGGTGATTAGTGATTAGTGATTGGTACTAATTGACTATTCACTAGTTGCCTAATCACTATTCCCCTAATCGGCTTTTCCGATGAATCCTTCGCGCATCATCATTTGCGTCAACTCGCGCGAACGCTTGATGATCGCAGACGCTTGCTTGAATTCCTCTTCGGCAGAGATCTTGATGCGTGCGATCCCTTGCTCTTGCGCTTTCATCGCGACGGCGACCGCTTCGCGCGGAAAGACTTCCCATTCATCCATCGTCGGGATGATGTAATCGGGGCGCAAGCCCTTGTCTTCCGCCATCTTTGCCAATGCTTCCGCCGCGGCGATGCACATTTCGTCCGTGATCGTCTTGGCGCGCACATCGAGCGTGCCACGAAAGATACCGGGAAAACCGAGCGAGTTGTTGACTTGGTTCGGGAAATCGGAACGCCCGGTCGCAAAGACGACCGCGCCGGCTTCTTGCGCTTCCCAGGGCCAGATCTCGGGAATCGGGTTGGCGCAACAGAAACAGACCGCGTCTTTTGCCATCGTCGCGATCCATTCTTTCTGGATCGTGCCGGGACCCGGTTGCGACATCGCGATCACCACGTCCGCGCCTTTGATCGCCTCCGCCATACTGCCTTGGCGATTTTCCTTGTTCGTGATGTTGCACAATTTCCACTTGTCCACGAACTCGGCTTTGCGTTGCTCGATGTCGGCGCGCCCTTTGTGCAAGATGCCTTTGGTGTCCACGAAGCGGCAGTTCTCCGGCTGTACGCCCGCCGCAAAGATCATCCGACTGCATGCGATATTCGCCGCGCCGGAACCGATGAAGGCGATGGAGACGTCTTTCATTTTCTTGCGGACGATTTTCAGCGCGTTGATCAATCCGGCGAGCGTGACCATCGCGGTGCCTTGCTGATCGTCGTGCCAGATCGGAATTTCGCACGTCGCGCGCAGCGTGTCGAGGACGTAAAAGCACTTGGGTTGCGAAATGTCTTCCAGGTTGACGCCGCCGACGGCGGGCTGGATCAACTGGACGGTGCGGATAATCTCGTTGGGGTCTTTGGTGTCGAGCGTCAAGGCAAAGCCGTCCACGCCACCCAGGTACTTGTAGAGCAGCGATTTGCCTTCCATCACCGGCAGACCGGCTTTGGGTCCGATGTCGCCCAGACCCAGCACGCGCGTGCCGTCGCTGACGACGACGACGGTGTTCCACTTGTTGGTGTGTTGATAGACCAATTCCGGATCGGCTTGGATCGCCTTGCATGGGGCGGCGACGCCGGGGGAATACCAGATCGCAAAATCGTTGAAATCGCGGATGCGGCATTTGGGTGCGGTTTCGATCTTGCCGCGATAGAACGGATGCAGACGTAACGCGTCTTCCGCTGGCTTTTTGGCTTTTGCCAGCAGTTCTTCTTTGGTCAGTTGTTCTGCCATTGCAATCACTCTCCTTTGAGATGGTTCAGTAGTCAGAGGTCAGTAGTCAGTCGTCAGAAAAATTCGACGATCTGACTACTGACGGCTGGAGACTGACTACTGATCAGACGTTGAGATACGACGGCGCGTAGATCACTTTGTTCATCAGGATCTGGATCGTCTTCCAGATCGCGACTTGGTCCGAGTCTTTCAGGTCTACGTCATCCGGCGTCACTTCTTCGCCAGCGGCGGTGCGGTCGTGGAGAGTCAAGACGAGCTTGTTGACGGGCGTGGACTCGTCACGCTCTTCAACGATGCGGATAAACTCCTTCAGTTTCTTGTCGAGCGGATCGGCGATCACATAGTCCAACCCGACCGCCATCAACATCACCATATAGGTGCGATTGATCAGCGGACGCATTTCGGGCGGAACGGCGTTGGAGACGTTCGACAACCCGGCGTTGGTCAGCAACGGCATTCCCGATTGCTTCAGGATGCGCACCGCTTCGACGCATTGCGGCACGTACTCTTGGCAGCCGCTCACCGTCAGCACCAGCGGGTCAACGATGAGGTGATCGAGCGGCATACCGACTTCTTCGCAGCGCGGCGCGAGTTTTTCGAGCGCGAGTGAAACGCGCGCTTCGGCGCTGACCGGGATGCCTTCCTTCGCCATCGTCAAGCCGACGAGTTTCGCGCCGTACTCGAACGCGATCGGCGGCACGGTTTCCAAGCGTTCGGCTTCCGCCGAAAAAGAGTTGATGATCGCTTTGCCGCGCGGAACTTTTTTCAACCCGGCTTTGATCGCTTCCAGGTTCGTCGTGTCGAGCGAGATCGTGACGTTGGCGCCGACCGCTTCGTGGATCACGTCCACCAGCCAGTTCATCACTTCGGGACCCGCTTTCTTTTGCGGTCCGATGTTCAGGTCGAGCGCCTGCGCGCCGTCTTGCATTTGCTTGCGCGCGAGGTCAACGAAGAACGCGCCGTCACGCGCGGCGAGCGCGTCTTTCACTTTGGGTGCGATGATGTGAATGTTCTCACCGATAATGTACATTGGGCTCCTCCTTTGGAGATATCTTTAGACACGGTGACAAGGAGACGGGGAGGCAAGGAGAAAATTCTCCGTGTCTCCGTGTCCCCTGGTCTCCTTGTCTCGCTCACGCGCCTTGAGGCAGCGCGCCAAACCACTTGGCGAATGTATAGTGCAACTTGTGTCCGAATCCTTGCGGTTGCAAATACATAAACGGACAAACGCCGTAGACGACCGCGATATTTTTCTCGCGGCAAAATTGGATCGCGGCTTCCGAGACCGCGCCCGCGCCGCCGCTGCGATGCATCCACACGCGCGGAATACCCAGCTCGGCAATCTCGCGCACGACTTGATCCGTCACGTTCGGCGGAACAGCCAGCAAAACGCCGTCCGGTTTCATTGGTAATTCGCGCAGACTACCGTAGCATTGAATCTTGGGCAGAGCGCGCGCGGGATTGATCGCGTACGTATCGTACCCGCGCTTTTTGAACTCGTCGTACAACGTGCGTCCCCAGCCCTTTTCATCGCGCGTCACGCCGACAATGGCGATGCGCTTTTGGGCGAGAAAGTCGCGTGCTAAATCTTGCAAGATGACTCCTAGCGTAGACAGGTAGACAGGTCTACTTGTTTACCTATCTACTTGTTTACTTGTTTCCCACAATTTTCCGAACACCTCTTCCAACGCCGGACCCAGTTTCGCCGGATCGTCGGTTTGCTCCGGCTCGTTCTGGAACACGGCGAACGGAACGCGGTGTCCTTTGATTTCGATTATACCCTGATTCTGCCCGCGCGACAATTTTTCCCAGTCGTTCGTTTTATAATACTGCTCCATTTTCTCGTCCGGCAAAGAATGGAACAGGATCGAATCTTCTTGCCCCGCACGCGCGCGCCGCCGGTTGCGCCGGAACGATTCTGCGTACGGCACGCTGACGTAGACGATGGCGGCGCGCTCTAAGATTTCGTCCGACAAATACGCGAACGCTTCGGCAAAGCCGTTTTCACCGCCACGCGCAAACTCGATCACGATCGTATGCGCGCAGAGAAAATCGGGATCGCGCGCCAAGCATTTTTCAAATTCGAGATCAATCTTGCCGATCAGAAAATTCCAGGTGAACGGGTCTTTGAAATACAGTCTTGAATCGGTCAGCAGACGTTCGCGCCCCAAGCGCGTCCACACCAAATCGTCCTCAAAGATTTGCCAGACCCATTTGAAATCGTCAATCTCGACGAACGGCGCGATATGCAATTTGGCACAGCGCGCGCCATCGGGCATTTTCTTGAGATAGTCAATGATCTCGCTTTTGCCTGCCGCCGGGCGGCCGATGAGGAGGATAACCGAAAATGTGTTGGTTGAAATTTGGGTTGACATTTATATTATTCAGTCGTATAATATAGCCACAATAAACCAGTTCGTCTGGTTTACCCGCCCCCGGCGACAAGGTAGCCACCAGTGGCTGCCTTCCTCTCACGAGGATAGTCGGGGGTGTTTTATTTCCCGCGTTCTGGGATGCGCCACAAATCTACAACCTTGCTAGCGAATGCCTGATAGTACTCGCGCTCAACTCCCATTACGTATTGTCGCACCGCTCCAGCAATCATATCGGCTACTTGAAGTCCATCCTCGCGGCCGGAGTCACGGCTGATGATTTTATTGAACGGGTGAACACGATCGGTCTTGCGACATTCTTGCGATAATCTGATCCGCAATTGGCGGATGAATTTAGGCGTGTTCCCATCAACGATCAAAATGTCATTTGCAATGTCCAACGGCGATGCGCGCAGCACCAAGCGCGCGATAAATTCAACTGTTAGGGCTTGACCTTTCAAGCCAATGAATTCTTGCGGCAAGTTAGACTTGTCCACGACAACAGCCCGGGCGCGGAACGGAATGGGCTTGATCGCTTCAAAGAAAGCAACACGATGGCGATGTTTCGTTTTGTGGTACTTGAACTCGAATGTTGGTGGAAAATGGAACGTCCGCCGAACATCCGCCAACTCACGCAAAGACGCAGTGTCGGTCAACTGCACGATAGCCACCGCGAGATGACTTGATGAAGTCACCGCGCCGCTTAACCCCGGATCACCCGAATCATCAAGAAAGTGGTATTGCGTCATTAGCGCACCGCGTCGCGTCGTTGACAGATGTTTTCAAAAAGATACAATGCGCTCAAACGCAGCCGAATACTGCCAGTATTGGTGGATGCCTCAACGGGCTAGACTGTTCCCCCTAACCATGGGGGGTGTTTTTGCTATCGCGAATTCTAATCACCCTAATCCCCCAACCAGTTTATTTCTTTGGTCTCGGTGAAACCGGTTTCGGTTTCGGAGCTGCAGCGGGCTTCGGTGGTGGAGGTGGAACGTATCCTCTTTCCAATGGCTTGGGCTTTGGCGGCGGTGGGATGTAACCTTCTTCCAAAGGTTTTCCCTTAGGAGATTCTTGGGCTAAGAACCACAATTTCTTTTCCATGGTTCACCTCAAATTGTTGCTAACGAATATTACCATGAGGACTACCCCACACAAGAACAGCAGCCCTCCCACTGCATTAAGCATGGCCGTTAAGCGACTGAACAAACCACCTGGTGATTGTTTGTAGATTTCACCCCTATCGACTTGTCCTATCGCTTGCCTGAGAGCTTGTTGGCTGAAATAAAATGAAATCAGGACAGATGTAACGCTCAACCCCCAGGCAATCCACGAGAATAGCAAAAACTCGGAATTTGCTATTGGTTTGTTGCCGACAATGTCTTTCACGAAAGCAAATGATATACCGAGCGCGCCACCCGAAAGCGAAAGCACGGTCTTGTCAAAATCCTCCTGGGCTTTTTGTTCAGCAGCAACGAGAAGATTACGGTACTCCTCCAACTGTTTGTCCATCTCAGTGACCTCCACCGTTTGAGAATTCTATGCCTCCGCGTCCTGCCCTTCCAACACCTTCCTCACACTCTCAAACTGCGCCATATCCGTATGCGGCAGAAACAGCGCCGCCATAAATTGTTCCGTGAACGCGTTGTCCGCCGCCATCAACGCCGTGCGATCAATCGCACGGCTCATCAGGCGCAAGCCCGATGAATCGGGCTAGCCACATTTCCAATCGGCTTGAGCCGATTTGGGCTGCTGAGCCGCCGAATTTATTCGGCGGCTTGCAACACCTTCCTCACACTCTCAAACTGCGTCAGGTCTGTGTGCGGCAAAAACAGCGCCGCCATAAATTGATCGTTGAACGCGTTGTCCGCCGCAAGTTCCAAGTACGTCATCTTCTTCGCAATCGCGGCGATGTCGTCGCGCGCGTCGCGGCGCAAGAGCGCCATATACGCGCCGCGCGCCGCGGTGTTCCCCAAGAAATGAAAACGCTCCCAGGGCAAATCCGGCAGCAAGCCAATCTCGATTGCCTTTTCGATGTTAAGGTACTGCCCGAACGAACCACCGATCAACATCTGCTCGACATCTTTCAGCGTCATCCCAACACTGTGCGCGAGCATTACGTACCCCGCGTAAATCGCGGCTTTGGCGCGCAGCAAATTGTCCACATCCGGCTTGGTGATCACAATATCCGCGCCGGTATCGCTTTCCGCCGCCCACGCGATCACGTACTCGGCGCCGTGTTCGCCGGTTCGCACGCGCGGCGTCGGCAACGTGAGATTGATATTTCCGGCTTTGTCGGTGACGCCAGTGATAAACATTTCCGCGATCAAACTGATCAGCCCGGAACCGCACAGCCCGCACGCTTTGCCGCCGCCGATCACGCGATACGTCGGCTCGTACGTTTGCGTGTTGATGTACACTTCTTCGATCGCGCCGGTCGTCGCGCGCATCCCGTGAAACACGCCCGCGCCTTCGAACGCCGGACCCGCGCTGCACGCGCAACTCACCAGCCACTCGCGCGTCCCCAGCACCATTTCGCCGTTCGTGCCGATGTCGAGAAAGAGCGTCACCTTGTCCGTGTCGTGCGTGCCGGACGAAAGCACGCCCGCCGTAATATCCGCGCCCATATAACTCGCGACGCCGGGCAAGCAATCCACGGGCGCTTCGGGATGAATGTTCAAGTTCAATTCCGTCGCCAGCACGGTCGGCGGATGGTTGAGCGTCGTGATGTACGGCGTGAGCCGAATTTGCTCCGGCGGCAGACCCAGCAAGATGTGCATCATCGTGCTGTTGCCGACGAGCGTCATCTTGTAAATTTCGTGCGGCTTACACTTGCGGCGCAGCGTCGCGCGCTCAACGAGTTTGTTGATCGTTTGCGCGACGAGCGATTGCAACTCAACCAAGCCGTTGCCTTTGGACGCGAAGACGATGCGCGAGATCACATCCTCGCCGCGCTTGATCTGCCCGTTGTAATCCGCCGCCGTTTCGACGACTTCGCCCGTGAACAGATCGACCAGGTACACCGTGACCGTCGTCGTGCCGATGTCCACCGCCGCGCCGTAGAGCGACAGCGTTTGATCGCCGGGCAAAATATCCACGATGCGCGGACGCGCGCCGCCGCGATCGATCACAACCGTCACGCGCCATTCCGCATCGCGCAGCGTGCGCGCGAGCGTCCGCAAAATCGCGAGCGGCGCATCGAGATCGCGCAAATCGTACGCGCGCGCCAGTTCGCGTTCGAGCCGCGCGAGATCGTCGGTGTTGTCCGCCAGCGTCGGCGGTTCGATCTCGACGAAATATTTGGCAACGGTTTGATGAACGCGCCAATCGTACTCGAACGGGACGCTGACTTTGGCGGCGGTCTTTTCGGTGGTGAGGTGCCGCGTGATCTCTTCTTGCGGCGGCACGAAAATTTCGAGATCGCCTTCGACGACAGTTTGGCAGGAGAGCGCGTAACCGCCTTTGAGATCGTCCGCGCTCAGTCGCATCGTCGAGCGCCGCCGCGCGTTCCCGCTTTCGACGATGACCGCGCAACGTCCACAACGACCTTGCCCGCCGCACGGAACGTTGATGTCAATTCCGGCGAGTTGCGCCGCGTCCGAAATCAGCGCGCCGTGCGGAATCTCGACCGTTATATCGGCTGGCTTGAAGTGAACTTTCTGGGTAGCGATAGTAAACCTCAGTATTCAGTATTCAGTGAACAGTATTCAGTGGTCTGACTTGCTCGACCACTGAATACTAAATACTGAATACTGGACACTTGGTTACGGTTTTAACTTCATATACGCCGGCACATCCACCGCTTCGCGAGGACCCACGTCAATCTGCCAACCCGGCAGCGCTTCTTCCACTTCGCCCATCAGCACCGCGACGTGACCGGGGAGCACCAAGCGTTTGCGGCTGATCTTCGATTCGACGTTCGTCGTCTTGACCGCTTTGGCGATCCGGTCGGCGTCGAATTTGCCCGCCGCCCACGCGGTCAACACACTCATCCCTTCCGCGTCGGCAACCATCAGCCACGCCGGCAAGCCCGCGCCTTCGACTTCGTTCGAGATCGAGAAGTACGTGATCGAAAAGTTCGTCGTGACGAGCACCGGCGATTCGGGTTTGGGCGCGTTGATTTCGTACAGACCCGGCTGAACCTGGATCGGTTTTTGCGGATCGGTGTAAATATTCTGGCGCAAGACGAGCAACGCGTACGCGCTCGCCGGAGTGAAATGATCCAGCACGACGAAGCCGGCGTACTTGCCGATGTGTTGCGCGGCGAGCACCAGCTCTTCGTCTGCCGACGAAACGCCTTCGCCGGGGAACGTGATGACCGGATAACCGAGCGCGCGGAAATTCTTTTTGACCGCGAGTCGGCGAATCTGGGTCGCGAGTGTCAGCGTGCCGAGGAAATCACGCGCGCCCGGATCGATCACAATGTCTTCGATTCCGGCGGCTTTGGCTTGTTCGGCGAGCGCGGCGGTCGCGTCGAGTCCGTCGCCTTTGACCGCGAGCGGCGCGTTGAATTTTTTCGCGACGGCTGCCAGCGCAGCAACGTTCGACGCGTCGGCGGCGTAAAAGAGCGGCACCGCGCCTTTCGCTTTCGCCATCGCGGCTTCAAAGGCGGCGGGGTCTTTGGCGATCAAGATCAGCGGGAAATCGCTCGCGCCGCGCACTGCGTCAACCGCCGCCGCGAATTTGTTCGCGTCGCCGGAGGCGTTTTCAATCGCAACGCCGCTGAGTTGCAACTTGATGCCGACGTAATCCACCGCGAACGCGTTCATCTCTTTCGCTTTGGCGGCGAGGTCGGCGTCCGTGTCCTTGACGCGCACAAAAATCGGCGCGGGATTGAAGAAAGTTTTTTCGTGGCGGAACAAGACGATTTCGTTTCCGGCGACGGCTTTGCGTCCATCGGTCGAAAGCGTAATCAGTCGGATCGGCGGCTGCGACGCGGCTTCCAGTTGCGACTTGGATGCTTCGCTGACGTACGGGCACGCCTTGAGTTCCGCTTGCTTCGCGGCGAGTTTCATCGCGAACGCGAGGCAGGTGGGGAAACCGCATTCCTTGCAATTGGTTTGTGGGAGCAATTTATAAATCTGTAGTCCGGTGAGTGCCATTGTTTCCTCCTGGGTCAGTCGCCTAGTCAATTAGTGATTGGTCAATTAGTAACTAGTCAACTAGTTGACCAATCACTAATTACTAGTCACCAATTGACTAGATGCCTTTTTTCTCTAGTTTCATCAGTTCCGCTTCGAGCAGTTGCGCGTGCACTGCTTCTTCCTGCATAAAACGCTCGAAGACTTTTTGGAGTTGGGGATTGTCGGCGGCGAGGTTCATCGCCATTTCGTATTTCTTTTTTGCGCCGTGCTCTTCCATAATCATCATTTTGAAGAACGTTTCCCAACTAGTTTTCGCGTCCATTTTCCCTCCTGGGTCGGTAATCAGTGTTCAGTGTTCAGTGTTCAGTATTCAGTTGACTGAACACTGAATACCGAATACTGAATACTGTCCTTACACGGCTTTCACTTCTTTCACTTTCGGAAAAAGATCGCGCACCGTGCTTTCGATGACGCGGTGCAGTGTCCAGGGCATCAGGGGACACCCTTCGCACGCGCCGCCAAGGTGCACGATGACGGTCTCGCCGTCGTACGAGACGAGATCCACTTTGCCGTTGTGGTAAATTTCGGCATAGTGGCTGATCGTCTGAATCGTTTCTGCCATACGTTCGTATTCGTTCGGTGTTGCCATATCAATTCCTAATTTACCAATGAACCAATTGCCAATGAACCAAATTTCGGCTGGGCGTTTAATTGGCTCATTGGCACATTGGACAATTGGCTCATCGAGTCTGGCTCATTAGTTGCGCGATCATTTCTTTTACGCGCTTGACCGCTTCCGGGTGGCGCAAGACCAGAATGTCCGCGCCGGTCTCGACGAGTGACGCGGCGGTGAGCGTCTCCCAATGAATCGCGCGCTCTTTCCAATCGCCCCACATCGCGGGGACATCCGTACCAACCTTGGATTCTTTGACGCGCCACGCTTCTTCGCCGGGCGTGACGACCATCGGTTGTTGCGTCATTCCGTCGCCTTGCAGCGCGGCGAGGCGCAGGCGTTCCATCACCGAGTAGCCGTACTCGATGCCGTAGCCGAGCGCGCCGGTTGTGGGGTCCATCAAGACGCGTTCGAGCGGCAAGCCCATATCGTGAATCAAGATCACGAGTTGCTTCGCCAGATTCACGTCCATCGGCGTGCGCGAGTTGACGACGTGATCGTTCGCCATCGCCGCGGCGACAATCGTGCGATAGTTCTTGTCTTCGGCGACGCCGAGCACGATTTTCTCGCCTTTGGCTTCTTCGGCGACCGGGACGAGCAACTCGTTGTCGAGTTCGGCTTGCCCGGGCCCAAAGACCATCAACGGCAAGCCGGTCGCGTTCAACACATCGCGCACGACTTTTTTCGCGTTCGCGGGCGTGTTGGGCGATCCGTCGGCGAGCGTGGTGTTGAGTTTGAGCAAGATCAAATCCGCGCCGGCGGCTTCGGCGGCTTTAGCCCACTTGACCGGATCGTCCGCGACCTCTTTCCACGCGTCCAGCACGACCGGCGACCAATCGCTGGGTTTGCGATCTTGCACTTCGATCGCGATGGCGGGCGGATGCGGAATCGCGCCTTCAAAGTGCATAAACGGCAATGCCGCTTCGCCGCCAATGGTGATGGCTTTGGAACGCGTGCCGCCTTGATCTTTGGTTGCGCCAATAACCACTTCGCGTACTTTGCCGCCGTACTTTTCTTTTGGAACTTCAACTGTGACTGGCATTACTCCCTCCGTAGTTTAGTCAATTGGTCAATTAGTCAATTGGTGATTAGTCAGACTAGTTGACTAGTCACTAATCCCTAGTTGACTCACTTGGTTGATCGAACGCGACGAGCAAAAACAAAAACACGCCGACGCCCATCAGCGCGAGCACGCCTTCTTGCGGCGCGGGCGTCAGATAGCGAATCAACAGCGCGGCGAGGAGGATGACGATGGATGCACCAAGCAAAAAGTTGGTCGTGCGTTGGCTGAAATGTTTTTCGGGTGATTGAGTCATCTTACATTTCCAAGACCCGGAGACAAGGTGACAGGGTGACAAGGAAAAATTTGTAACTGCTCAGGCTGTCATTCTGAGGAGCGGTTTTTGCGACGAAGAATCTCGCAATTCGCGATTAGCGAGATGCTTCGCTTCGCTCAGCATGACAATGGGCTGAGCAGTTACAAAAATTTTCTCCTTGTCACCTCGTCTCCTGGTCATTTCTTCTTCGCGACGGACTTGTCCGGCATCGCCGGTCGCTCCGGCGGCAAGCCCGCCATTTCGCGGACGATCGCGCGCATCGTGATCGACGCGCTGGGACGCGACGGACCGGGATGCTCGTGCATAATGAACAGTTGGTGCACGCGCTCGTCCATCATCAAATGCGCGGCGGCAATCGCGGCGGTGTCCGGCGAAATGCTGACGACGCGCTCGGACATTACTTCTTTCGCGGTGAGCAGTTCCCAGTTGCGCGGAAACGCTTTGACCAAATCGCTTTGCGAGACGACGCCGCACGCGCCGTACTCGTCCATCACGATCACCGCGTCGGCGTTATCGCGCGCCATAATTTCGGCGACCTGGTTCAAGCGCGCATCCGCTTCGCACGTCGGCACGCCGATCTTCATCAGGTCGCGGACTAGTTTGGGCATAGTGAACCTCGTCTGCAAATGACCGCCGACGGCAGACCGCCGACCGCGCGCGGATAACAACAGTCGGCGGTCGGCTGTCTGCGGTCGCGCGTTACATCATCGGATCCATCGTCAGCGCCGGATGCGCTTTCGATTCCAGATACGCGACGAGATCCGGCACTTCGGTGCAAATCGTTTCGTCCGCGATCTGATCGAGCAGTTCCGGCGCGCCAGCGAACGCAGCCGCCGCTTTCAATTCCTCCGGCATCGTCTGCTTCAAGACGGACGACATCCAAACGATGCGCTTGAACCCGCCGTCCGAGAAGAGGAATTTTTTCGACGTGAGATAGTACTTGCCGACGCCCATAATGCCCGGCGTTTGCAAGCCGCCGCCCGCCATACCCGCGAGCGTGCTGAACGTCATCCCGGCGGGCGACACCGAAGTATCTTCGCGCGACAACACCATCACGCCGTTCGCTTCCGGAATCACCATCACGATGCACTCGAAACAACCGCACGCGGTCATCGGATTTTCCATAATCGAGTACATCGAAACGTTTTCGACTTGTTGATGCGAATTCTGGTAGACGAAATCCACGGGACCTTTCCAGTACCCCTTGACCGGATCGATCACGGGACCTTTCGGAATCGGTTGATTGGGACCGGTTGGATTGATCTGGAAACTCGCCTTGCAATCGAGCCAGGAGTACGCGCCGCACAAACCGACACGTTCCGGCGAAACGACGCAGACGTGATTCGGCGCGAACGATTGGCACAACGTGCAGGAATAAAACTCGTCCACTTGCTCGTCCACCATATTCGCGAGCCGGACGTTGCGCTTGCCGTATGCATCGCGCGCGACTTGGAGCATCGTGTTCACGTCGGCTTGATTCGTGTAAATCGTCACCTGAATCTTGTCCACGATCGCGCCAAAATCGGCGTGATAGCGCGCGTGCAAAATCTTGCCAATGTCGCCCAGCCGGAATCCTTTGTCGTACGCGGCTTTGCTGATGCGAATCCAGGTGATATCGCGCTGACCGACGTGTTGAATGCCGGACGCGCCGTTGACAAAGTGGTGAATCTGGCGTTCGAGCACCGGCTCGAAATCTTCTTGCATCTTGCGCCCCGCCACTTCGGCGACGATACCAACATCCAGGTGCCCGCCTTCTTCGACTTGATCCAAATCAGGACCCAGCACGGTCACTTTGCCGTCTTCCACTTTTTCCATCGGCAACGAGTAGAGATACTCGAACGCGCGCGAGTGCTTGCCGCCGGACTCGAAGCGCAAATCGGCTTTGCGGACGACCTCGCCTTCAAACGCCGAGCCGTAGGGTACCGGGATCGGCACCTCGGTCATTTTGATCTTGACGCCGCGCACTTCGATACAGCGTTGCACCAATTTTTCGGCGCGCTCCAAATCGTCCTTGCCGGAAATTTCGTTGAACGGCATCGAGATGACGTGTTCGTACTGCGTGACGCCGGTCGGATGAATTTCGGGAATGACGGTATCGGCAATCGCGGGAAAGCCGTAGGAGATCGCGCCCGCGGCGGCGGCGTATTTCAGATCGTCCACTTCGCCCAGCGCGAGGACGAACGCGAACACGCGCGCTTTGTTGTACAGCAAAATCTCGCGCGATTGTCCGCCCTTCATTCCGCCGAAAGTGAGCGCGGAACGCGTCGCAAAACCGATCGCGTAAATCGCGGAGAGCGTATCGGTGCCGAACGGGACGATGAATGTATCGTACCCCATCTCGACGCCTTCTTCTTGCAGCTGATGAATGATCGAACGACCGTTCACGTTGCCGCACAGGAAGGTGAGAATGTTGCGGCGCTGGAGTTCGCGGATAATTTTCACCGCGACCTCGTTCGATTTCGCGCAGCCGACGATGGCGGCAAAACCGGGCATCCGCCCGTCCACGAGTTGGATGCCCCACGACCGCAATTGAATATCGTCAATCGGTCCGTTCAAGTACCCGCCGCCATTACTGCTTTCGCTTTTTTGCGCCAACTGAAAGCCGGGAAATTTTTCCGGCTGATCGCCGTAGAGAAAGCGCAGCGCTTGGATCGTTTCCGTGGCAAGCAAGGTCGCGATTCCACTGTCGAGCGTTTCGCCCAGGTACGGCGTCCAGCGCGCGCGCGCGGGGGCGGGATGCAAATAGGATTTGATCTGCTCCACCACCGGCACCAGATCGCCCACCGTTTCGACTTTGCGTCCGGTCAAGCCCATAATCGTCGGCAAAAAGTACGCGGTATTTGGAAAACCGACTTTGGCATCCGCGCCTTTTTCTTGCAGTGCTTTTTGCAACAGTGCGTCCGCTTCGCGCGCGGCGTTGGTCGCGCCGCGGATCGCGGATGTAGCGATGTAACGTGACATATTCCCTCCAATTTTCGATTTTCGATTTTCGATTTTCGATTTTCGATTTGGATTTCGAATCACCACAAATCAAAAATCGAAAATCGAAAATTCCTTAGAATTCTTCGCGCTTGTGCGCCAATGGCAGAATCAGCACGACGACGTCGTGCGTTTCGCCGTCGGGCATCATAAAATAATCAGGATAGGTGGCGCGCTGCTCAAAGCCCAACGCCTTGAACGCGCTGATCACCTTGACTTGATCGGCAACGACTTCGGCGACGAGTTGCTGGACGCCGCACTTGCGCGCGATGTCAATCAGCGCGCGCAAGATCACGGTGCCCAAACCGCGCCGCCGAAATTCTTTGGACATAAAAATCCGCACGTCGGCGATGTGGCGTCCGGGGCCCGCGCGAAAATGCAGCGTCGCGTCGCCGACGAGGCGGTCGTTCACGACGGCGACGAGCGGCAGGACTTTTTTGTAATCCAAATTGTCCACCCACGCGCCGACGAGTTCGCGGTTCCGCACGTCGTTCCGCATCAATTTGTAATCGTCCGGACCGATCGGCTCGAACAGCGCGATCAGCGCGGCGCGATCTTCCGGCACGAGCGGGCGAAAAAGAACGCGCGTCCCGTCCGCCAGCGTCACAATCTGCCGATACTTGGCGATTTGATTGAGCATAGCCAACTCCAATTTTCGATCCTTCGCCTTCGCTCAGGACGCGTTTTTGATTGATGATTTTCGATTGACCGATCGCGCGCCAAATGAGTGCGCCCAATCGAAAATCGAAAATCAAAAATTGAAAATATTTACGATTTGCCAGCCGAGCCGTACTTGGCTTGGAAATCCGCCGCGCTCAACGCGAACCAATCGCGGTTCTTTTCCGCAAACGATTTCCACTCCGCTTTCAGATCCGATTCTGGGAAAATCGCGGCGACGGGACATTCCGGCATACACGCGCCGCAGTCAATACATTCGTCCGGATTGATGTAGAGTTGCTGCACCGGTTCGTAGAGCGATTCATCTTTTTTCGGATGAATGCAGTCTACCGGGCAAACTGCCGTGCAAGCGGTGTCTTTGTTGCCGATGCACGGTTCTGCAATTACGTATGCCATTTTAATTCCTCCTTATTTCGGAATAATAATCTCAATGAGATCGTGGGGAAAATCAACTACATAATCGGGATCGCCGCTAAGCAAATATTCTAAACTCTGATGCCCCCAAGTTACCGCTATACTCGTGACAGATGCCTCTTTTGCTGCACGAATATCACTTAACGAATCGCCGATCATAAACACCGATTCTAGTTTTGGGTCTGCTGAAAACTGATTCTGCGCAATTGATATTTTCTGTGCCTTGGAACCAGGAATATCTACTCCATACACTGCTTGAATACATTCATCTAAACCGTGTTCGACAAGAAAAGCATTTACATTTTGCGATGAATTCGTTGTGATAATGGCAAGTTTGTTGTTGCTAGCAAAATTTCTGATAATAGGACTCAACCCATTGAAAATGGCAGGCGGGGATTTCTTTGCGGCAAAGCGCTTCAAACAACTTTGGACAAACTCATCTACAAGATGTTCAGGGACTTGGCATGCCCGCCCGAATGAGGCAAAGGACATATTCTCAAGATGGCTTAGATCCTCTTTTTTGACAGCGTGCTGTACGCCTAATTCATCACAAACTTCCCGACCAAACCGAATCAAGTCATCCAGAGTATCTGCAAGAACACCGTCAAAGTCGAAAATGATTAGTGCCATGAAAAAGGTTTTCCCATCCCATATTTTCACCAGCAGGTTATTTTTGCGCAAGGACCTGCCTAACGGTTTGCGTTACCTGCGTGTGGGCGGGCGTGGACTCTGTTTGGGAGCAGGAAAAACTCGAAGCCAGAAAAATGCTCGAAAATGCCGCAGAATCCCACACGTCAGGTGCACGCTTTGTTAGACCCCGCCCTTGACCTGCAAGACTCTTTGCCATTAAAAGACCTGAACCCATTTTACTACTTCGCTTCCACAGTTTTTACTTCTTCATCATTCAAACCGTATAACTTGAAGACTCTTTTATCAATTTCAGAATCAACATCTTTTATTTGGCGGTCAAGGTTTCTTGCATGGTCTAAATTATCTTCGGGGCGCACGGCTTGACGTTCTTTTTGCAAAGAAAGTATTTTTTCAACCAGCGCAACAATTTCACCATGAATAGATTTTTCTACGGGATTATCAAAGTCTATCCTGTGAATAGGAAGTTTATTTACATCTTGTTTAAACCATCGCAATCGCCCGCCTTTGTCGGGGTCGCCTAAAACAGAGGCTATTTTTTTGAAATATGAAAATATCAACTTTGAATTCAAAACAGCCAATAAATAAAGGTCGTTTGATGGAACGAAATAAACCGTGTTGCTAAAATAAAAACCGCTGTTATCAAAAGTTACTCGGCTTTCTTTTGCAATATCAGGATAGATTATTTTAGGTTTTTCAAATTCATCGTAATAATCACAAGCGCGTAATTCCCACCAGTAATCGCCTTTGTCGAGTCGCTGGTTGGCTTTATCTTCAAATTGGAAAAGATATTTTGCTAAAACAGGGTGATTTTTCTTGAACCATTGTTCGCCGTTGGCTTTACCTTTGTTTGCATTTGTCCAACCTTTAGGAATTCTTATCAAATACTTGCCTTTGTAGTTTATAAGATATTTCCGAACATCATCACCGACAATAAACGGTTTTATAAACTCTTGGCTTTGCGGCTCAGTCTCTAAAATTCTTTTTCTTGTATCAGCAGAAATTATAAAGGCTTCATTAAGTCCAGTTACAAGACCGCGAAGAATATCTGTTCCCGCATATTCTGTAAGCGGTATGCTTGCCTTTTGTATTTTGCTGACAATATCTTGAAAATCGTTGCTAGACAGATTCCAATTTTCGCCTTGAACGGAATTTCCGCTTAGTTGAACACCTACGCTCTGAACTTCATCAGGCAAGGAATCGAAATCTAGCCTTTTGATTGGGGCAAACAAGAATTTTTGACTTTCTACTTTTGCTTTGCGAGTAATAATAATCACTGGAAAAGTAGCAGCATTTTCAAAAACTGGTAATTCTCCAAAATCAATAATTTCTAAAAGAGTGCTTTCACGGGCTAAAAATTCACGCAAGGCTTTCCCGTAACTAGACTTCATCCATTTATTTGAAACAATCATTCCAAACAAGCCGTTTGGCTTCAATAATTTATGCGCTTGTTCAATGAAATAAACATACAAATCCGCAGTTCCAGCGAAGGTTTCAAAGTTTTCTTTGGCATAAGTTTTGAATTCTTCGCCTAGCGTTTCCTGCCTTACATAAGGTGGATTTCCAATAATGACATCAAAACCACCGTCTTGCATTATCTTTGAAAAATGGAAAGGATAGGTTTCGTTTTGCAGGCTGTCAGCATTAACAATACTTTCCAGCATTGGTAATTTCTCGCGTGAATGTAAACCGCGCAAGAGCAAATTCAAACGCGCCACTTCTACGGCTTGCTTGTCTTTGTCCACGCCAAAAATACAATTTTGCAAAACTTCTAATTGTCTTGCTCTATCATAAAAATCTACTTCGCCTTTTTGCGCCTGTCCGCGTTGTTTGGCTACAAAATCGTCAATAACGTCAAAGGCTTCAATCAAAAACGAACCAGAACCACAAGCCATATCCAAGACTCTCGGCGGCTTCGATGGGTTGTACCCGTTATCGTCAAGATACTTTCCTACGGTTTGCTGAACGATGTATTTTGTTACAAAAGTAGGCGTGTAATAAATGCCTTGTGATTTTCGCTTTGTTCGCTTTTCTTCTACATGTGTTTCGGTTTCGCCTTCTGCGACAATATGACCTAAATACTGTTCATACGCTGTGCCTAAAACGTCCGCTTCAAGAGCATTGAAGTTATAGCGCGTGTAATTCTTTTCATACAACCCGTTAATTATTTCTTGCAACTCCGTTGGCGGAATTTGTAACTCTTCTGAAAAATGCCTTGCAAACAATTCGGAGTTATACACGCCGTCCAATTCACGAAAAAGACTCGCTAATTCTCGGTCAAGCGTTTGGATTTGTTTTTTATCTTTCAAAACCCGAACCAGAGATTGCAAGCGATTTTCTTCAACTTCTCTATCTTCCGCTGTGCGGATAAAAATTAGACGATTCAAAAGTCGTAAAACAGATTCATCAATTTGGGCGGCAGAATAGCCAAGATTGAAAGCCTTGTAATTCTTGAAAAGATTTTCACGCCATCTTTTCAAGTCATCGAATAAATTTTGACTAACGGGCAAACGCTTGATTTTCCGCCCGACTTTTTCCGCTTCAATATCAAGCCTGCGGGAAATTGTCTCTTGTTTTGAAAGCCACCACAATCTTTCAAAGTCTTTCAGGTAATCATCAAGACCAAACTCAAAAAATTGTGCGCGGAATGGGTCGCTCTCTTTCCATTCGGCATTGAAAACTCGCAAGCCTTCAAAGTCTGAAAGCAAAGCCCAAGTTACTGATTTTGTCCATGCGTAATCAATCGCTTGTTGTACCCATCGCGGGTCGTTCAAATCTTCATTTGCTCTCTTCGTTTCCAAAAAGAAGCGCGGAACATTGCCAACACGAAAAGAAAAATCCACCCAACCACGCGATACTTTTTCTTCGGGGCTGACTTCGTTGATATTGCTCGTATCCCAACCAAGAGCCTTGAACATCGGCAAAATATACCCAAGCCGCGTTTGCATTTCATTCAAGCCTTTGCGCTGGGCGGTGGGCATATTCTTGAAATTCGTAATTAGTTTTTCAATTTCGGTGTATGCAAGTTCTTGATTCATCATTGCCTGATTTTACCCGATATAAAAAGATGAGATTATTTTGCACGAAGGGGTCTAACGGCTTGCGTTACCTGCGTGTGGGCGGGCGTGGACTCTGTTTGGGAGCAGAAAAAACTCGAAGCCAGAAAAATGCCTGAAAATGCCGCAGAATCCCACACGTCAGGTGCACGCTTTGTTAGCCCGCTTTTGGGGTTGCGAGCCTTTCTTTTGCATTGCGTTTTCTAAAAATAAAATAGTCATCTGGTTCTGTGTATTCAATGCCTTGAGATGTCTGTCTAATATATTTTGTGACGTTTGCTTTTTTCAAAGAATCTACCAGATGTTTTGAATCCTTGTGAACTGGAGCATAGGTTTTCTTGTTGCGATGCAATACAGAAATTAATTGATATTCATCGTCAAGGGCGGCGTTTTCTGCGTCCTTATGAAAATTATTCGTGACAAGAATGCCGCCAGTTTTCAAATACTTTTTGCAAGCATGGGCAATGCCGCCCGCATAGAGCGCAATCAAAATATCAAATTGCCCTTTTGCAAATGACATTTCTTGTAAATAGTCATCAGCAATGAATTGAACCGATTATGCGTAATTCACCCTTTGGCGTTACGTCAAGTGGCGGACCGTCCATTTTGATAGGCTCTTGAACGTGACGAGTCCCTGAGATGCCATCGGTTGACTGATTTCCGACCTAATTTGAA
>VGOB01000030.1 GCA_016865935.1 Chloroflexota bacterium | reverse complement strand
TGCGGGCAATAGTGCTTGGAACTCTTTGAGGGTTAATCCGGTCAGCGCAAGAAACTTGCGGCGGTCTCGTTTCAACTCGGTGTATTTGGTCATGCATACATTTTATCCCTATTTTTAATAATGTCTAACATCCAACCCAACTCCAGATTTCCAAGCGGGCTTGGCGGCATTGGCGCATCATCTTCGATCAATTCCACCTTTGCGCCAAACTCGCGCGTTCCCAAACAAGGCGCGTGGAAATGCTGTCCCTTGCGCAAGCGGCGCAGGATAATGTTGTAGTGCTTTTCAACTGTGTCCTCCGCGCCTGCCTTGTCGGTCAATTTGAAGTGCGCTTCGATGATGTAATCCACGTTTTTCAGCACGAGCGCGGCGCGTTGTTGGCGGGCGTCTGTTGCGGACAAATAAAATGGATCAGTTGCGCCGTTCATCCGCCGCCGTGCTTCACTTTCGGACGCCTTCTCGCTTACCTCATTGCGCCGAATGTTAGTGAACTCGATTCCGTTCAACACGTGGATTTTATCTATCACCCAGCGGATGGCTGGCTTCCAGTACACCGCTTCGATGATTCCACGTGCCGCCGAAGGCGTGATGATGTCGTAACTCACACGCTCCACTTTCATTTCAGGGCGGGTAAACAGGGCATACTCGCCACGCACTCGGATTTTGATTCCGTAGCCCATAGGGTGAACCTCCTTTCTAGTCGAAGAACACCGCCTCACCGCCGACATCGGCAGGAAGGACGAGCCCCGTGTTCTCATTGTAAAACTCTTTCATGCCAGCCACAGTAAGGACTTGATAGGTTTCGTTACATGTTTCAATCACTCCTTTGCTTTGTAATTTTTCAAATTCGTTTTGATAAATGTTGACGGTGTATGTTTGCAACTGTCTCGCGAACTTGAATGGGTAGGGATGATAACGCGCCTGTTCAAGGATTTCTCTCGCCTCGTCCTTATAAGGAATGACAACGGCGACCTGATTGTTTTCAATCAACCTGAAATTCTCTGCCGCTGTTTTGAAATCGAAATCCAATTCGCCTGTCTGCTTGTCGAAAAACGAAAGAATCTTTTTCGCGTCGAATGCTCCGCTATCTTGAAGATTGTAGAGCATTGAGAAATATGCGTTGATTGCCTGAATGGAATCAGGGTTGTCAGCGTAATCCCGCAGGATGCTCTCCGCCACGCTCGCGCCTTGCTTGATGAACGCGGGTGTTTTTTTGATGAACGGTGTTTCAGGCGCGAAGACGAACACATCTCCCATCGGATTATTCTTGTTTCGGTTGACACGTCCTGCCGCCTGGACGATAGAGTCCAATCCAGCGAGAGCGCGAAAGCCAACAGGAAAATCAACATCAATGCCCGCTTCCATCACCTGGGTAGAAATCACGCGGCAAGCTTGCGCTGTTTTGAGTCGTTTCCGAATCTCCAGTAATTTTTCTTTGCGATGCGCGGGGCACATCAGCGTGGAAAGATGGAAACTACCTTCACCCGTAAGACCGTCAAATAGCCCCTTGGCATGTCGGCGCGTGTTGACAATGCACAGTACCTGCGGATGAGCATTCATCTTTTCAATCAACTCAGCGTCTGGGACCTTGCCAAGATTCTTGATCTGCACTCGTTTGTAGAAATCGAACAACGCTTGCGAATCGGGAACCAGGTCTATGAATTTCACGCCAGGCAGACGCTTGTCCAACGCGGGTTGTGTCGCCGTACAAAAGACCGTGCTCGCGCCGTAGTTCTGAACCAACTCTTTCACTGCTAACATACAAGGATCTAGATATTCACGCGGCAACATTTGCGCTTCGTCAAAAATGATGACGCTTTTGGCAAGGTTGTGCAGTTTGCGGCACCGCGAGGATTTGTTGGCAAACAACGACTCGAAGAATTGCACGTTGGTCGTGACTACAATCGGAATATCCCAATTCTCCGAAGCCAATTTTAGTTTACTCAAGACATCGTTTGTCTCATTGTCGGCGGACTCTGGACTAGCTTCCCGCATCGGATTCCAATCGAAGTTGGAATGATGTTCAAGGACATTTTGCTCGCCCAAACATTCTTTAAACACACCCGCGTTTTGCTCGATGATGGTAGTAAACGGAATGACGTAGATGATCCGTTTCAGTCCATGCTTGACCGCGTGATTCAACGCAAACGCCATCGAAGCCAGCGTCTTGCCGCCGCCCGTTGGAACGGTGAGCGTGAAGAATCCTTGTTCAGAATCGGCTTTCGCGATACAAGTTTTCAGGGTCTCTGTCCGCTTTCTGTTGATGTCGCCTTCGGGGTTGTCGAATTTCCGTAAATGGGTATTGAATTTCTGGCACAATTCTTCAATGCTTGGATATTCACCGCGCGGCTTTTCGCCGTCGTTCATGTAGGTTTCAGTTTCTTGAAAGTCCGCGTCTACCAATGTGGAGTACAACATCCGCGTGAAAAAGGCGAGCGAAAATCCTGGGCGCTCTTTGTCGGGACGGATTTTCAAGTTGGGAGGCAGAGTCAATGTGGCAAGGTCTAATTCAGTTTTGTACGCGCTGAAATCTTCCAGTGTCTTTTTGTTTGGGTCAAGCCGAGTCGACAACGTGGCATCGGTTTCTACATCAATCGCGCTGCCGAAATCTGGCAGTCCCGTGTGATGTCCTGCAACACAATAAGCCAGCATTGTGGCAAGCCATCTTTGATTTTGATTTTGGTTGAATAGACTTGTGGCTTCCCTCGCTCCCGCCGTGGCATGATCTACCTTGCGCGGCGAACCATCCAACCGCGCTTGAAATGCTTTGGAATATTTACCAAGATCGTGTATCAAAGCCGCCGTGCGCGCCAGTTCGGAGATTCCTGCATCTGCGCCAAACTTCTCGGCTAAATTTGCCGAGTTCGTCAAATGTGCGATCAATGGTTGCCATTCGGATTTGTCTTTTCCTTTTTTGGAATGGGCATAATATTGAATCTGATTTTTCCCCGCCTCCATCACCTTATACATCTCCGCCAACTCCCGCGCCTCACGCGTAAGCGCGTTCCGCAACTCCCTCGGCTCCACCACCTCACAATCCGCGCCCCAGCCGCGCACCCACGGCAGCATATCCGTCGTGTCTGCGACTTGCGCTTGCCACAGCAAATAACCTGGCTTGGCGGGGTCGTCGCGCTTCGCTTCGGAAAAATGCCAGCGCGTTTCCTCGACGCGCTTGCGAACGTTCGGGCTGAAACGTAAGACAACCGTGAGCAAGTTCTCGCCGTAGATCACCGACCACGCGCTTTTCAGCACATCCAAGCCGCGAAACTCGCGCGGGATGACGTACTCTTGCCGCGTCAGCGCCGCCGCTTTGATGCGTTCCAGTTTGTACGTTCGCGTCGCGTTGACAATACTGCTGTGACCGATCGCGTACGTCGTGAATCCAATCGCCGACGGCTCGATGAGGTACGGCGAAAAATCCGTCTCGAATGCTTTCCGATTCAGCGGCTCGTACGTGATGCGGAGCATGCGGCGATAGATGTACGCTTGCATCACCGCGCGAAAAACCAGATCGTACTCGCCTTGTTGCGGACGTTGCGCCAGTTCTTGCGCGGCTTGATGGATTTCATCCCCTGCGATCTTGTTCGTCTTCAACGCCGCTGCGAGTTTCATCAGCGCAGTTTCGGCAGGTTCGTTCCGCTTGTCGTGCTGCTTGGCGAGCAAGCGCGTCGCCAGATACAACGTCATCGCTTCTTCGGGCGAGAGTTCAAATTGGCGTAGGCGCAGTTCATCGAAGGGTAAGGCTGCCCAGGTCAAGCCGTCCTTGTAAATCTTGCCTTCCGTCTCTAACGCGCGCAAATAGTTGTTGAGCGTGCGACGATTCAAGCCAGTGTCTTGTTCCAGGTCGGCTTCAGTCAACCCGTTCGGATAACGGCGCAACGTCAAAAACACGCGCATCTTGCGATCTTCGTAGGTGGCTTGATCTATTTTGGGCATCGTGATTCCTCTATTCTTATTCTATTCTGCAGTTGGAAAATTAGTGCAATGAGTTTTTCCACGCGCTATTCTTCGGCAAACCACAGTCGTCCCTCTTTGTGAACCTGTTCTTGCGCTTGCAAATCACGCAGATAGTTGTTGACCGTCCGCCGATCCCATTTCAAAAAATCTGCCAATTCACTCTCGCGTAGTCCAAAGTCGTGAGATTGCAGCACGCGCAAAATATTGTCCGACTTGCAATCCTTTTCGCCTGCAAACAATCGCGCCATCGGGTACCTCCCAAGATCGGGTTCTATCTTGAGAGTACCCGCCCGTTGGAAAATATATTTCCAACTCACGCGTCAGTTTTCAGTCGAGCATGTCCAACAAAAAACTGCCGATACACGCCAAAACGTGTACGACAGTTTCTTACCTTGTCGCAGGAAATCGTAATGCAGTTGCCGAGTCACGTACATGTCAGAACAAACGCATTCAAACACTTCAGCAGTCTCCTGATTGCACGTTGAGTCGCCGCTACACAGCGACGATTCAGCACTCGAAAGATCGTACTTGACAAATCAACCTTCTGTGCTTACAATGCTTGGCGATGACTCGCGATGAAGTGGTTATGTTGCTACAAAAGATGGTAGACCGTGCGGGATCGCAGAGCGCCTTTGCAAAGGAAATTGGCGTCACAGGGGCTTATATTGGCGATGTTTTGCACGGCAAGCGCGATCCAGGTCCCGCTATTTTGAAGGTTCTTGGATTGCGCCGCCAAGTGCAGATCACCTACGTGAAGGCAGACAAAAAAAGGACGCGTCATTTGTCGTCCAACTAACGCGCCATTATGACAGTGCTGCGCCCCCCTGCCCTACCGTGTGCCGTGCCTCATTGAATTGCACAAGGTGAATGTCTCTGGATTTTGCCATATCACGGAAATCCGTCATACGAATATCACGGAAAAATACCTGGTTTCCGTGATTACTTTTCAGTTGCGCGAGGCGAATGCCTCTCTAATTTTTCCGTGTCACGGAAATCCGTGATACGAAGATCACGTCAAAATACCTAGTTTCCGTGATTGCTTTTTGAACCTGAATGTGGTTAAATAAGAATAGGATCGCGTCCGCTTCCCTGGCAGGAGTATGAACGCGATCCCATTCGACAAATTACCACCGTGCTTTGTTGTCGGTGGTCGCGCACTTTACCAACTCACAGCGAGCCATTTTCGGTAGCTCATTACCTGAGCCAGTTTCGGTGACCTACATAGAGTTAGTTTGTGCATTCGCCTTTCGGCGAAGAGCGGAAGACGGGATTTGAACCCGCGACCTTCTCCTTGGCAAGGAGACACGCATTCAATTGATTTAGGAGATGCCCTATCCTCCTAGAACACCCTCATTATACCACAATTCCATGTGTTTGCGAAATTCCCCCATTCTAGGAGATGCTCTATCCTTCTAGAACGCTCTCATTATCGCACAACTCTTTGTATTTGAGAAACTGAAACTGTCCAAGACAAAGGCGTTCACTATTGAATCAGGAGAAGAGGGCTTCTCCTAGAGCAACGCGAGTTCATAGATTCTTCCACACGCAAACTGGGGATATCCAAAGCGCACCTAATCATAGGTGCGCTTTTTTTATTGCATCCACCGGCGAGCCGATCTGGTGCATCCGCAACAGAACGTCGAAATCGTGCTCCACGTAGAGGTCGAGCGTCGTGCTGGCTTTGGAATGCCCCAAGATTTGTTGCAGACTCTTCACATCCCGCACCTGCTTGAGATACATCTCCGCAAAGGTATGGCGTAGCAAGTGGGGATACAGTCGCGGCACCCCCACGCGGGCTTGCAACCGCGCAAACAATGACTGCACTCCGGCCGCCTGAAAGGGTGTCCCCTCATCGTTAAGGAATACCTGATTCCAAAGGCAGACCGGACGCAGGGCAAGCCATTCTTCAAGTGCACGAGCGGAAGCATCGCCGAGTGGAACATCCCGATCCTTCCGCCCTTTGCCAAAGACTCGGACCCGCCGTTCCGCCAAGAAGACGTCCGCCATCTTCAGACCGAGCACTTCACCGCGCCGCAGCCCACTATCCACCATCAGCAGGATCAACGCCAGATTGCGTTGCGGCATCATCGTTTGCTCGACTTCATTGAGCAGTGTCCTAACTTGCATCTCGGACAGACGCGGCACGATGTGGACCGGCAGTCTGTTGCGGCGAACGCGGCGCATGGGGTTGGCGGGCAGGTACTCTTGCCACTCACACCAGCGGAAGAAGGTTTTGATCGAGCGATACCGCCCCTCGATCGTGAACGGGGAGAGTTTTTCATCCGGGCGGCTCTGATTGCTCCGCGTTTGGAGATCGGTCATGTAGAGGCGCAACAGATCGGCCGTCACTTGCTCAAGCAAAGTGATGGAATGCGGCTCAAGAAAACGGGTCAAATCCGCCAAATCGGACTGATACCGTTGATTCGTTTTCGGGCTGAGGTCGCGGGCAACCGCGTCGTTGAGAAACGCTTGTATCGCGCGGGCAAGTTCCATTCCTGACTCCTTGTGAGTCCCAGCATAGCACAAAGCGAACGTTTGTGCTATCACGGAAAGTAGTGATTTTTCCGTGATTTTCGTATCACGGATTTCCGTTACCAACAAAAAATGCGCGGCAAAAGGATGCCGCGCACGAAACAACGGTGGGGAGCGGGGTTAGCCCGCGAAGCGTCCCGCTCTCCACCGACACTTTACCACAAAAGGGGAAACAACGCAATGAAACAAACGAGCGAGAGAGCCGTATATGACCTTCAGCAAATCTTCGGCTGGCTCGTCGAATACAAAATCCGGCACGACGGCAACTCGCCGTCGCTGGCGGAGATGATGCGCGCCTGCTGCATTTCAAGCAAGAGCGTCGCACGCAATCAACTGGAACGCATGCGGCGACTTGGGTTGATCGCCTTCACGGGCGCCAAGCAAGCGCGCTGCATTTGCATCGTGGGGGGCGAGTGGCGTTGGCATGGCGCGTCAAGCCAGGGCGTCAAGTAGATCGCGCAGGACGCGCGTCAATTCACCGCGCGAATGCACGCCGAGTTTGGCGTAGATGTGTTTGAGGTGCGATTCGACGGTATGGACGCTAATGGTCAATTCCTCTGCGATTTCCGCGTTGCGCTTGCCTTGCACGACCAGATGCGCGACCTGCATTTCGCGCGCAGTCAGCGAATCCCACAACCAGCGCCGTTCGGAAGGCGCGGGCGCCGGCGGGATCACTTGGACGGTCAGGCGTTTGGATTGTGTGCGCCGCGTCCGGCGTCGGAGCCAGAGCGCAAGCGCAAGCGCCACTCCGGCGACGACGATCAACGCAGCCAGTTGCAAATCGGACACGCCGTGATTGTATCCGAACATACGTTCTGTGTCAATTTCGACGCGCGGCGAAATCGAAAAGACAACCCCGCGCGGATCTCAATTTTTCACTCACCCACTTTCAACTGGTATATCACCGTGGAAGCCGAAAAATCTTTTTTCACAATGCGCCCAGCTTTCCCAAGCCGAACATCCGCGCCCATCTTTTCCATCGCAAAGTATCCCGACATCACCCCTGCCCCAAGCAAGCGAGCCCCGATTTTACGCGACCGACCGACCGCGAAAACCGCAAAAAAAACTAGGGGAGGAACTAGGGGAATAACGCCTGAGAGGCGCGTAAAAGGGGCAAAATGATCCGCAGGTCAAAAAAAGAGGGCAAGTCCGTACACGCCCTTCTAGCCACTTGCACCCCAACTGACCGATTGCGGCAGTTTCGGGAAAAAACCAAATCCCGTTGGTCATTGAAAGGACTCGCGCACGAGTTTGGAGTATCCCGCAGTTACATCAAAAAACTTTTACGGAAGCGCAATCCATTCCCAATGACGACCAGGTTGATCAAGCGACTAGACGAACTTGAGACCACGACCCAGTTTCATTCCCCGCAACACCTCAAGCGCGTCATCATCTATTCCCGTTATCAAATTCCGGACAAGGTCTATCTATACGTTCGTCCCCGCAATTGTCGAGGTCACCATCGCCCAGCCGTGATGACCGTGAACCAGGTCTATTGCGGGACGAATAAAAAACAGCGCGCCGAATGCGCCAAACTTTGGCGCAAGCGGCAACGCCGCGCCGAGCAACGCGGCAGAAAGGAAAAAGCCGATGACGACTAGATCGCGCGACATTCCCGCACTTACCAAGCAAATGCGCGAGTACGCGATCGCCAATCCCTGGAAGCCGGGCAACCCCCTCAAATGCTATCGGCGCAAGGATGGCGATCTTGAAATCACATTCTACTTTTCCGAACGCGACAGCAAATTCATCCTAGAACTCGCGCACCCTTGGGGCGTCATTGCCGGAGAAGAAAAATTCTTTCTCAAGGCATTCGACGCCAAGGACGATTTCACGCAATCCGAGCCCGTGCGCGAGGATGGTCAATGCGTGGTCTTCAAATGGTCGGCGTACTCCCAGCCGCAACTTTTCAACCTAAGGAGCAACTATGCCACACGGATTCCGCGGAAAACGCGACGCGCGTCATAACGTCGCAATCCTTTGGGAAGCCGGCGACACCGGCGATCATCCAATTTGCAACGATGGACACAACTACCGCCTCGTCGCGCAATGTGAACAGGGGCAAGGAAATAGAATGGTAGTCAACCAGCGCCGGTTAATAGGAATCGTCAGCGCGGACACCATTGACCGAATGTTACGCCAGCGTTTGAAAAAAGTCGGCATCGATCTCGACGATGCTGATCCCGCAACAATCACCGAAATGACGGAAATCATCCTCGTGGAACTTGCCGACAAGATGAGGAAGAAAAAATGAGCATCGAAATGATGACCCTGGTTTGGCGACGATCCAAAAACAGCGGTTCAGTCCTGTTGATCGAACTCGCCATTGCCGATCACGCGCACGACGACGGGACCGGCGCTTATCCGTCAATCGCCCGATTGACCCGCTACGCGCGCCAATGCGAACGCAATGCCAGGTATCTCCTCCGCAAGGTAGAAGAATCCAAAGAAGTTATCACCGTCCCTGGCGGCGGGCCCCGAGGCACAAACGCATTTCAGATCAACGTCAAACTTCTAAGGACCTACCCCGATCAAATCGACCTAAAACCGAAAGGGGCAAAGTTTGCCCCCCAGGGTGCAAAGTTTGCCCCCCTGCAAAAAAACGCGCGAGGGGGGCAAAAAAATGCAGGGGGGGGGCAATCCAGCGTCAAGGGGGGGCAAAATCGCGTAAATCATAGGGGGCAATCGGTTGCCCCCGATCCTGATCCATCATTGAACCGTCATAAGAACCGTCAGGAACCATCATCATCAGCGCAACCCGATTTTTCCACATTGCCCGATGACGTTTCACGCAACGCCCAAATGATGATGATGGAATTAGGCATTGACGCGTATGTCGCGATTCAACTCGCCCAAATGCCGCACGTCAATGAAGAATATCTCCGGGGATGGTACAACTACAACGATCACAACAGCGCCGCCCATCTAAAAAATCCGGAAAAGGTCAAAGCACTAGGACCAGGTTTTTTTGTCCAACATATCCGCGCCGGTAATCCGTCCAATCCGTTCGCCCCGAAACAACACAAGGAAATGAAACGCAATCGCGCGCATACCGACGATGAAAATGGAGCGTGGACATGCCAATGATCAAAACCCATTCCGATGCCCTCGCCGAACTTTTGCGCGCGGGGATTATGATCGAATTTACACCAATCCCCACGCCTTACGGTCCGATCTTTGCCAAGGTAAAAGCAATCCCGCCGGTCGAGCCGCGAGACGTGGACGACGAACTGACCCAGGTCAGTCAAGGCAGTGCGCCTACCTTTCCGGTCGAAATGACGTTTCAAATCGCAGATAGCGCAGCAATGCTCTATGCCCTGTGCTATCTCATTCTCTTCTTGGGCAGAAAGGAAAAACCCGATGAAACCGCAAAACGATAAATTCGTCCTGGTTAGATACCAGGGACGGTTGTATCACAAAATCCGCCCCTGGTGTCGGTTGGTCACACCCAACTATTTTTCTATCGAGCTAACCGAAGTGCGGAAAAAAATTTTTCGCCCCTGCCCACTCTGCTATGAAAGCGAGTACCAATTTCCCAAATGGCGATTCGACGTACTCGAACTCATTCCAGCCCGTTGGACGTTCTTGCGCCGGTGGTGGTTTGATGTTGCAATCGTCAGCACTCTTGACGCGATGAGCAATCTCCGCAGCAAGTACATTGCCATCGAGAAAGAATTGATCCCGAATGACATCAAATAACACAAACAACTGCATCCATTTAGCAGGACGCTACCCCGAGCAAACATTCATTCCCTCGCCGATCGCGCCATATACGTCAGTCTCAGTCAGCGGAATGCAAATTTGCGGACACAAATCAAGTTACATCAAAAAAACGCGCTACCCCTGCGTTTGGACAAAATCCGGCGCGATGCACCACTGCAAATACTACCGACCACGAGGAAAAAAGAAGGGTAAATGGAACATCTCCCGAACAACGAAATCCAAATCACGCGCGGATGGGTAGCACGACGATACACAGCGACCCTCCCAGGTCGACCGTCTTTTTGGTGTCTCGAAAAAAGCGGCTATCCGCCATTCCAGTTTCCAATGGGCGACGTATCGCCTAGCAAACAACTATGCGGGGCGATTGTCGAATACATTGAACTCCACTGCAAAAGCGAGGTAAGCGAATGAAGGGTGATGTAAGGGACGAAAAAATCATCGTGCATCCCACGTTTCACAGGCAACACAAGATTGTTTTCGGCACGGCGGCAATCCAGGGTGTGGTCGAAATTGACGGGACCGTGTACACGTTTTACCACACTGTTTCCCTGGTGCTGAAACCGGTTCCAAAACCAAAAGAGGAGGAGGAAAAAGCAGAATGATTGTCAACGCGCTCGACCATTTGCCCGAAGTACTGGTCACTCTGATCGGTTGTGTAGTCAGCATCTTCATCGTCTACGACACGATCCGAAACTGGATCAGACATCGAGCAATGACCTCGCCGGTTCGATCCTGGGGCGAGGACGAAGAATAAAAGAAATCCAAAATCCGAAAAGGAGAAAGAAAGAATGAGCACGAACATTTTCGACAAAAAATTCGACAACAAACCCGATCCGACCTTTCAAGGACAGGTGAAATTCACATTTGGGGTATCGGCGAAGGTATCGCCATACAAAGAAAGCAAACCGATCACGGCCGCCGGCGAACTGAAAATCTGGTGCGATGATGTGCGCGATCTGAGTCTTGCCTGGCAAGAAGCCGCCGCGACCGCCATCGAGCACGTCATCAACCTGGGGGAAAAAGGCGAACTAGCGATTTGCGCCGACGAGATTGATTCGATCCTTATTTCGCTATCCGAACTGGAAGTAGAAGTGGAGGAAGAAAAAGTGGTGCCGAAACAGAAAGAGGAACAAATACCGCTGGTGCCGTTTCTATTGACCCTGCTAACCGTGCCCTGGTTAGCAGTGGGCGTCATAATCGCAATCCAGCGCGCGATCAGGTCCTTCAGGTCCTTATGGACGACATAATTCCAGGGCTTGTGCTACTATCGGTAGGGCTCGTCCCCTGGGGCATCTATTGGCTCGTGCCGACGTGCATCAAAAACGGTCCGTTCGGAATTTTCGCGATCATCGGTTGCGCGTTAGGTGTGCCGGTGATACTGGAATTGGTATTCAGATGAGAAAAAACCAGGTCTATCTCGCACTGAATCCCCAAGACGATGAAGGAGTAATGGACGCCGTTGATTTCTGCGTGATGCTTGATCGATGGAATCCGGCCCCAATTACTTTTTCTCTGTGTCCCGATGGACGCTACGAGGGCATTTCAGAAGGATTCTGGGAACTGCTCAAGATATACCGGCGATTAGATCAGCAGTACAAAGACACAATCAACGCGCGCATAAGGTGGTGGGGAGAGGAATGGTCAAATGAAGCAAAGGACGAAAAACTGCGTTTGATGATCAAGTGGCTTGGCGTAGTCAAAGAACGCGAGGAAAGAGCAAAAAAGCGACCATCACGATCACGACGACATACGCAACCACAGTCATCAAATTATTTGACAACGACAAACTAAAAAGGAGGCAACTAAATGCCTACAAAAACGCCATTCAGCGTAGGACTGCTGAGTGATCCGAACGTGCGAGACGTGATCCAGCTGTGCAACATCAGCGCAGTAATCAGGAATCGAAAGACCACGTTTGAACCAATGGTCAATCCGACATTGCAAGGAATGTTGGACGACAAGCAAATTGCCGAGATGCGAGCCGCTTTCAAACTACTGATCGAGATTTGCAAGAAAGCGATCAGAGACGCAGAGGCAGAGGGGTTCGAGTTATCCATTCCTGATCCAAGTGATCTCGTGGAAGAAGATCCGTTCAACGAGGAAGCGGAAGAAAAGCGACGATTCTACGAGCAAAGGGGAGGATAATGAGTCAACAAACAGTCAACTGGGGCGGACGACAAATACCCGTTCTTGGCACTTTGGACGCGAATGACCGCACGACTTACGTTATCGAGACAGGCGGCAATGTTATTGCCTGGACTGATGGCGAAGAGTGGGGCGGCTGGACTACGACCAAACTCAGGGTGACGCCATTCCGCACAGCGGACGAAGCGCGCGACAGAATGTCCGCCATTGCCAAAGATCAATGGCACATCAACAAGGACGGAGCGCTCATTTGCTCTAACGCCGATTTGAATTTGGCAATTCAATATGCCAAACTCAAAGAGACAATGAAACAGTTAGAGGGAAGATAGGAAATGAAAAAAGAAATCATCTTACCCTGCGTCGTCAAAATCAGAAACGAAGCCGCCTTTGACTTCTTCAAAGCCCACGCAGAAATGAAAAAACAGGGCTACCGGTTAGCGCGCGTTGAAATATGGTACCACAAAAAAGCAATCCGCAATGCGGCTTGCTATATGTACGTCTACCGGAAGAAGAAGAAAGAGAAGGAGAAGGAGAAGGAGAAGGAGAAGGAGAAGAAAAAAGAAATAAAAGAATGATGCTTTCCTTTTGTTTCTTTTTTAAGATATAGGGGGAAAGTTTTCCCCCTGCGTTCATCGAAAAGCGATTCACGCACCCCCTTCTAACGGGGGGGCAGTGGATCGCCGCGACGTGCGCGGCAAAATGCGCCGCAAAAAGCACGGCGACCACTGTGCGCCCCCCCGTAACGCCCCCCCCTTTATGGACTTGCGCGGTACCCGCCGAAAAGCGGCGACCGCGCAAGAATTTTAATGCGTGTGTGTGTTGTTCTTTCTGATCAGGCGAGGAATGTCGATTTTTTTCCGTGTCGCGTCGCCGAGTCGAAAGGCAAACGAGACTGACGCTCGTTTGCTTGTTTGCAGATGAACGCGGGAACCGTTCGCGAAAAACGCGAACGGATGGGGGGACATTTCGATTGTCCCCCCATACCCCCCTTTCGTCTCTACGTCGTCACGCTGATCGAGCATTTTCCGATGTGCCGATGCAAAATGCGCGCACACTACGCGCGAAAAGCGCATCGTGCCATCGGAAAATGTAAGGACGTGACTAAAGCGATTCTAACGCTCGCGATCATACCGCAAGGTTGCGTCCGATCTACACTTTTTGATGTTCGACACCTTGAGAAACCGCAAAAGCGCAAATCACGTAAGCGCGCGGCGTCCCACTCGCCCTTGCGTGCGCCTCCTGCTCGAACTACGTTCGGGCAACCAAGCGGGGCTAAGGACGTGCGAACTGCGTGGCGGTTTGTTTCACAAACCGCCACAAAAAACGCACGCCGATTCATTCCCGCTTGTCGGCGCAATTGCCGCAAACTACGCGGCAAAACTACGCGCCGATGTTGCCCTCACAAAAAACGAGCTGAGGGGCGCACGCAAACCAAAGGAACGGGCGAGACGCCGCACAGACGTGATTTGCTACGTGCGCGGTTTCCAAGTTAGAGGGTTTGTCATCGTTCTGTGCACGGGCTGGCATCAAGCCAGCACGGAAAGCGCGTTACTGATTTTTTAAGGTTTGCGTTTTCTTCTTGGCGCAAACCCCGCGCCGATTAAAACGCACCGCCAAAAAACGGCTAACCTTAAAAAACGGCGCAAAAAACGCGCCGCCCTACGGGTCAGAACGCCTCGTGCTTGGCGATGCGAACTACGTGGCGGTTTGTAAACAAACCGCCACAAAAAACGCATCGGGCTTGATGCTCAGCCCGCCTTGCGGTGTGTCGCAAGCGATCTCAGCGGTTTCGAGATCGAATACACTTTTTTGCGAAAGGGGTTGGCGAAATGATCAAAGTAGGAAACGTCAAGCAGGTGCGCGATTGGGTGAGTTCAATCGTGTATGTGGGGCGTCCGATGAAATCGGGATGCGAACAAATTCGGAAGGGGAGCATTTTGGGAAATCCTTTTCGAGTCGGACGCGATGGAACGCGAACGCAAGTGATCGAAAAGTATCGCAAGTGGTTGTGGGGCGAGTGTCAACGTGAGCATAGTGCGGTGAAAGATGAGTTGATGCGTCTCGTTGAAATCGCCAAAGCGGAAAAAACAATCGTGTTGGTTTGTTGGTGCGATCCGTTGCCGTGCCACGCATCTGTTATCAAACGAGCGATTGAGTTCTACGTCACGGGCGAAAGGAGGTGAGAAACGATGAAAATATCCTGGATCGCAACGTTCGACTACAAATGCACCAACATTCCGTGGTGCATCGAGCGCACGTACAGCGAAGACCTCTTTGTACACGATTCGGACGATGAAACCTTCAGCTGGAAGAAGCCCTTTCCGAAGGGCTGATCGCGGCACTCCGGACATACGATCCGGCGAAAAGCAGTTTGCCGGTGTACGTCGCGCGTTGTGCGCTCAATTACGCGCGATGGCAAGCCCGAAAATGGAGTCAAGTCGAAATGCTCTCCGAGCTCGAAGACGAGAACGGCGAGATCAACCGGCTTGCCAGCGATGATCCAAGATTCGTCGAGGCGATCCCCGAAGCGTTCGTCGAACGCATCGAGGAGATTCTCGATCAGTCGCACGATCCGCGCGACCGCAAGAACCGCAAGGCACGGCGTAAGGTCCTTGTGATCGCCGGACGCGTCTTGAACGAATTGCGGATCAACGCAAACCTAGGCAACGGGATCGGCGTGGATGAGTACGACGACGCGCCGATCAAAGCCCAAGAATGGAAAAATCAATTCCGCACCGAGCGCAGCACGCGCCAGGCGGAATATCTCATCACCGATCACCTCACGCAACTGCTGGGAGAAGCTCGGATCAACGTGGTCTATGCGCGCGCCGCTCTTCGAGATGCCGCAAGACAAGCATTGCACGAGGGATGGTTGGAATGAAAGGAACTCAACAACTGTGAACAACTTTGACCGCCCAATGACAAAGCGCAACGCGATTGCACTCGCCAAGCGATCAGCCAAACGAAACCCAGGCAAGTCGTTCGTGGTCTACTTCGACCATCGAGACGACAAAGGCAAAGAGTACTACGACATTTACACGTATGAAACGTATATGAGCGAGTGCTGCTCGATTCGCGCCGAAAGCGTAATATTGATCGTCACCTGGCACAACGACATCAAACACTTCTGTTATGACTAAAAACCAATGCACCTTGATCGTGCGATGATCAAGGCGCTCCAAAAGGAGAATCAGAGTGTTAAAGCACTTTCACAATTGCACGACCGCCGAAGATGTGAAAATCGAATATCGCCGGTTGTGTAAAATGTTTCATCCGGACTTGGGCACGTCGGATGAAAAAGAAATGCGTACTCGCGCGATGCAAGAAATCAACGTCGAGTATGCCCAGGCGTCCGCGATGTTCCGGCAAGCCGAGATGCGCGAGAAAGCGCGTCAGCAAGGCAAACCCGAACCAACGGCGCAAGACTTCACAGACGCCGCCGCAGTTGACGAGCGAATTCGCCAAGCCATCGAGCAAATCATCGGCATCGAGGGACTCGACATCGAGATTTGCGGCTTGTGGGTTTGGGTGGGCGGCAACACGAAAGAGAACCGCGAACAACTCAAAGCCGCAAAATTCCGATGGGCGGCGAAAAAGAAGTTGTGGTACTTCGCTGGAATTCCCGCCGGTGGACATCGGGAATTCACCATTGACGAAATTCGGGAAAATTACGGCAGTGTGCGTGTGAATGCAAACCCGCGCCCATCAAAGACACAACAACCACGCTTGATTGGAAGGGGGGATGAGGAATGATCGCGACAACTTGGCACGGCGAGGCAGAAACACTGTGGTACGTCCTAGACGAGTACGCAGAGGAACAACCGGCAGTCGTAGCAACGATCTCAAACATCGAGCCGGACATCGAGGCAATGACCTTGCCCGAACTGAACCGCGCAATCGCCGACATCGAGCGTTTCAAGTGGACAAACACCTGTTACAGCAACAAGCAACTGCTAAAACAGATGGACGAACGATACAACCGAATGTGGCGACAAGCGCGACGCCTGGAGTACAACGTCAAGCCGCTGATCAAAGACAAAGATCGCCGCGTGATGATCGAGACAATGACCCGTGAACAAATTATGCGCCGATGGCCCAACATCGTCGCGCACGTGATTTGTGAATCCCTGGGCTATGCAACACCCAGCCACGCCGCCAGCATCTTGCGAAATGCGCTCATCGGCGATCCGGACTATTGCGAATGGATCGACGCGTGCTACAAAGGCAATCCCACCAAGCCGGTGCAGTACGCGATCAGTCCAAGCGGACGAAGATCGCATCACGGATATATGAGCAGTTTCAAGATGGCGCGCGCGCTCGTGCAAGAAGCCAACGACAACCAACGCGAACCTGTGTTTGCGTCCTGGTTCTGAGAAAGGAGAAAAAACTATGACAAGTCTTGAAGCAATCCGGGAGGCGCGTCGACGCGCCAAGCGAGAGGACTACGAGATGCGCGTATCCTGGTATCCGGATCATCCGTCCTTGAATCGGGATCACAAGTACATCACGCATCGAGCAGACGAGTCCTACGCACGCGCAGAACTATCGTACATCATCACGCGCGACGGAAAAGTACACGTCGCGCACCTGCATATGCAGCAGGACGGAAACGGCGGACGCCGGTGGCGAGGTCTCAAAAAGGATTGCCCCTTGTGCAATCCGGGGAAAGGGAGGACCGATGGGTGAGATTGACATTCACTTTGTGGCGAAGCAAATCGCCACGATTATGGGATGGGAGTTCGACGACGAACAACAATCCTGGAGCGCAAGAATCATCGATCCAAAGTCAGAATTGATGCTCTACGTCCACGACGAAAGAGGACGAATTCGAATCTCAGCCGGTTTCGGTATGTGGAGAGACTTTCTCACGTACAATCAAAGAAATGAGAAAGGACGACACGAGATCGGCGTAAGCGTCGCCAAGAGCATCGAGCAGATCGTCAAAGACATTCACCGGCGGCTACTCCCGAAATGTCTCGCCGATCTTGCGGAAGCAAAAGTCCGCCACGCCGAGTACAACGCAAACGTGGAAGCAGTTATGCGGCTTACAAAGAAGTTCGCCGATCTGCTGGGCGTCAAACCGCCCGAAAAATGCGAAGGCGAAACCACGCGCTTGCACTTACCCTTGTCCTATGGCGTCTATGGCACCATCAACATCACGCTGCGGGACGTCAAGATCGACCTGGACGACATTCCGCACGAAATCGCCGCTCAAGTCCTAATACCCATCCAGCAGCATCACGCGCGGGTTATGGCGCGCCGACAAGTCGAGAAAATGCGAGGGATGCGCGATGACGAAGACGATTGACAACGAACTGCTCACAATGCTAACCGAAGCAATCGGACTATCACTCACGACCGTCGCAAACCTCGCCGAAGAATTCGACGAACTGCATTTGCACAATCACGCCTTGTACTGCATTTGGCAGATGCATCGAGGACGTGTCAAAACCCCCCCGGGGTGGTACATAGCTTCCGTCAAAAACGACTGGTCCGCGCCTGTTGACTTTGATCGCACCTGGCAACCAAAAGTGCTGACGTTCCGCGTGGATCCAACCACGTTCGCGCAGATCGTCAGAGAAGTCAAAATCGAGGAAAGGAGGTGATCGCAATGGCATACAAGTTCGCAGGTCCGGACAAGTGCCGGATGTGTAGCCAGCCCATCGAGCAATCGGATCGCGGTGGGCGTCGAAAGAAATATTGCAGCAACCGCTGCAAGATGCGCGCGCGACAACAACGCGCGCGCACAGCGATGTGGGCGTCCTACGCCCCGCTCGAAAAAGCCCTCAAGAAGAAACGCAAATAAGAGGGTCGAGCGTGACACGAAACCTTTTTTCGTGTCCGGCACGTCGAGGACACGAAAACAGCGGTCGCGGAAATCGTGTCAACATCCGGACAAACAAAGTCCCTGTCGCTCTCCGGAGCGGCAGGGATTTTTTTTGTACGGGAAATCACGCGCGCGGGGAAAATTCGACTTTTTTCGTGTCATCCGCCTGGCAGGAGCGATTAGTACGCCCCTTACTGATAAGCTTGTCGCTTTTCGTGTCATCCGCCGCGGAAAAAACGTTTTTTCGTGTCAACGCGCGGTCGCGGTGTCCCAAAATGCGGGACATTTGCAGGTCAAAGCGATCCCGCCGGCGTCACGACTTGCCGCCGCCGCGCGGAAACGCGATCCAAAAACACAGCATCAACGCGCTCAAGAGGAAACAATAGTACCAGCGTTCTTCATTCGTCCAAGCGAGGTACGGCGAATGAAATGCGATTTGATTGAGCAGATCATTGAACATCGGTAACCTCGTTTTCAGTGTTCCACTCATTGATCAACTGCACCTGGCGCGCACTCAAACGCGCAGACGCCGCGCCAACCCGTTCAAATACCTGATCGTGTCCCACCGTCGCGCTCAAAACAAACAGACTGGGCGCCACTTGCTTGTCCACCCACGCCACGATCCGTTCTATCGTTTGTTCCTCACGCTTGATCGGAATTTTGCACTTGGCAGCATTGTCCAGAAAATCAAGCCACCATCTAGAAGTTTCCCAACGCGCCTTGTTAATATCCTCCAATTCGGGTTCCTTGAAATCTACAAAGTCCCGAATCCAGCCAGCCCCTAGAATCTGCCACGTTTCACGATGATCAACGATCATTTGCCCCGCGACTTTTGCCCGATCCCCTTTCAACTCCAACTCCACCCGAACCCAGAATTCGTCAGGCATCGCCGCATTGCCGCCCGCTTTTTTTACTTGCTCCGCGGCTTTGTCATAAATGCGTAACAGGCGCTCACTCGAACGCGAGCCAAAGTAGATCGTATGCCCTACGCCCCGCAACGCGTGCCATTCATCAATCACCTGGGCGTCCGTGCATACTTCATCCTCTTGCGCCTTGCGGCTAATCTCTGCGAGGTCGAGCAAGTGATAGTCAAAGTCATCACAAGCCACGTCAAGCCGCGTCGTATTGCCGTTGTGCCTCACAAGCCACGTCAGTAGGTCCACTGAGTCTTGTTTGCTTGTGTGCATTGCGCTTGAAGGCAAGCGGACGTGAACGCCCATATCGGATCGCATAGTAGACCAATACACTCGACCCGTGTCCCATATCTTGGCACTTCGATCGTAGCCCATACCTCCGCCGCTCATCTCCTCGAGCGACCCAGCCCACGAGCGCACAAGCCCAAGAGCATGTTGGCTATTGCCTTGAAGGGTTACACCTATCCAGTCTATGTGCATAATGGTACTACCGTATTTTCGACCCCCGTATTACTACACGGGGGTCAGGTCCCAACCGAATCGGTTGAGACAACGCAGGCAAATTAGGATAAATCGGCGTTCGCCAGGCGAGCGGTTACAAGTGTACCGCTTTGAAATGACGACGCCAACCCGATGATAACGACCACAATCCGAACAACGCACCGCACAGCGATTCGGAATGTGGATCACGAGCCAATACTTTGAATTGTGTCCCGCCACGCGCGAAACGAGGCGCGACATCAATCAATCCGAAACGACAACTTGACGTGCTTGTCGGCCCAATCAAGCACCGCCAAAATCACCAATGTCCCGACCGGCGCGGTTATCGCAAGCACCACATTCGGAACGTCGAGCGCAGCGATCAGGACTTGAAGCAAGATCGAGACCAAGATCACGCGCAAGATAAATAACACTGTTCGCCGATCTGAAACCGACATTTTCTAACTCTCCCTTGTTTTCTGCTACCGCAGGCGGACGCGTCCGCCAGCCCAGAGGGCACCCAGGCGTCCGCGCCCGCCCTCCCCGGCGTTCCTTCTTTGTCCCCCTGCATTGTAACGTGTCCGCTAATGCTTCATGAAAACGGACAGGAACATCGCCAGCATCACGCACACGACCGCCGCGCCAACGATGATCGCGGTGGGCGTCGAAACGGCAGTCCAGTTCATAAAGGACGACATTTGACTTGAAATCGTCGTCCAGTAATCAGGCAAGGTTGGCATAGCAACTCCTTCAGATCAAAGATGGTGGGGGGACACCCCACAGTGCGGCGTCCCCCACACGGTTGAGGCATAATGCCTAAGATTGAGGCGCGAGGCGTTTGAGTCGGCGCAGCGCAAAGACGACCAAACCCAGGGCCATCGTGCCCAGACCAACTGCCACGACGATGGGAATCCCGAGCACGTCGCCGATGGCGTCACCCAACGCGGCCTCAGTCAACACGGTGCTGAAATCGCTCCACATTTTGCTTTCACCTCCCTTCTCTAATAGGATTAGCGGACCCGAGTACGTCAACGTTCGACCAGGTCACGCGCCGAACTATTTTATAAAGTGTGGTGTACTACTCGATCAAACGCTGGAAGTGCCGAAAAGCAAGCACGACGATAGTGATCGCAAACACCCCCAGGATCGCCGCAGTTACCGCCGGAATCAAGAAGAAACCGGCAATGAGATCAGTCACATTCGGGACCGTCGCTTCATCCTCGATCCCGTGCGTCCACTTGACACGCGTGGCGGTCGGCAACCGCGTCGACGTCGGCGAGGGCGTTTCAGTTGCCGATGGCGTTTCCGTCGACGGAGGAGTTCCCGTCCCTTGTTGCAACACCATTGCCAGCGCGCCAGGGTGCATCGTTTCCGCTTGAACCGATCCAAGCAGAAGCAAGAACAGACAAAGCGCGATTGCCAGCGCGACAGCAAGCCACTTGATCGTCACATTCTCACCAGGGAACGCCCAAGCCCTTTGACCAGGCGAAAGATGAACTTGATCGACAACGGCAAGATCATCAACGCGATCACAAAGCCGATGCCCAAGATCAGTTGGATTTGTTCCCAAATCAGATCGCCGCTCATTGCCACGTTTTCAAAATTCATCACTCACCTCCCGATCCAAACAGTTTTTGAATTTGTTGGATCAAGAACACGACGAGACCGATGCCGATCACCGCCGCAGCGATGGCGGGAACAATCGGAATCGCGGCAAAGTCAACCATTGCGTCGGCGATGGCAGTCCATTCAATCGGCAGATTCAACATTGCCCCTCCTACGTTTTGACCCTTTGCCGCACGAGACGCCCAAAGGCATTGAGCATCACGTACATCACGACGAAGATATAGTGCAGCAGAACCCACCAGATCAGCGAGACAAACCAGACCGGCAGGCAGAACAATTCGATCAGCAAGAAGGCGTTTTGGACCTTCATCTGATTTTGCCCTGGCAGTGAGATCAAGAGAAACAGAAAGCCGACCGCAATCGAAGCGGCAACTATCTCCGCGCCTTGCACCGCGATCAGTGAAAGCGCAACAACGTCAACCGGCGTTGAATCCATCAGACCGCACCCTCGAAGGCGAGATCGTCATAGTGCTGATTTTGCCCCCGATTGTTCGCGGAACGGCGCGCGCGCATTTGATTGTGCGAGGCGATCATTTCGGCATCCCCCCCACCCGAGAACTCCTCAGGAAACGCGCGACGATACGAGTAATCCTGCAAAGCCATTGCTTCGGGCCCAGTCAAGCCATAATACAATTCCGGCGCATTCAAACCCAGGTCAACGCGCACTTGCATCCAGCTGCCCTCTTCGCTCAAGACAGGATCGACGTCCGGGCCATAACGCTCGACCATCCATTGAGCTTGTTGCCCTGTAAGCAACGTTGCCGCCACGTCAACGTCCACATTCAAGTAATCGTCCTGGCGGAGCATCATTCCAGGCACATTGATCGCGCCTGGTGTCGCCTCGTGGACATCTCCGGGCAACGCGAAATACAGCCCCGCCAATCGCGAAATCATCTTCAGCCCCCAAAGCACGATGGTAAAGCCGAGCAGCCCTACGAAAAGTGCCTGAACCAGCGGAATCGCAAACACCGCCGAGATCGCGGCAGCCAAACCCGCCAAGTCAAGCCAGAGAACAAATTCATTGAACATTTCATCTCCTTGAATTATTACGTGTCCCGCTCGACCGCGACACGAAAATATTAGAAGGGCAAATCGCCCGCGCGTTTTCGCCTTCTATCGGCTTGTCGTCGAATTGACTTTTGCGTCGGCGTGAATGCGGCGAAATTGCCGTCCGCATCATAAAGCGAATCCACGAACTCAGACGGATTTTGGGCGCGCTTTGGCACATAGCCCACCACCGGCTGAGGATCATCGTCCATTTCAAGCCATCCGCACACAGAACAGCCAAGCGAGCCATCGGGCACGTACTCTTCATCCAGACCGCTCAGGCATTCCGGACAGGCATAGGACCCATCGGCGAGAGAAATAGCGCGGCTACGACCGTACTGTCCGCCGTCCTGTCTTTCCGCCTCCAAAATCTCGCGCGCCTCAACTGGATCCATTTCGGGACCCCCATCCGCCGAATAAACCGAATCATCACTCCACCCGCCAGGCGCGTTCAATTCCCCCACCGACATCCCGAGTTCTTCAGCTACCCGCTGCTCGATACTCAAATCCGGACGTTTCAACAGAAATTGAGCCAGGTCGATTTCAAACTGCGCTTGCTGAGTCGCTTCACGTTTTGACAACGCGATGACGTGACGCAACTCCAGCAAATCGTACAGACGCCGGAAAACGATAACCACGAGCGGCAGCGCAAACACGCTAACGCCGAGTGCCAGGACGAGCGGAATTTGTAATACCGCGCCGATGGCGTCCGCCAATCTCGTCAGGTCAAGCCAGAAAACAAAATCATTGAACATTTCAACTCCCCGAATTATTTCGTGTCAAGCACGTGCGCGACACGAAAATACTAGAAGGGCAAATCGCCCCCGCGTTTTCGCCTTTTCTCAGCTTGTCGCCGAAGGGACTTTGCCGCACCACTTGTTTCATCGTAAAGATACTCTTCCGCCGCCATAAGCTCGCGACACTCCTCCACCGACATCCCGAGTTCTTCGGCTACCCGCTGATCACCCCCGCGTTTTCGCCTTTTCTCAGATTGTCGCCGAATGGACTTTCCCACATCACTCGTTTCATCATACAGCCATACCACCCGACCACGAGGATCGCCCCCCTGTCTTTCCGCCTCCAAAATCTCGCGCGCCTCGACCGGATCCATCTCAGGACCACCGTCCGCCGAAAATACTTTATACTCATCCCAAGGATCGGGCGCGATCAACTCCTCGACCGAAATGCCGAGCTCCGCCGCAGCTTGTTCCTCGACCGAACGGGGAGGATGGCGCAACAAGAAACTCTGAATCCGCGATTCAACCTCGCGCGCCGCCGCAAACTCCCGAAGAATTTCATCCGATTGACGATTACTCGAAGCCAAAGCATAAAGTCGGCGAAACGCGAACGGCACAAGGTAGAACACGATCACAGTCAGCCCCAACGCTGGCACCAACGGAATAGACAACACGCCCATAATGGCATCGCTCAACGCGGACAACTGCAAAGACGAAACAAAATCCCCGAACATACCTCTCCTTTCCTAGTGTACGAGAGTAAGACTACTCGCCCTCGTCGTCGTCCTCATCGTCCAACCATTCCTCTTCATCGTCCTCCGGAATCCTTGGATTCGGATCGCTCATTGATCTCACCCCCTTTCATCGAATCGTGACACTGAAATTATTGACGCCGCAAATCTTTGTACCGCCGGAAACAGGTTTGCCATCGGCATAGATCGCGCGAACGCCCGTAATTTGAAAAATGACGCAATCGCCCTCCAGCACCACCCCATTCACCTCAGCAGGCGTTTTAGGTAGTACGCAAGGCGTAGCACTAACGACAACAGTCTGAGGAACTGCCACACGAAGAACCTCCGGACCTTTCGCTTTTCCGGTCGGCGTCACAGTCGGAGAAACAAAGTAAGGTCGCTCGATGCGAACGATCTCCGGCGGACAACCCAACCAGGTCGAATCTACCCAGCCAACATTCGGATCCGAAAGGTACACCACTCCGTTTTTTGCGTATGAAAAGCCCGAAGCGCGAACCAAAGAACCTTGAAGCAGTTTCACGCTCTCGGCCTCAAAATTCGACACAACGCGGCACATCACCGCGTTTATCTCATTCGGCGCCGCAACAATCACGCCGCTCGAACGACCCGAGGTTGCCGGTTGTTGTTGCTGAGGCGCAGGCACGTTCGGTTGAGACGCCCCCATAATCCCGCCGCCAATCGCAGGAGGCGTAGCAGTCAACGCCAAACCTTTCACCGCAGGCGGCAAGGGACCCTGCTGCTGCTCCAATGCTTGCGCCGTTTCTCGTTTTTTCGCCGCAGTCGCCCCACCGGTCAACGCCATATCCGCGCCTTGCAGCGGATTGGCGAAACGTGATCCCATAAACCAGCAGACGCCCAGGATCAGGACGATGAAAAACAAGGTCAACAACTTCCGGCGATTTTGGAAATGCAACTCCGGACGCGTATTGTCTTTTGGCGTCACGCCTGGCGCGGCAAGTTTTTCCGGCGCATCAGGCGCAGAAGTCAAAGGTTGATCGCTCACGCGTGCGCCCCTGTCCTTGGTTTGTTGTACCATCCGGTCGGCACGAGCAATTGAGTGCTACCCGCGCGTCCGGCGATCTCATATTTTTGACTTTCCAAAATTCCGCCATCGTCCGCCGGAATGAACTTGGTCAAGTAACGTCCAAAGACTTCAGTATAGCGACGCCACAAGAACCAACCTTCAGACGCCTCGCCGTCCGTCCAGGTGTACAGCCACGCCTTGAACATCCAGAGATCGCCGCGCCGCTTAGCAATGACATCCGTCATTCGCTTGTCAATTTCATTCTTGGACGCTTGCAACCAAAAGCAATCCAACTTGCGCGCGTATGCGCCGTACCCCGAATATCGAAAACCACTGTCACGCGAATCGGCGCCGTGCGCCCATCCTTCATCGAGAATCACGCAGGCGCGATAACAGTGATCCAAGCGTGGAATGAAATCCGGATCGGAAGGCACATTTGTAAATACGCCATCTACCAGGCGATGCCCATCCTTGCCTTTCGTTTCGTACAACCATTTCGCAAGCCCGAACGCGAGCGAGGTCTTACCGCCGCCAAGCCGACCTTTCAGCCATACCAAGCGATAAGCCAGGAGTGCTTCAAGGAAATTCTCCGCATTCCAGAACGTCGGTTTGGGATAGGTGATCTTCTGTTCCAATTCGACGACGCATCGAGGAATCGCCGGTTCCACTCCGGCGTCCTCCAACCAATCGCCGAAAAAGAAACCCAGGATCGGGTCCTTTGCAAAACTATCGCCGTACAGATAGCGCAGATAGGTAAAGAGCAAATGCTTGAGCCGCATTTGCGCCGCCGATGCCATCGGCAAGCCGTTTGCCAAAAGCCCCATTCGCTTAGCCGCCCATAAAGAGTGAGACGACCCATCTAATCGCATCGGCGATCAGAAAGACGACGAGCAGGACAAACATCAGCACCACGAGAGCCAAGCCAGCGGTACCAAAAATCAACATTCGATCACCTCTAATTTTGCTGCACCTGGCGCGCCAGGAAGACAAAGAAGAACACGATCATAATCGCGCCGAGCGGCACAAGCAGATTGACGCCCAGGTACGAAAATTTCGTGACCTCCCACATCGTAAAGTTGAAGCAGACCGGCACGGCACCGCCCCCGAAAATCCTGGTCACTTGTTCCGGAAAGCAAAAGCCCAGGACACGTTCTTGGATCGTCGCCCCTGGCGTCTCGAAAGTTTGACCGCCCTGGGTTGCGAACGGCATCACGCCCGAGATGTTGCCCGTTTGCTGGGTTGCAACCACCCCGCCAATTGTGACCCCCAAGCCGCCCCCACCACCTGCGCCCGTGGGAATTGCAAAGGGCGTCATTTCCTTGGTCGGATAATAAACCGGCATCGGCGTCCCCGGTCCGTAGATCGGCGTCGGCCAGTTCAGCACGTTGACCGAACCGGTAATCTGCACCGTGTTGGTGACGATCACGGGTTGAGGCGTCCCGCCAAACGTAATCACGTAAGGCGTACTCCATCCGAAATCAACAGTCGGGTAAGGCGGGAAAGTCGGGTATGGGGCGAACGTAGGAAATGGCGGGAAAGTCGGATAAGGTAATTGCGTCGGATAGGGTAATTGCGTCGGATAGCCCCCACCGCCGCCGCCGGTTGCCGTAGGACTGGGGATCGGCGTAGGCGTTGCCAGGTTGCCCGATCCGCACCCGGAACTAGGACAAAGCGCGTCCAGGTAATTCGTCCCGCCATCATAGATCGTGCCCATCAATTGACCCGTGTTACCTACGTACTGACCCATTGACCAGGAAAACTGTTTCCAGGTGCCATCACAATTTGCGGCAGGTTGCGTGATGAGCGCATTTGTCCCCAGGGTTTGATCGTACCAATGAATCCGCACATACTGCGTTGATGTGCAACGATAGTAACCCGACCAATTCGCGCTTGAGACCAACACCGGAACACTGTAAACATTGCCCCAGGTTGATCCGGAAAAGCCCACCGATCCCGAATTCGCATCTTGACTGACCGACGATTGAAACGCAAAAGACATCATCGGGACCCAGCCCTTGAGCGACGCGCGAAACGACCAATTTCCCTCGCTCTCCGATGCCGTGTATGAACTCGCATTGGAAATCGAAATATCGTCCACCGCAACCACGTCATTACCAGAATTGGCGTTGAACGAAATCGCGATCACTTTTCCCGCGTACCCGGATAAATCGTACTGCTGCTCAGTCCAGCCCGAAGCACTCACCGGATTGCCGACGAACAGAATCTGCCCCGTGGTGTAATCCCACACTTGCAGGTACAGCATCGCGGCATAGCCAGTTAAGCGACCGACCCACATCGTCAAGACGGTTGACGCACTCGGAACAAATGCGGAACTGACCAAAGCACCGCCGCCGTTACCATAAAACCACGCCGCGCCATTAGCGGTCCGTCCAATGTCCCCGCGCCACACCTGAGACCCGAGAACAGTCCAGCCCGTGAGACCACCACTAAACGCCCCATTCGCTGGAATCGTCCCTTGACCAAAAGCAAGAAACGGCACGACGAGGATCGCGCTTAAGGAAAACAAAAGCGCAGCCAAGCCCAACGCGAGACGATGCCGATCCGATGTTCCTGGTTTTCTCACTTGATCGCCCCTGACAAGATGCCCCACACAAAAAGGCAAACGCGGAAATAAATTTTCCCGATCATTTCTTCACCGGCCCAACTTTGCGCTTGGGGCGAGACCCTTGCGCGCGCGCCGCTTGAACCTGATCGCTGAAGGTTTGCACCTTGATCACGTCAGGACGCCCTTGTTTATGCTCCAAGGCAACCCAGTATTCCGTATCCATCTGATTGCCTCCGCGCACGTAGCCCAACTTGCCCAGCTCTTGCTTGACCTCTCCGTACTGCCCCGTTTCCGATCTCCACGAACCGGCAAAACTACCTCCCGCAGTCGCCATTTTCCAATCGTCCGCCACTTTGCGGTTAGTGTTCTGCATCTTCGCCGCACCCATTCCCGCAACCGTCTTGCTCAACTTGAAAACGCCCTCCGTGATGTAACTGGCGACGATGATGCAGATCGGAACGCCAAAGACAAAGACAATCACAGACCACTCCAAATATTTCGTGATGTCCTGGGTCAGACGCTGATTAGTCAACGTCCCGACTAACGCGCCCCACATTGCACCTTGTTGCATAACACACCCCGTTTACTTTTGATGAAGCAGATTGAGCACGGTACTCGAAAAGTAGGCGATGAGGAAAATAGCAACAGAGACCGCGACGACAATCGAGATCGTCATTACAACCGGTTGCCAATTGAACCACTGCACGATGAGGGATTGATTGTTGTCCAGCGAGCAATGCTGCGGGACCCAAATACGACAAGCGAGCCCGAAGATTTTACAACTCGAACACCAAAAGCCTGCCCACATTTCACGTACTCCAGGGGAAAAAGTAAGAGGATTAAATCAAATGAGGTCCGCGAGATCGCTAGCAGCTTGATGCACTACCTACCCGAGGCATACGCCCAAATCTCGCACGTTCCCGCCGCCTTGACCTCGTTTGTTCTAGCGTGGCGGCTTGCCAGCCGGTGGCGCGTTCGCCGGACGGACGTTGGCAATCGTCAATTGAATTCCGGTGCCGAACGTCAGCTTCCGGATCGCGGTGACGTCGGCGATGATGTCCGTCCGCACCGCCGGGGGCAGCACATTCGCGCCGCCCGCCATTTGGCAGGACTGGACGCCCGCCGTGTCGTCGTACAGATCGATTTGCCACTGGGCGACTTTCTTGCCCGGTTCACGCTTGGAGTCGTAGGACGCATCCTTGACGCCGACGACTAACCCTTGCACTAACATAGAGACTCTCCTTTGGTTGCGCGTTCGCGCGGAATGATCGAGGGGCAATCCCCCACGATGGCAGAAACAAACAAAAATGCAACCGACCCAGGGAACGGGTTCGGTTGCATTTTCCAGCGCGCCGAATCAATTTCAAGTTGTTGGTTGCTGCACGTAGGTCTTCAGCTTCACATCACGTTTTTCCATGTCAACGTCGAGAGCCAACTGAAACGTACCGCGAAACCTAGAACACTCCAGCATAGGTTCAATCGACTCCAGCCACTCGTGCAGCTTGAGGAGCAGCAGATTTTTCATGAACGCTTTGCTTTCCACGCTGATACTATACACCCGCGCGAAGCCAAATGTCAAGACTTTGGCGGCAAGATGTTACGAAACGAATGAATGTAACGAATCGAACATTTGGTCTATTTGAAACGATATGATATACTTGAGATATGAAACGGCGCAAGAATTTCCAACTCGGCGTGCTGCAACTCAAACGCGCTGACCCAGCACCGACCAAGTACGTGTCGGCGAGCATCGCGGCGCGCGTGTTGTATTTGTCCAAGGTACAGGTGCTGCGCTACTTTGCGGGCGGGGAATTGAAGGGGTTTCGCGTGGGACCAGACCGAAACGCGGCGGTGAAAATCGCGCGGTCAAGCATCATTGAGTTTGCGGAGAAATATCAAAAGCGGACGATCAAGCAAGACGAGATCGATCAATGCGCGAAGGGATGATGTGACCAGATCGTCGAATTTCACCAAAATCAAAATTGATGTATAATTGGTACGGAGGTGCCTATGGTAATGACTCGGCGCAAACCGCGCCTAACCTATCGCCAGATATTGGAGAATGTTCGAGCACTGCCACTCGCTCAACAAAACCGCTTGCGCGCCGAACTGGACAGGACGCCGCGCGTGTACATCATGCGCCCGACGGGTTCGCCCGTGGCGATTCGACGTGGGCGTCGCCTCGCCGCTGAGATTCGCAAGGAACTAGCAGGCAAAGTAACCGGCACGCTCGAAGAAACGATGATCCGCTTGCGAGGGCGTTCATGGTCGTCATAGACACCGACGTTCTCTTGCTCGAATTCGCGTTTCAGAGTGACGCGCGTCAAACAGTCAATTCTGAATTTCTGGAGCGCGTCCGGACCGAGGAACCCGCCATCACCGTGTACAACTTGATGGAACTTTTGGGACAATTGTCGTTCAACCTTGCTCCGGCAAAATTTGATAATTGGCGCGAATGGCTCATCGAAGTATATAACCTGAGTGTGCTCGCGCCGGTGGGACTCGACAATCCAACTGCGACGATCAACTTCAAATCAGAAATCATGGATCAACCGTTTGCCAAAATGCGGATGCACCGCATGGCGTTCATGGATGCGCTTGCGCTGAATCTCGCGGAACGAACCCCGAGCGTAACGAGTTTTGTTACATGGAACGCACGGCATTTCAAAGGCAAATCAAGTTTGCGCATACTCACGCCCACCGAGTATCTTGCCCAAGTCTAATGGGGAACACCCCAAATGGAAAGAAAAGTAACTGCGCCGATCAGAAAACCACGACGCGTCGTCGAGCGCAACATCGCGCTGCTGGGCGATTTGATGCGCTTTTTGCTGGCAGAGCCGAAAGTTCTGGCGTCGTTACCCAGTGACTTTGAGTTGGTCATCCTACCGGACGACGATCCCGAAATGCGACTCTACAATATGAGGTTGCTGGATGCGTTTGCCCGCCGCGACAAACCAATTGTGTTTGCGCGACTCCAGTCGAGCAAAAGAGCGCATTGGCGTCAAGCCCAACCCAATCTTTACGTGCCAATTGCTGTATAAACGAAACCTTCGAGGCAGTTCATCGCCTCGAAGGTTTTTTGTGTGCTGTTACCTGCTCTTGTGTGCTTACACCCTCTCCCCTGGAATCACCGGCTTGCCATCTACAAATCGGCGCATCACGACCTCGGGCAGTTTGGCGTAGTATTTCAAGATCGTCGCCGGGCTATCGCCGGTGTTTGCCATCACAACGACTGGCGATTGCTCGAGCTCGACACTCCGCGAGACGTACGTGGTCCGGAGCGAGTGCCAACTGATCGCAAAACCGAGCGCGCGCTTGGAGTAACCCTGGATAATTCGCTCGACCGTCTTGGGCGCCATCGGGAACGCCGTAGCACGCCGCAACGGGATGCAGGAAATGAAAGTGACTTGCTCTTTAGCCAACCGACAATCGTGAAAAGCGCGCGCATCCCGTTGTCGGCGTGTGTGTGTTCCCCGTTCGTGCAAATTCATTTTCTGTGAATGCAGTTGGTGATTGACAGCATATTATTTCGGTAATCTATGAATCCACGGCAAATGGTCTACCGACATGCTTGGATACCAACCGAAGGTAGGTAGAAGTTCACCGATTGCTGCGGACAGATTCTCTACTTGGCGTCGTATTTCTTCTTTGTAATGGGATGCTTCCTCGCTCTCCGAATTCAGGACTCCGAATACAGCACCAGCAGTTGAAATGGGAACAACGAGTTCCGATTCTGTTTCGAGAACTGCTTGGACGTAGTTTGGTCTCTCTCGTACTTTTTGCACGTTTAGTGTCTTTCCTGTGGATACTGCCGACCCAAGTAGCCCCGCAAACGTCGCAATCCGATAGCGTTGTTTGTGAGGTGGTATTACGTCCGCTACTGCAACGAGTTGACGTGAGTATGTAGATGAAGTCATCAAGAAGACTTGATTGTAATCTGTCTGTGTAATGTTCTCAAGTTCTCGAACCGCTTTCTCTAGAAAGGTAGCCAAATCATCTGATTGCCTCAATAGCGCAACATACGGATTTTGGCTCACTTTGGAAGGCTGTTCTTCCGTCAAATACCTGCCAACGGATGCCGCAACCTTGAAAGCCAAATCTTCGGGCGTTGTAAAGGTATCCCTCACTAGACCGCTACTAATTTTTGCCTTGAAAGAGTGTAACTTTGTTTTGCCAGGTTCGTCCTCAATCATTTTGGGCGGCCAAGGATGTTCTTCGTCTACGAGAAAGCAGAAAAGAGGTTTGTTGAGTTTCTTGGCGTAGTCGAATTCCTGTTCTGTTATCGAAGAGAGCGACCCTGCGGGAATGCAACCATAACGGTAGGCATATATTCCGACAAACAAATCACATGTTGCAATTTCCGCCAAAGCGACCTGTGTCGGCTCTAGCGGCTGAGAGCCGAATATTTCCATACGTCCCACTTGCTGTCCGAGACGTTCTAAAGCTTCGGTTGCCGCCTTGCGATGTTCAACGAGGTCTATGTAAGTTGAACTAAGGAATGTTTTCATGTCTCACCCAGGTTTCGATGTTCTTGAGTCTATTCGATTACGCGACTTGTCAACTTGCGAGTGGTACGATGCTCCAGTTGCAAGGGCATGACGGGGAACGCTACCGCCCGCCGATTCCGCCGCAAAGTGTCCACGAAATGAAAGCACGCTGCAAACGCGAAGTCACAATGCCAAAAAGCCGCGACGGTGGCGGAATCGGCGGGCAGGTGTTTGCAGACGTTCTCTTTCGTGTCTCCGTATCACGGATTGCCAAGTGGCGTACCACAAACACCACAAAATTTGAACCCAGAATCATTAACAGTTCCGCAACGACTGCATTTCTTTGTGAGTGCCGAGCCACATTTTCCGCAAAATGCGTTGTCAGGTGGATTGTTTGCGCCGCATTGGTTACATCGTTTAGCATTAGTTTGAGTTGATTGAGAAGTAGATGCCAATGACGTTTTTGCTTCTCTGATTGCCTGACGCAATATTTCAGAGAATTGGCGAGCGGCTTGCTGGGACACAAAGTAGCAATACGTATTGTTACCGCCGCTATTGTTGGTAGCGTAAACTCTAAAGTCTAATTTGGCTGCTACCTGCTCAGAGACGTTGTCTATATCAATGAGTCGCGTTGATGAGAGCGATTCTTGATTGGGGTAAGAATTGCTCGAAGAGTGCATATAAATCACAACTTGATTTTGGGTGATGACGTAGGCATTGTAGCAATCAGTGAAACCGTAATTCTTGAAAATGCCAAAATCTTTATTTCCAATTTCTCGTTGTGACTCAAAACAAGCAATTACCTTGTCGTCAGTTGCCATATACCTTTGTAATTCTCGGGCAACTTTGGTTGGCAATTCTTGAAAAGCGCATTGTCTTGACATTATCGGCATAGGCGTACCTTTCGCTAATAAAAAGGAATGTCTGCAAACGCTGTAGCGCACCGCAACGGCGGGCGAATCGAAAGTATCTTCCTATTGCCAGCCGCCCCGCCGTTGTCGGTGCGCGTGTGTTCTCCGCTCGCGCATTCTCGCGTTTTTCTTTCTATCGTCTCGAAACGTAGTTCCTCAACACTTCTTCAAGAGGAACTGATGACTCGCCTGCTTTGTATCGGTTCAGTTGCTCAACAAGTTCAGTGGCACGATGAAGGTCGGTCTCGGCGGATTCAATTGCAAGGCGAGGCAATTCGATTGATAATATGTTTGGCTTACTGCCCAAGTGAATGCCGAGAAATCCTATCTCCTTTGAAACGGTGGTGTTTAGGTGTTCCTCAATACTTGTGATTACTTCACGGCGTACAACTTCGGCGGTATCATAATTCCCGATAGCCGTCATCAACGCCCAGCGGAGATATTTTTCAACGATGCTGACGAGGGCTTCGCGAGGTAGGGAAACTAAGACGCGAGCAATTTCATCTTTAGTAGAGCGTGGGTCAAATTTATAAACCATCCTCAGCCGAACATTGATGGGCATAGCGTCGCGAGAGAATATCTCGTTGAACGTGTATTCTGCAAATTGACTGCCTATGTATACCAACGGTCCTAGCGTTTCAAACAAGCGTTGGTAACTGATAATGCCAGGACCTTTAACTGCCGAGTATTTGCCAAAACGATAAATGACTTGAAGATTGCTTTCTGGGACGAAGGCGTACCTCAAAAATATGGTAGCATTCCCTAACAGCAACACAAAGCGAAGTGCAAATGGAAGTCTGATTTGAGATGGCGCGTCTGCGGATGATGTCAAGACTTGCTTGCCAGCGAAGAAAGAAGGATGCTCTTTGGAAATAAGTTCCAACAACTCCCTGCCCGCGTGCGTCTGTTCAAGTTCCGCCCTACCAACTTCCTGAAAGTCACTGAACAGTTCCTGCTCTACCTGCTCAATCTCGTTCAGTAGTGCGGTCTTGACGCCCTTGAATTTTCGGTACGTGGCAGTAATGCTAATCGCGCAAACGATGGAAACCACTATTGCCCACGTCACCAAGATTAGTGTGTTATACATTGCCTAATCTCTGTTCTAGCCGTTTGACTCGTGTTTTCAATTCGGCTATTTCACTTTCGCTTTGTTCTTTGCGTTTCATCTCCAATCTATGTTCCAAGAATAACTCGCGTTCTTTGGCAATCACATCGAGTTTATGCTTGTAATGCAGTTCGTCACGTTTCAGCATCCACAAGATATAGGCATTGATGGGAACGGTGAAGAGTCCACTGATTGCCCCCATCAAGCCACTCAGCAAAAGATTTACTGTGGTCTCGGGTAATGTTCCCATACGAGGTAATCCTCAATTAGAATCTCAGGGTGCCTTTTAGTCTTTGACTGCCGCGCCCGACTGCGGAATGATGCGGCGTGGCGGAGAACACTAAGACTTTGCGACGTGCGGCGGGAAACAACCTTCGCCCTGGCGGTCATCGTCCTACCGCCGCATGTCCGCAAAGCGTGAGTTGAACGAAGTGCATTTGTTATGTGAGCCGTTGGACTTTCAGT
>VGOB01000029.1 GCA_016865935.1 Chloroflexota bacterium | reverse complement strand
GGAAAACAAACCCGTAGCGATGCGGTGATCGCCTGTGCCGTGGGGGCTAGAGCGTAACGACAAATCTGTGCCGTGTCGGATCTCGGGCATAATTATAATCCTGGGTCGAAATTTCGCCAAACTACAGTAATAAGAATTAAGTGTCGAAGCAATATGGGTCTAAGTTGCGATAATACAATATCACGCACCTTTTTAATTTCTGCATCTCGTACTCTACTAAGTGAGCGATCGATGAGCCAAGCTGTTAAGAGTGACCCTAGAAATCCTGAAGAAAGATTGCTAGCAAATGAATCTAACCATACTGTCTCATGTTGATGTGCAATAAGTGATATTAAGGCAAAGAATGTTGCCATCAAAAATAAGAGTAGATAATGTTTCCAATTCATGTATGTCACCTACTATAAGTGCCGCCCAACTACGTCTTATGCGGAACGTTTCCGCATAAACCTCTGCTGGGGGTTGTTATGCAGAATTTTTTCCGTATAATAGACTATGTACAAATTATACCACAACTCTTGAGAAAGGCAATAGCAGCGGAACTTTGGATCACGAAACCCGCGAAATAACGCGATAACCGCGAAACGCGAAAAGGTCGGACTTCTTTCGCGGCTTTCCTCCCTTTCGCGAGTTTCGCGTTCCAAGTTTTCCGCGTTCCAATATTTTCGTGACCAAGGATAACCAATGACTGAACCAACAACTATGCAAGGCGCGGTCTGCCCCATTCCGCTCTCGCACGACGAGCAAATCGTGATGGGACACGGCAGCGGCGGCAAAATGTCGCACGATCTCATCGCCAAATATTTTACGCCCGCGTTCGACAATCCCGTGTTGCGCGCGGGTGATGACGCGGGCGTCGTCCCGACCCAGGTGGGCGCGCGCCTCGCCATCAGCACCGATTCGCACGTCGTCACGCCGCTCTTTTTCCCAGGCGGCGACATTGGACGATTGTCCGTCTGCGGCACGGTGAACGACGTGGCGATGATGGGCGCGACGCCGTTGTATCTCACCGCAGGATTCATTCTCGAAGAAGGATTGCAGCTCGCGCTGCTCGCGCGCGTGATCGAATCAATGCGCGCGGCAGCGGCAGAGGCGGGCGTGCAGATCGTCGCGGGCGATACCAAGGTCGTGCAAAGAGGCAAAGCCGATGGACTGTACATCACGACGACGGGCGTCGGCACGATTCAAGCGGGCGTTGCGATCGGCGGCGCGCGCGCGCAACCAGGCGACATCGTCATTCTGTCTGGCACGATCGGCGATCACGGCATCGCGGTACTCAGCGCGCGCGGCGACCTGGGATTTGAAGCGGAAGTGCAAAGCGACATCGCGCCGCTCAATCATCTGATCGCGCAAATCATCGCGACGAGCGAGCGCGTTCACGTCCTGCGCGATCCAACGCGCGGCGGCGTGGGAACGACGCTGAACGAAATCGCCAGGCAATCGCAGACGGGCATCGTCATCCGCGAAGACGCGTTGCCTGTACGTCCCGCCGTTGCTGCCGCGTGCGAGATTCTCGGATTCGATCCGCTCTACGTTGCGAACGAAGGCAAGGTCATCGTCGTCGTCGCGCGGCAAGACGCGGAGCAAGTTCTGGCGGCGATGCGCGCGCATCCGCTCGGCGCAGACGCGGCGATCATCGGCGCGGTGGTCGCGGAGCATCCAGGCAAGGTGTACTTGCGGAGCCGCATCGGCGGAAGGCGCGTGGTGGATCTGCTGAGCGGCGAGCAGTTGCCGCGGATTTGCTAAACCGAAAACCTGTCAGGTCGCGTGCGCGAAAACCTGGCAGGTTTTTTCGTTAGAACATCGTTAAAACATTAGACAAACACTTGACACAACGTACTGATCGTTGTATAATGTCTGTAGAAATGCAACGGGAGGCAAAGATGAAACGGTGGTTACCTTGGATCAATATTGCGGCGGCGCTAATCGCGCTAGCGGTGAATGGGCTGGCGAGCGCGCTGCCCTTGAACGGTCAAAGCACGGGCGCGATTTCAGACCAGTTCAAAGTTTTCTTTGTCCCCGCGGGTTATGTCTTTGCCATCTGGGGCGTGATCTACCTCGGCTGGATCGCGTTCATCGTGTATCAGGCATTGCCGGGACAACGGGATAATCCGCGCCTTCACCGCATCGGCTGGTTGTTTGTGCTGAGCTGTCTCGCGAACGCCGCTTGGTTGTTCGCGTGGCACTATGAACTTTTTCCGTTATCCGTCGTCGTGATGCTTGTGCTCCTCTTGTCGCTAATCGCGATTTACGTACGCTTGAACATCGGACGTGCGCACACAACCGCAATCGAAAAAATGTGTGTGGATATTCCGTTCGGTATCTATCTCGGCTGGATTAGCGTCGCGACGATTGCGAACGTCACCGATTTGTTGTACTTTTGGAACTGGGATGGATTTGGCATTGCGCCGCAAGTGTGGGCGGTGATGATGCTCGTCGTCGCGTCGGCGCTGACGCTAGCGATGGCTTGGACGCGCGGCGATGTGGCGTATCTCGTGGTGATCATTTGGTCGTTCATCGGAATCGCGATCAAGCAATCCGCCGTCCCCTTGGTTGCGAATGCGACGTGGGCGATGACCGCGCTCGTCGTTCTGTTGATTCCGCTGAGCATCTGGTATCGCGCTAAAAAATTGGTGGTTGCGCGGCGATGAACGATCAAACGTTTGGCTTTACGATCAAACTCGTCGCGGAACGCACGGGCGTTTCGGTTCACACCTTGCGCGCGTGGGAACGCCGCTACGGCGTGCCGAAACCAAATCGCGGCGCGGAGAATCGCTATCGTTTGTACGGCGAAGACGACGTTGCCGATGTGTTGTGGCTGAAACAGCAAGTCGAATCGGGAATCCCGCCCGCGCAGGCGAGCGCGTTCTTGCGCCAACGGCACGAGCAACCGCGCGGTGTCGCGTTGTCTGAAGCGGTGCAGCCAATTGCCGCGACGCAGACCGCGCTGCTCGACGCGTTCGCGCAATCGGACGAAACGGCGGCGCGGCGCGTTCTCGACGAGGCGTTCGCGCTCTTCGCGCCCGAGCAAGTCGCGTTGCAAATCATCGAGCCGACGATGCGCGAAATCGGCGCGCGCTGGATGCGGAACGAGCTGACCGTGTGGCAGGAACATCTCGCGAGCAATCTCGTCCAGCAAAAACTGTACGCCATCTTGCAATCGCAACCCACGCCGCCGATGGGTGCGCCGTCGCTCGTCGCCGCGTGCGCGCCGAACGAAGAACACACGCTCGGTCTGTTGACTTTTGCGCTGCTCGCGCAGCGTCAAGGTTGGCGCGTCATTTTCCTGGGTCAAGGTACGCCGCTTGCCGACCTGAATGACATTGCGCGCACGGCAAAGCCGAACGTGGTCGTCGTCACCGTGACGACGGTGATTGGTTTGGCGGGATTGATCCCCTGGCTCGATGCCGCGCAGCGTCCGCGCGTGAAATTAGTTTTTGGCGGACGGATCGTAGACGCATCGTCCACTTTGCGCGAGCATTTGCCTGGCGAGTACCTCGGCGCGGATGTTGACGCGGCGGCGCGCGATTTGGTCGCGTTCAAACCGCGCGCCAAGTACTGGTCGCCCAGCAAGCGCGTATGGATCGCGACGAACGCGCTGCGCGCCCAGCGACTCAAACTTGCGGGCGATACCGTCGCGCGATTTATGGCGGCGCTGTCGCCGAATCTTCAACCTAAATGGAATGTGACTGACCTTAATCGCGCGACCTTGTTTCTTGCCGATGCGTTGGTGTGCGCGCTCGCGTTCGACGCGCCCGAATTGATGGATGCGGAACGCGCGTGGTTGGACGAAATGATGCCCTCGCGCGCGGTGACGGCGGAATTGCTCGACAAGCACATTGAGACGTTCGCGCGCGTGCTCGCAAAAGCGTTTCCGCAAGAACAAAATCGGTTGTATCAACCACTGGTTGCGCGGATAAAAAGTTAGGCGAAAGACGAAGGATGAATGACGAAGGTCGCGTCCCTGGTCGTCCGTCTTCGGTCTTCGGTCTTCGGTCTTCGGTCATCGGTCACATTGGAGGTCGAAATGAAACGCATCGTGATCACGGGCGGTTCGGGATTCCTGGGGCGCGCGCTGACAGACGAATTGTTGCGCGCGGGATACGAAATCGTTTGGCTTGGTCGCAATCCCGAAACAACGCGCGACGTTCCGAGCGGCGTGCGCGTCGAAAAATGGGATGGGCGCACCGCGCAGGGCTGGGGCGCGCTCGCCGATGGCGCGTTCGCGATTGTGAATCTCGCGGGGGAAAGCATCGGCATTCCGCCGATCCCTTGGACGAACGAACGCAAGCGGCGCATTCGCGATAGCCGCGTCAACGCAGGCAAAGCGATGGTCGAAGCGGTACGGCTCGCGCGCGTGAAACCGCGCGTCGTTATCCAAGCATCGGGCGTCGGATACTATGGCGCGCGCGGCGAAGAGATCATCACCGAGAAAAATTCAGCGGGGGATGATTTTCTGGGTGATGTCGCGACGCAATGGGAAGCGTCGAGCGCGCAAGTGGAAGCGCTTGGCGTGCGCCGCGCGATTATTCGCACGGGCTTGCCGCTCGACAAATCGGACGGCGTGTTTCCGTACTTGGCTTTGCCGTTCAGATTGTTTTTTGGCGGACCGATTGGCAGCGGCAGACAATTTATCGCGTGGATTCATCTCGCCGATTATGTTCGCGCGATCCAATTTCTCATCGAAAACGAAAATGCGCGCGGCGTCTTCAACTTGACCGCGCCGAATCCGTTGACGAACGCCGATTTTGGGCGCGCGCTCGCGCGCGTGTTGCATCGTCCGTTCTGGTTTCCCGTTCCTGGGTTCGCGCTCAAACTCGCGCTGGGCGAAATGGCGGAATTGCTTTTGCTCAGCGGTCAGCGCGCCGTGCCTGAACGATTGTTGCGCGCGGGTTTCAAATTTCAATTTGCGAACGCGGACAATGCGTTGAAGGATGTGCTAAAGTGAAAGTCTTGGTCACAGGCGCGACGGGGTACGTCGGCGGACGCCTCGTGCCGCAGTTGCTTGACGCGGGTTATCGCGTGCGCGTGCTCGCGCGCGATCCCGAACGCTTGCAGGATCGTCCCTGGTATGCGCGCGTCGAAATCGCGCAAGGCGATGTGTTGCAAGCGGAAACGCTGACGAGCGCGATGCAAGGCGTGGACGCGGCGTACTATCTCGTCCACAGTATGAGCGAGTTCCGCGATTTTCGCAACCGCGATTTGACCGCCGCGCGTAATTTTGGTCGCGCCGCGCGCGACGCAAATGTTCAGCGCGTTATTTATCTCGGCGGCTTGGGCAATCCCGATGAGAAATTGTCCAAGCATTTGCGTTCGCGCCAAGAAACGGGCGACGCGTTGCGCGAGTCGGGAATTCCTGTCACCGAATTTCGCGCCGCGATTATCGTCGGGTCGGGCAGTGTGTCGTTTGAAATCATTCGCACGATGACGGAACGCGTGCCGCTGATGATTTGCCCGCGCTGGGTCTACGTGCGCGTCCAACCGATTGCGATTCGCGACATCCTCGATTATCTCGTCACCGCGTTGCGCGTGCCAGAGAGCGCGGGGCGCATCATCGAAATTGGCGGCGCGGATGCGCAAAAGTACGGCGATATGATGCTGGGGTACGCGCGCGCGCGCGGTTTGAAACGCTGGTTGATTCCGGTGCCGGTGTTGACGCCCAAACTTTCCGCGTACTGGGTGCACTGGATGACGCCGATTCCGGCGAACATCGCGCATCCGTTGATCGAAGGATTGCGGAACGAAGTGATTGTGCGCGATGACGCGGCGCGAAAGATTTTTCCGAACATTCAGCCGCTCGATTTCGCGCGCGCGTTGGACGATGCGCTCGCGCAACTCGACGCGAGCCAGGTCGAAACATCGTGGAGCGATGCGTTGTTGAGCAGCAGAGGGGACGCGGCGCAAGCCAAATTCGTGTATCGCGAAGGCATCATCACCGAAACGCGGCAACGCATCGTCGCCGCGAGTCCCGAAGCGGCGTATCGCGTCTTCACGGGACTGGGCGGCAAGCGCGGCTGGCTGTACGCGAATTGGCTGTGGCGCATTCGCGGCGCGCTCGATCGACTTGTCGGCGGCGTCGGTCTGCGGCGCGGGCGGCGGCATCCCGACGAATTGCACGTCGGCGACGCGCTTGATTTTTGGCGCGTGGAAAAAATCGAACCGAATCGGCTGTTGCGTTTGCGCGCCGAGATGAAATCGCCAGGACCTGCGTGGTTGGAATATCGCGCTGAGCCGCAGGGCGATGGCAAAGCGCGGCTCATTCAAACTGCGTTCTTCATTCCAAAAGGTTTGTTCGGTTTGTTGTATTGGTACGTGTTGTATCCGCTGCACGCCGTCGTCTTCTCTGGAATGGTTGACGCGATTGCAAAACAGGCGGAACGCTTGGAGGAAAAATGAACGACATCTTGACAGTTTTGAAAATCATCGCGGCATTGGCGACGGCAGCCACTGGGTTGCTCGCATTCGTCAAGCCCGCTGCGACGTACGGCTTTATCGGCTTGAACGCGAACGGCGCGCGCGGCGTCTCGGAGATTCGCGCGATCTTCGGCGGCTTGTTCATCGCGCTCGGTCTCGCGCCGCTCTTCCTGGGCGCAACCGCGTATCAAGTGCTCGGCATCGGCTATCTGGCGATTGCCGTCGCGCGCGCGTTTTCGATCGTGTTCGATCAGTCGTACGCCCAATCGAATATCATCAGTCTCGTCATCGAAATAATTCTGGGCGCGATTCTTGTCATCTAAAAATTGTACGGCGGTCGGCGGTCAGCCGTCGGCGGTCGCAAAGAGAAGGAAATATGTCTGTTCGAATCGTTACCGATAGTACGTGTGATTTGCCCAAAGAGACGATTGCGCGCTACGACATTCGCGTCGTGCCGCTGTACATCAACGTGGGCAAACAAGGTTTTCTCGACGGGATTGATCTGACGCGCGAGGAATTTTACAATCGCTTGCCGACTTTTCCCGCGCACCCGACAACTGCCGCGCCATCGCCGCTGAAATTTCGCGCGATGTACGACGCGCTGGCAGATGAAGACGCGACCCAGGTCTTGTCCATTCACATTTCGAGCGCGCTCAGCGCGGTGCTGGATACCGCGCAAATCGGCGCGCGCGAAACGCAATCAGTTCCTGTCACCGTGTTCGATTCGCGGCAACTGAGTTTGGGCACGGGGTTTCTGGTCGAGACGGCGGCGAAACTCGCGGCGGAAGGACGCACGGTCGGCGAAATTATTCCTGCGCTCAACGCGCAAATCAAACGCTCGCGCGTGTTTGCCGCGCTCGATACGTTGGAATTCTTGAAACGCAGCGGGCGAATGAACGGCGTGATCGCGAGTTTCGGCACGCTCTTGCAACTCAAACCGATTCTGACGATGTACGACGGCAAGCCAGGCGCGGAGCGCGTCCGCACGCGCGAACGCGCGACGCAACGCTTGCTCGAAATGCTGCACGAGGTTGGCGCGCTGGAACGCGTCGCGATCGTTCATACCAACGCGCCGACGCGCGTCGCGGAATTGCGCGCGCACGCCGCACACCTCTTGCCGTCCGAAGTTATCGCGACGGACATTACGCCCGTCATCGGCGCGCACATCGGTCCAGGCGCGGTCGGGTTTGCGGTCGTGAGCAAGCAGTGACGAAGGATGAAGGATGAAGGATGAAGGATGAAGGAGGCGTATGATGAAGACGATAGATTTCAAAGGATGGCTCATCTTTGTCGTTTTGATCTTGATCGGCACGGCGGTGGCTTGGGCGGGTAGTCAGGGTGGAACTTTGTTTGGCGGAATTCCGTTGTTTGCCTTGGCGGTCGGGCTGGCTTTTCTGATCCAGTGGCTGGTCTTTGTTCCGTCCTACCTGCGACAGACGGAAAAGTTTTTCGATCTCACGGGGAGCATCACCTACATTTCCGTAACGACTTTGGCGTTGCGTTTCAGTCCCGCGATGGATGCGCGCACGATCCTTCTGTGGGCATTGGTCGTGATCTGGGCGGCGCGCCTGGGAACATTTTTGTTCCGGCGTATCCAACGCGCAGGCAAGGATGATCGCTTTGATGATCTCAAGCCGTCGTTCATTCGTTTTCTGAATGTGTGGACGATCCAAGGTTTGTGGGTCACATTCACCGCCGCCGCCGCGCTCGTCGCGATCACGACGACCACGCGCAGAGACTTGGATGTGTTTGCGCTCGTTGGTTTGGTCGTTTGGGCTTTCGGTTTTGCAATCGAGGTTATCGCGGACGCGCAAAAAAATCGCTTTGGCGCAAACCCAGCGAACAAAGGCAAGTTCATTCAAACCGGTTTGTGGTCGCGCTCGCGTCACCCCAATTACTTTGGCGAGATTGTACTCTGGATCGGCGTCGCGGTGATCGCGTTGCCCGTTCTGCAAGGGTGGCAATGGGTCGCGCTGATTTCGCCTGTGTTCGTTACCGTGTTGCTCACGCGCGTCAGCGGCGTTCCGTTGCTGGAAGCCAAAGCGGATAAGAAATGGGGCGGGCAACCCGAGTACGAGGCATACAAAAAACGGACGCCGGTGTTGGTTCCACGTTTGTGGGATTGATGACCGATGACCGATGACCGATGACCGAAGACGGAGGACGGAGGAAATCGGCCATCGGTCATCGGTCATCGGTCGTGAAAGGAGGAACAATGAACATCGCAAAAGCAATTTCGATTCTCGGTTTGCTGGTAATGACCATCGCGATTGTCTATGCATTCGCGTTCGGCAATTTTGCGGTCGAAGGCGCGTGGATCACGTCGCATCCCTGGGGCATCGTCTCGCTGGTTGATCTCTACGTCGGCTTTACGCTTTTCTCGTTGTGGATCGTGTACCGCGAGAAATCGCTGGCGGCGAAAATCGTTTGGGTCGCGTTGATGATGGTGCTGGGGAATTGGACTGCCGCGCTGTACGTTTTGCTCGCGCTGAACGCGAGTCGCGGCGATTGGAAAAAATTTTGGATGGGAGATCGCGCGCAATGACGACGCCCTTTTATCTCACGCTCAAAGAAATCTGGCGCAATCGCGGACGCTTTCTCTTGTTCAGTCTTGTGATCGCGCTGATCACCTTGCTCGTGTTGTTCATCGCCGCGCTTGCCGACGGCTTGGGGAATGGTAACCGCGAGTACATCGAAAAACTGAACGGTGAGCTGATCGTGTACAAATCGAATGTTGACCTTTCGATTGGCGCGAGCCGTCTGGATCGTTCGCAGTTGCGCGCGATTGTGCGTGTGCCGGGTGTGAAAGACGCGGGGCAAGCCAGTTTTAGCAGTGTGGTGTTGCTTCAAAGCGAAGGCAAAAAATTCAACGTCGCGCTGATCGGCGTCGAACCTGGGAAACCCGGCGAGCCGCCTGTGGTATTGGGCCGCGGACTCGGTGACAAAAGTAGCAGCGAAGCGATCATCGATCGCAATGTTGCGTTGCGAACTGGCTACACGGTCGGCGATCAACTCCGTCTCAAAGCGATTCAAGGTACGCAGGAAGAATTTTACGATTTGCGCATCGTCGGCATAAGCGATGGGCGACAATACTCGTTGCAACCGAGTGTGATCGTCTCGCATCCAACGTTCGATCGCGTCAAACCTGGCGTACCGGTTGTGAACGCGACCGATCTGGTTTCCAATCTGATCATTGTGCAATTGGACGAGCCGTTGAATTGGAAAGCGATGGCGATAACGCTCGCGAATCAAGTTGAAGGGATTCAAGCCGTTGACCGACAGACCGCGTACCAAAACACGCCGGGGTACAGCGCGCAGCAAAGCACGCTCGACACGCAACGATTTTTCACGCTCTTGATCGGCGTGCTCGTCATCGGCGGATTTTTCCAGATTCAAACGCTGCAAAAAGTCCCGCAGATCGGAATGTTAAAAGCGATTGGCGCGCCGAATCTTCTGATCGCGATTGCCGCGCTGACACAAATCGTTTTGGTGACGATCCTGGGTGTGAGCATCGGCGCGTTGGCAACGGTTTTGTTGTCGTTTACGTTTCCCGCAACGATACCGATCGTTTTCTCGCCGATGGCGATTGTGATCGGCGTCGCGTCCCTGATGTTGGTTGGACCGATCGGCGGCTTGGTCTCGGTACGCTACGCGCTGCGCGTCGAGCCGCTGACCGCGCTGGGATTGACGGGGTAGTGTGGCATTGTCACGCTGAGCGGAGCGAAGCGTCTCGCAAAGCACATCGCGAGACGCAAAGCGTTCGCTGCGCTCAGAATGACAACCGCAAGGTGATTTAATGGTAAACGCACTCGAAACAAAATCGGTCACGAAAATCTACAAGAGCGACATCGGCACGATCCGCGCGGTGGACGAGGTTTCGCTCAACGTCGCGAACGGCGAATTCGTCGCGCTGGTTGGACCCAGCGGCTCGGGCAAGACGACGATGCTGGCGATTCTCGCCGCGCTCTTGCGTCCGAACGAAGGGTCGGTGATGATTGACGGCGCGGAGTTGAGCCAGATGAGCGAAGCCAAGCGCGCGCGCTTTCGCCGTGAGAAGATCGGCTTTACGTTTCAAGCGAATAATCTCGTGCCGTACTTGACCGCGCTCGAAAACGTCGAATTGATGTTGCGCTTGAACGGCAAGTACGATCGCGCGGGACGCGAGCGCGCGCGCGAATTACTTGCGCGGCTGGGTCTGGGGGAACGACTGAAAAATTTGCCGCGCCAATTATCCGGCGGACAACAACAACGCGTCGCGATTGCGCGCGCGTTGATCCACACGCCCGCGCTCGTGCTGGCGGACGAACCGACCGCGTCGCTGGACACCGAACGCGCGCATCAAGTCATCCAGACATTTGCGAATTTGATTCACGAGCAGCAGCGCGCGGGAATTATGGTGACGCACGATTTACGGATGACGCAGTACGCGGATCGCATCATTCAAATGCGCGATGGCAAGCTGCGTCGCGTCATCAGCGATCCCGCCGAGATTCGCGCGTTCGCGACGACGGGCGAAGCGGTGACGGCGAATTGAGGGAGATACCGATGGCAAAATTCGCTCGTTTGAAATTTAACGATCCCGCCCCAGATGCGGAAATCTTAACGACGGAAAACAAAGCGATCCGTTTGTCGTCGTTGTGGAAAGAAAAAACGATTCTGCTGGTGTTCACGCGCCACTTTGGTTGTCCGCAGTGCAAAGAGATGCTCGCGCAGATCGTCGAAGCGAAATCCGAAATCGCGCGCGCGGGTTTGACGATTGCGGCGGTTACGCAAGGCGACCCGGACGCGGCGCGTGTGTTTTGCGAACAACGCGCGCCAGGAATCGCGTGCCTCGCCGATCCCGAACGCAAAGCGTACCGCGCGTTCGGCTTGGAACGCGGTAGTTTGTGGCAAGTGATGTTGTCGCCGCAAGTTTTGCTGGGCACGTTGCGCGCGTGGTGGCGTGGACACAAGACCGAATTACCGCCGCGCAGCCAGGACGTGATGCAAATGTCCGGCGCGTTCATCATCGGCACGGACGGCAAAATTCGTTTGCCGTACTATTACGACACGATTGCCGATCATCCGCTCACTGATTTGTTGTTGCGCGGCGTGCTGGGGACGAGTTGGAGCAAGCCGATGGATGGCGCGCTGGGGCAGTAGGACCGTGAGACAGAGAATCCTCTGGTGGTTGCGGCGCGATTTGCGCGTGACCGATAATGTCGCTTTGCACTACGCGTTGCGCGATGCGGACAGCATCATCCCTGTTTTCATTCTCGATTCGCGTTTGCTGAACAGCGACAAACTCGCGCCCGCGCGCAAACAATTTCTTTTCGATTCGCTCGCCGATCTTGACGCGCGCTTGCGCGAACGCGGCGGGCGACTGATCGTGCAACGCGGCGATCCCGCGCGCGAGTTGCCGCGTCTCGTCCACGAAACGCGCGCCGATGCGGTCTACTTTCATCGCGATTACACGCCGTACGCGCGAGCGCGCGATGCGCGTGTGACGGACGCGCTGAACGCGCTCGGTGTGCGTGTTGAAACGTTCGACGATAACTATCTTGCCGCGCCTGAACAGGTCTTGAAAGACGACGGCACGCCGTACACTGTGTACACGCGCTTTCGCCTGCGTTTTGAAGAGCGCGTGATCATCCCGAATCGTTACGCAACGCGCGGCGATTTGAACACGCCGCGCGACATTGTGTCGCTGGAATTGCCGCGTCTGCCGCGCGACGATCGTTTTGCGCGCGGCGGCGAAACGGAAGCGTTGAAGCTTGCGCGCGCGTTCTTTCGTCGTGACGATGGTTTGGCGCGCTATCGCGATCTGCGCGATTTCCTCGCGCGCGATGCGACGTCGCATCTGTCGTCGCATTTGCATTTCGGCACCGTCTCGGCGCGCGAACTGGCGCGCGCGGCGCGCGACGCGGACGCGGGCAAGCAGGGCAAAACGTGGATTGACGAACTCGTGTGGCGCGAATTTTACGCGCAGGTCTTGTGGCATTTCCCGCACGCGGCGCGCGGCGCGTTCAGGCGCGAGTACGATGCAATCGCGTGGGAAAATGACGCGGAAAAATTCGCGGCGTGGTGTGAGGGTCGGACGGGATTTCCCATCGTAGACGCAGGGATGCGGCAACTGAACGCGACGGGCTGGATGCACAATCGCGCGCGGATGATCGTCGCATCATTTCTCACGAAGGACTTGCTGATTGATTGGCGCTGGGGCGAAAAATATTTCTTGCGGAATTTGATTGACGGCGACATCGCGTCGAACAATGGCGGGTGGCAGTGGGCGGCGGGCACTGGCACGGACGCGCAGCCGTTCTTTCGCATCTTCAACCCGCTGTTGCAAGGCGCGAAATTCGATCCCGACGGCGCGTACGTCAAGCGGTGGATTCCCGAACTCGCGCGCGTGCCGCGCGAGTATATTCACGCGCCCTCAACGATGCCGCGCGAAATCGCGCGCCGCGCGGGTGTGGAAATCGGCACGGATTATCCCGCGCCGATGGTGGAGCACGCGGTTCAGCGCGAGCGCGCGCTGAAGATGTATCGGCGAAAATAAACGCGCGGATTCGTTGTCCGCGCGTTTATTTTTTACAAACGGGACCGCGTTCGCTTAGTGAGCATCGTTCGCTTGAGATGTTCTGAAACTTGCTGCCGCGGAATTGCCATCGCGTCGTACGCGTACAGGTTGACGTAGAACAAGCCGCGCGGCGTTTGCCAGTAAAAGTTTTCGCCGCGTTCCAGTTTTTGCCGTGCGGTTTCCAAGCGCGAGACGCGCGCGCGGGCGTACCGCGCGTTGCCGACAACCATTATGTTTTTCATCAAATCACGTGCGATGACTGCCATTCGTTTTCTCCCAGACCCGAAGGGTTTCCAAAAACCCTTCGGGTCTTTATTCCTCTTCCTCTTCGCCATCTTCTGCGCCTGACGTTCCCGTCAACTCCGCTAAACCGTCTTGGATTTCGCGCAACTCGGCGTCCGTCAGATTCCACACCTTCGCCGCGAGCGCGTCTATTTCTGTTTCCGCTTCTTTCACCGCGTCCGCGTTTTCTTTCGTTTGCGCCTTGTGCGCGCGTTTGGATTGTGCGGCAAGCGCGGCGTGCGTTTCGTTCTTCGCGTCGTACTTGGGAATGCCGATGCGCGTGAGAACGTGCGGGTCGGGATGCAAAACGATGTACGACATTGCCGCCAATTGCGCGGGCGCAGAGTTGAGCAACGCGCAGAGGTAATGCGCTTCGGTTTCGGTTTTGGACGGAATGAAGACGGCTGTGTGGTCTGGCACGACAACTTTTTGCCCGAGTTTCTCGTCCTCGACATCACTGATTACTGCGGCTTGGAGCGTACGCGCGATTTCTGACCAAACGACTTTGTACGGCGAAAATGTTATCGTACCAATCGCGTACATCGAGTAAAACGGATCTCTTGGAATGACGCTCGACTTGCGCTCGGCTAATTCCTTCTTGAATTGTTTGAGCCACGCAAACGTTAGCGGCGCTTTATCTTGGAGCCAATCCTCACGATAGCCCACGCGCTTTTCTGGGTCTTGCACTGCAAGAATGTGCAAACTAGGGAACGCGTTCCATCGCTGGACATCACGCCCGCGCAATAACGGGTATAGTAATTCGGTTTCGATTTTATAATTCGTGTACTGCTTGACCTTGCGCTTTGCACCTTTCAAATAGTTGGTGACGAGCGCGTGTTTCTTGCCCAATTTCTCGTCAATCGAAAGCCAGTACACGCCGTTCGCGCCGCCCGTGTTTGATCCCTCGTATGCTTGATAAAATTGTTGCACCGCGCCCGTGAATTTTCGCAGCGCGCGAATCGCTTGCGGTCCCGCCGTGAGCCAACGGTCGTTTTTGATTCCGTTGACCGCCTTGTTCACTGGTTCGGCGGCAAATTTCAGTTGCGTCGTCTTGCGCGTGACGTCGGCGTAAGCGTCGGACGCGTAAACGGGTTCGTGCGCGCGCCACAGCAAGTAATCAACGGGGTACTGAACTTCTTGCCCTTTTTTCGCGACAAAGACCGCCGTGCGATTCGTCGCGCCTTCAAACGGTTGGAACGCGGAGAAATCGTGAACGCGCAGCGGCGCAAAGTACGTGACGTTTTGCGGAATGACAAAGCGGCGGAATCCCTCGCCCGCTTCGGTTTTGAAAACGGTTTGCGTGATGACGAACGCGATGTGTCCGCCGTCGCGCAACAGTTTGTCCACCGCGACGTAGGTGACGAGCATCGAAAGGTCTTTTTTGCCCGCGCCGTGTCGAACCGACGTGCCTTTGTTGCCTGTGCCTGCCTGCTTGAACAAGCCGTACTCTTTCCAAAGCGATTGTTGCGCGTCGCGATAATCGTCGGGCAAACTCTCCCAGTTGATCCACGGCGGATTGCCGACGACGAAATCGAATTTCGATTCGCGCGTCGTGTAAATCGGCGCGAAACGATTGACGAGGTAACGCGCCCACGCATCGTCGAGATTTTTCGCTTTCAATTCGCGAAACGTCTCGAACATTTCGCGCAACAGACGCCGCGCCGTTACGATTTCTTCTTCGACAATTCTGCGGTCAGAGTTGCGCGCTCGATACCACGTTTCGAGATTCGCCGCGTCGAAGATTGCATCGGCAAAGCGTTCGGCATTCCAATCTTGTTCGATGCCGCGTTGAACGGTTTCCGCCAACACTTCCAACTTGCCCTCGTCCACGAGCGGACGCGGGACGAACAATTGATGCTCCGATGGCTTGCCGCGTGGTCGTAATTCTTTCAACACTTCGAGCGACACTTGATACGCGGGATTCGTTTGTCCCAAGCCCGCCTGACGCGGCGCGGCAGGCACGAGAATCGAATCGGTCAGCCAAATCGGAATCGTGATCGGTTCGGGGATGTAGCGCAAGCCCTCGCTCCCGCGAATCAAATCGCCGAGCGCGATGATGTAATTCGCGCGCGCCGCCAACACCGCAAGCGGATTCAAATCAAAACCGACGATGTTGCGCGTGATGGCTTGCAAAACTTGTTCGGGCGCAAGCGTCTTGGCTTGCGGCGAATCTTTCGCTTGCTTGATCACCTCGACCAAAAATGTGCCACTGCCGCACGTCGGGTCGAGCACGCGCTTGAACACGTCGCCGTCGTAGCCCGCCAAATCGCGCAGTTCGCCCAACACAAATTGCGCGAGCCAATCGGGCGTGTAATACTCGCCCAGGTCGTGGCGCGCTTGGCGCGGAATCAAGCGTTCGTACAAATCCTTGAGCAAGTCGTGCGTCTCTTCGGGTTTCAACACGAATGTCGTCACTTCGTAACCCGACAATTTGGAAACGACGCTCCGCACCGCGCCGTCGAGTTCCTTGTCCCAGCCACGCGGGTCAACGTACCAATCGAACAATTCGCCTTCGAGGAAATTGCGAACGTTCAGCGACGAAATGAATCCGCCTTCGCGCTCCAAACTTTCGAGCGTCTCGCGCAATGTGTCTGACGGCAGCGCCGAAATATTTTCGAGCGTCGTCGTCACGGTCTTGCAACAATAGTTGACGAGCAATTCCGCAACGAGCAGTTTGATGAGCAAGCCATAGTACGTGGAAAGCGCGAAGAAAAATGCGGCGACATTGAAATCCGTTTTGCTCCCGCCGATGGCGTAATCGGTGCGAAGATTGCCAAAGCGTTGTTGTGCTTCCTTTTCCTCAAATGAAACGACTTGGCGAAAGAGTTTGCGCCATTCTTGATAGCGCGAGCGAATCATCGCGCCGCGCGCGCTGCTGTTTTCGACCGCGTCCTTGATGCGCGCGTAGAACACGCCGACGACGCGTTTCGCCAACTGGCTCGCGACGCGCGCGCGTTTTTCCTCGACAATGCCGAAATCGGCGGCGAGATAATCGGCGTTGAGCGGTTTTTTGTCCACCGAACGGAAAAGTGTCAGCAAACGATGGATACCGTAAAAATTCTTGGTGGAGATTTCTTGCGGCGCGGTCACGACAAAATGTTCGAGCGCGGGGAGATAGCGCACGAAGAACATCAAGTACCCGTCAAGGATGACGGCGGCGTAGCGCCCCAGGTTCGCGCGCCAGTCGTTGCCGTACTGGTCGAGCGCGAGTCCCGTAACGTACTTGACGACTTCGCTGATCGCTTCGCGGTTTGCTGACGGAACGCGCGGTAGAATCTGAACATTCCCGATAGTCCGTTCCTTTACTTCAGGAACTGGAATGCGTTCTTCGATTGCTTGGTCAAGCGCACCAGGGGCTTTGAATTCCAAGACGATGTTGTTGAAGACGTAATCCGCCGCGCCCGTGCCTCCGCGTCGTCCCGCGCCGATAATGCCTTTCTGCGCGACGAACTGAACATCTTTTGCGCCAACATCGCGCGCGGCTTTTTCCAGAATCGGTTTGACCAACTCTTCAAAGTTGGCTTCAGGTCTGCCGCCGCGCGCGACGCGTTGCAATGCCTGGTCAGCCGCGCGGCGAATTAAGCCCGCAACGGCGGCGGCATCGGCTTGGGTAATTTCTGGGAGCGGATTGATTTTTGGCATTGAAATTCAGTTGCCTTCAGCAGTCGCATTATAATCTACTCGACGCAGAATGACAAAGGGCTATTGTATGAAAAAACGTGCGGCTTGTGATTGAGCGTTTTCGCTTTTGAGACAGTATGCAGAAAAAGCAATCACGCCTCCAACCGCGCGACGAGTAACGGCACGAGCATTTCTTGCTCCGCGAGTCCGCCGTGCCGCCCACGCATTTTCGCTTCCTCTTTTTCTTCCCAGTAAAAATTTTCGCGCGCGAGCGCGATCAGATCGCCGACGCGGTGTTTCAGTTCGGGCGCGGGTTTGCCGCTGCCGAACAAGCCCGCGTCGAGCGCGTCGCGCGAATCGAGCACGACGAACTTGTCGCCGAGCCGCGTCTCGATGTAATCGCGCGCCGCGTCCACTTCGCCGTTGCGACAGTACAGGTACGCCGCGCGCGCCTCGCCCACAAAATCCATCACCAGATGCTCGCGCAGCGCGGGATGGTTGCGCCAAAAAATCGCGCGCTCAGGCGGCGCATCAAGCTGACCGTGATCGGCGGTGAGCAGAAAGAGTGTGCCATCGCGCGCGGCAGGCGAAAGTTTGCGCCAAAATTCGTACTCGAACGAGTAACCGAAATTGTTCAGCTCCGCGATCGTCGCATCGTGCGACGGTCCGTAGCGATGCCCGATGTCGTCGAGCGCGCTCCAGTACGCGACGAACAACGCGCGCTCGGCGCGATGTTGTTCGATGGCGTGGCGCAGCGTGACCCACAAATCGGACGATGTGACAAAGCCGAAGGTTTCTTTGACGCCGCGAATTTGAACGTGCGAGAGTGCAGATTCGGTGTACGGCGCTTCGATGAAATTGTAAACGGGAATTCCAAAACGATCCAGCGTTTGCGGCAACGCGGGAATCGGCAAAAAATTTTCGGGCTTGAGTCCCGCATCCACCAGTTGTTGCCAACCCAAATCTTGCGTGGCGACGGGGCTGAACTTGATCATATTCGCGCGCACGCTTTGCTCGCGCAAAAAAAGTTGATAACCGATGAACCCGTGTTCGGCGGGCGTGTAGCCCGACCAGAGCGACGTGAGCGCGGCAGTCGTCGTCGAAGGAAAGGTCGAAGTGATCGGCACGAGGTGCGCGCCACGCTGGAGCAGTTTGTTAAAACCGTTTTGTGGATTCGCGTCGAGCGCGTCGAGCAACCGGCAATAGCCCATCGCGTCCACGACGACGTAGACGACGCGCTGAACGCCGGTTGTGAAACCTTTGACGATTTCCGGATCGAGCGGCGGCGTGTGAAAGTGTCCGCCGAGCGCGCGAATGATCGTCGCGGGAACGTTGACGATGGATCGTCCGCCGTAATTCGGCGCGATGAATTCGGCAGGCAAGTTCAGTTTGTGATAGCGCGCGCGTTCCGCGCGAATGCGTTTTTCGATTTTCCGGGCTTCATCCTTCATCCTTCTGCCTTCATCCTTTCCTCCGGCGGTTTCAACGCGCGAAAACTACGCCACAAGGTCAAGTCGTAAATAATTTTCAATCCGCCCGCGAGAAAAAATGGCGCGGTGAGCAACGACGCGCTGAGCAACGCGCCGGTCAGCGCAGGCGACCACGCCGCGCCCAGCGAGCGCGCGATCGTCGTGATGCCGGACGCGGCGGAGCGTTCGTCCGGCGCGACGACTGCCATCGTGTACGACTGGCGCGTCGGCACGTCCATCTGCGAAATGCTGTAGCGGACGAGCAGAACTAGAATCGCGAACGGCAGCGTCGGCATCAGCGGCACAAGCATCAGCAAAATATTCGAGGGGATGTGCGTCCACACCATCGTGTTGATCAAACCGACGCGCGCCGCGATCCGCGCCGCGCTGAGCGCGGAAATTCCCGCGAGAATATTTCCGCCGAAGAAAATCGCGCCCAGCAACGCCGGTTCGACGCCCCAGCGAATTTGAAACCAGTACGCGATCAGCGACTGCACGATGAACCCGCCCGCAAACGCGTCGAGCGCGAAGAGCGCGGACAATTTCAGCACGATGCCGCGCGAACGATGCAAACCGAATGATGGTAGAGGCGTTTTATTAAACGCCCCTACAAACGTCTCCACTTCCACGCGCGGCGACAAGCGCGCGAACATCAACGCCAGCAAAATTCCAAACAGCGCGTACCCGATCACGATCACGCGATAACTATCGAGCGCGGCGAAACCAGTCGCTTGCAAAAATTGCGCGAGCGCGCCGCTGACGAGCGCGCCGGTCGCTGTGGCAAACGAGCCGACGAGATTGTACCACGCAAAGACGCGCGTGCGCTGATCGTTCGGGACGATGTGCGCGAGCGCGGCTTGTTCAATCGAAAGGAACGGTCCAATTTCACCGCCGCCCGGACTGATGACGCCGATGATCGCCGCGACCGCGAGCAGAACGATGTTGCCGGTCAACGCAAACGCGATGCCGGCGAACAGCATCAGTCCCGCGCCGAGCAAAAGCATTTTGCGCCGCCCGATGTGATCGGCTGAAGTGGTGATCCAAAGTGAGATCACCGCGTCGCCGAGAAGCGTCAGTGTGAGCAGTGCGCCGATCTCCGCGCCACTCAAACCGACTTGCGCGAGATACAGCACAAGGATGATCGAGAGGAATCCGTACGCGAACAGGCGCGCGATCCGCGTGGCGAAGAGGAGTTTGCCGTCGGTGGTGAGTGTCATTGCGTTATTAGGAGAGGGAGAGGGGGAGATGGGGAGAGGGGGGGCGCGGGAGAGTTTTTCTCCCTCTCTCCCCCTCTCCCGCGCTCCCCCTCTCATTTAGGATTGTGTCTTTGCTACTTGCAAGCGGCACCAAGCGTACAGCGCGTCGTAGACCTCGAATTGATGCAGAAGATTTTCTTCGTCACAGGGAAAGCGGAGCGAATAGCCGACCGCAATCGCTTCAAGTCCGCGCGCGATCGGATCGGTGTCAAGGTCGGCGGCGACATCGGCGGCGTGAACGATCTTCGCCATCCGCACAAGCGCGGGGTCTTTCAAGTCGTACTTGACGATGATCGCTTCGAACGAACACTTGCCATTGTGATGCCCCAGTTCCACGTCGGGCGCGTCGAACGGAATCGCGCCGGTTTCTTTCGCGACGCGGTCAACCTGATTCTTTGGCACGAACAGAAATTCGGCGTCGTTGTCCACAAAGCGCGTGATGAGCCAGGGACACGCCACGCGATCAACGTGCACATGCGAACGAGTGAGCCATTTCATTTTTTCTTCTCCTTTTTTGATTTGGATTTTGGAGTTGGTTTGTTGACGATTGCTTTCGGGGTGATGGGTAGCCCAGTGTCACTGACTAATTGCGCGTACAGCGCGTCATAGATCAGTCTGCCGCGCTCGATAGCGGTAGTGTCATCAGGGCTGGTCAAGCGAATGCCGCGACAGATCAGGTCGAGTCCGGACGCGGTTGGCTCGATGGTGACTGCTTGGACGACATCGGCTTCGTCCACGATCCGCGCGATTCTCTGCAAGATTGGATCTCGCAAGTCGAACTCGCGCAGCAGCGTATAAAACGTGCAATGCTCGCGATGGTGTGAGTACCGACTGCCTGGAATATCAAATGTGTTTCCGGGGGGCAGAGGTTTTTGTCCGACCGGCACGAACACGAAGGTGGCTCGCGGGTCAAGGCACCGGCAAATCAACCACGCGCACGCGATTCGATCCACGCCGACGTTTTCCCAGGTAATCCATTTCATCGCGTCACTCCTTCGCGCGCCGATACCAGTGTCTGGCGCACTTGATCGGCTAGCGGTGATTGGAAATAATCTTGCGATTGGACCTGCTGAAATCGGCGGGACAAGATAGTCAGGTCGCGCGGGGCGTGTTTGAGCGCGGAGAGAATTTTCTGGTACTCTTGATCCGTGCGCGCGGTAAAGCGCTGAATCAATGCGTCTTCCTGGGTGCCTTGCAGCAATTGACCTTGCCACAAGAACGCCGCGCCGCGCAATTCCGTGATTTCGCAGGTCAGCCACTGAAGTTGCTCGCGCGTGCGGGAGTTGGCGGGCAAAACCCAGACCGCATCGTGCAACAAGATTGCGCCGAGCCGTTGCAGTTTGCGCCAGATGTAGACACGGCGCGCGGTTGGATGCGTGGGGATTTTGTAGTGCAATAAAAGCCAGACCGACACAAGCACCTCGATAGAAATGTAACTGTAGTTACATTATACTGTGTTCGGTTGAATATGTCAAGCGTGGAGAGAAAAACAAAACGAGCCGTTTGACCCGGCTCGTTTGACAAAGACATTCCGATTCGCTAGGTGTTTCGCCTTTCCAGAATCTCCGCCACGCGCTCGGCGAGCGCGCGCGGTTCGAAGGGCTTGATCAGGTACGCGACGGCGCCGCTGGCAAGTCCGGCGGCAATATCGGCTTGTTGCGCGTTGGCGGAGACGATCACGATCGGAATGTGCGCGGTCGCGGGGTCTTGCGTCAGGGCGCGCGTCACTTCGAGTCCGCTCAGTTCCGGCATCAGCACATCCAACACGACCACATCGGGCAGGGTTTGCCGCGCCAACGCGAGCGCCGCCGCGCCATCGCGCGCTTCCAGAACTTCATAGCCGCGCGTTTTCAGCGTAAAGGCGACGAGTTGGCGGATGAACGCGTCATCGTCGGCGACGAGGATGCGGATGCTCATCCGGCGATTCCCGGCGGCAGCGTTTGAGTGATCGCGGCGACGAGTTGTTCGGCGGTGAACGGCTTGGTCAAGACGAGCGGCGCGTTGAGTTCCGCCATCGTCGCGCGATGTTCTTCCAACGCGTTTGAAAACGCGGTCATCATAATCACCGGCACCTCGCGCGTGCGCGCGTCGGCGCGCAATTGCTGGAGGGTAGCCATGCCGTCCATTTGCGGCATTCGAATATCGAGCAACAGCACCACCGGATTCTGTTCGCGCGTGATTCGCAATGCTTCGGCGCCATCGCGCGCTTCCAGCACCTCGTACTGCGCGCGCCGCAAATATTCGACGATCAGGCGGCGGCTGTCTTCATCATCCTCCGCCACCAAGACGCGCCGCGATTGATCTTTTGCCAACACGCGTCCGACGTGTTGCAACAGCGTTCGCTCGTCCACCGGCTTGGCGAGATAATCCACCGCGCCGAGCAAGGTGCCTTGTTCGGTGTCGCCCAGGATCGAAAGGAGAATGACCGGAATCGTTTGCGTTTGCGAATCGCACTTGAGCCACTCCAGCACGGTCAATCCGTTGGCGTCCGGCAAAACGATGTCGAGCGTGATCAGATCGGGACGTTCGGTTTGCGCGATCCGCAGCGCGTCGGCGCCGGTATGCGCGACCAGGGTGCGATAGCCCGCGCGGTCCAAATAGCGGCGAAGCAAACGCGCGATGTCCGGCTCGTCGTCCACGATCAGAATGCGTTTGCCGGGCTGGGAGGGGCTGGGCGTTTCTTGTTCGACGGCGGTGGGCGCGAGGGGCAGCGTGAAACTGAAGGTCGAGCCCTTGCCCGGCGCGCTGTCCACCCAGATTTGTCCGCCGTGCATTTCGATCAGCGAGCGCGTGATCGCGAGTCCCAGCCCGGTGCCGGGCGTTTCTTGTGTGGCGCGATTTTGGGCGCGGAAAAATTTGGAGAAGAGCCGGGCTTGATCTTCCGGCGACAAGCCGATGCCGGTGTCCGATACATCCACGCGCACGTACGCGCCAACCCGGTGCGCCGCGATCGTGAGCGCGCCTTCGACGGGCGAGTACTTGTGCGCGTTGGAAACCAGGTTCGTGAGGATCTGGATCACGCGATCATTGTCGCCGGAGACGGGCGGCAGATCGGGCGCGAGCTCGAGCGTCAACGCTTGGCGTTTGGCGCGCAGTTGCGGATGCATCGTATCGGCGACCTGGTGGATGAGCCCGGGCAGATCGAGCGCCTTGCGGCGCAACTCGATCCGTCCCGCTTCGATGCGCGAAATGTCGAGCAATTCGTTGATCAGTTCGACCAGGCGATCGGTGTTCGTCTTGACGATGTCGAGAAATTCGCGTTGCACGTCGGTGAGTTCGCCCACTTCGCCGGTTTGGATCAAGTCCACGTAACCTTTGATCGAAGTGAGCGGGGTGCGCAGTTCGTGCGAGACCATCGAGACGAATTCGCTTTTCATCCGATCGACTTCGCGCTCTTTGGTCACGTCGTGAAAAACGTAGAGCCGCCCCAGGTACTCGCCATTCTGCGTTCGCACGGGATTGGAAAAGAGCTGGAGTTCGCGCGCGTGCGGCGCGCGTTGGGTGAGGTTGTGTGTGAACGATTGCGCGGTGTCGGACAAGGTGCTTTGGACGATCGCTTGGAACGCGTTCGGCTGATCGAACGCGCGTTGCAATTGGGTTTGATAATCGCTCAGCTGTTTGCCGTAGACGGTGCGCGGCTCGTCGCCCGAAAAATTTTCGCAGAAGCTGCGATTGACGGAGATAATCGTTTGATCCGGCGTGAGCAAGAGCATACTATCGGTCGCCGCGTCGAGGATCGCGCGGGCTTTGGTTTGCGCGCGCTCGATCTCGCGCAAGGTTTCCTTCAACTGATTCTCGGCGCGGCGCCGCTCTTTCAATTCGTGCCGCGTTTCCGCGTAGAGATTCGCGTTCTCCAGCGCGAGCGAAGCCATTTGCCCAAAGCGTTCCAGGAGCGCGACGTCTTCTTCGCCGAACTGGCGTCCGGGTTCCAGATAGACCAAGCCGATCACGCCGACGATTTCGAGATCGGTCCGGAGCGGCAAGCAGATTTGCGCGCGCACCCATTCAAAGCCGGGACGGCGGCGATCCCAATGGCTGTAATCACTCACGATCATCGGTTCGCCGGTTTTCCAGACCAGCCCGGACATTCCTTGCCCGCGCGCGAGGCGATACCCCACGCGGTCGGCGTACCGTCCGATGCCGACGCGCATCACCAGTTCTTGCCGCTCCGGCTCGACGACGAACAAAAAGCCGTGCCGCGTTTTCATCAGCACTGCGGCGCGCCGGACGATTTCTTCCAACATTCCTTGCGGGTTGAGCCGGTTGAGCAAGCCCAGCGTCGTCGCGTTGAGCGCGTCCAGTTCCGCGTTGGTGCGGCTGAGAATTTCTTCGGCGTGTTGGCGCTCGATCAATTCCTGCCGCAGTTGCGTTTCGGTTTCGCGCTGGCGCGCGTTGCTTGCTTGCAGCGCGCGATTGGTGGCGCTGATTTCGCGCAGGAGAGTGCGTCCCAGCGCGACGGCGATGGCGGAGTACGTGATCGTCGTCGCCAGCGCGGCGAGCAGGCGGGCGTGGGGATCGCGCGTCGCCAATTCGATGACGAGCCAGGTGAGGAAGAAGTACAACAGCGTGAGCGCGCCCTACGTGAAGATCACGCGGCGGATTTGATCGCGGGCGTCGTTGGCAGACATAGCGTCGTTATTATACTCGGTTTTCTCAGATTGGGTAGTTGCAAAAAAGAGACCCGAAGGTAATTCTCTTCGGGTGGGTGAGCGGGTTCAATTGCCGTACTGGACTTGGGAAAAGCGCATCAGTTTCTCTAGACGATGCGAAGACGCGATGCGGCGGATCGTGCCCGAGCGCGAACGCATCACGAACGATTCCGTCGTCGCGCCGTTGCCGGAGTAATGGACGCCGCGCAGCATTTCGCCGTCGGTGATGCCGGTGGCGGAGAAGAACACATTGTCGCCTGCCACCAAATCGTCGAGCACGAGCGTCTTGTTCAAATCGTAGCCGACTTGTCTGGCGTACGCGCGCTCAGAATCGTCGCGGGGCCACAGTTTGCACTGCATATCGCCGCCCAGGCATTTGATCGCGGCGGCGGTGATCACGCCTTCCGGCGATCCGCCGATGCCGAAGAGAATGTCCACGCCGGTGCCTTCGAGCGCGGTCGCGACGCCCGCCGCCACGTCGCCGTCGGTGACGAGTTTCAAGCGCGCGCCGCACGCGCGCACGGCTTCGACGTACTGGGCATTGCGCGGGCGGTCCAGGATGACGGCGATCAGGTCGCTCACTTCGCGATTTTTGGCGCGTGCGAGCGCGCGCAAATTCTCCGCGACCGACGCATCAATGTGGATCACGCCGCGTCCGGCGGGACCGACCGCGATCTTGTCCATATAGACGAGGTGACCCGGCGCGAACATCGCGCCCCGATCCGCGATCGCGATCACGGAGAGCGCGTTCGGCAAGCCGAGCGACAAGAGGCGCGTGCCGTCAATCGGGTCTACGGCGATGTCAACGAATTGAATTGATTTGTCGTTCGGCGCGGTGGATTGGACGGCGCGCCCGATGCGTTCGCCATTGTACAGCATCGGGGCATCGTCCTTTTCGCCTTCGCCGATGACGACGGTGCCGTCAATGTTGATCTGTCCGAGAAGCAGGCGCATCGCGTTGACGGCGGCTTCGTCGGCGCTGTTCTTGTTGCCGCGACCCATCCAGCGCGCCGCGGCGAGCGCCGCGCCTTCGGTGACGCGCACGAGATCGAGCGCGAGATTGCGTTCGAGTTGTTCAGACATCGTTGTCCTCCCAAGTTGGTTTTGGTTCTATTCGACGCCAAACGATTTTTTGGCAAGACCCGTAGTGGAATGAATTTTGAGTTTTGCCCATACGCGTCACAGCCAGCGGTTCAGTTTCAGCGTTCTCCTGATACGACCCTTCATCCCCATATGAGCGCAAGTAATCGTGCGATCTCTTCCAAAAATTCGCGATCGCGCGCGGTGAACGCGGCAGGCGCGTCGCTGTCAATGTCAATTTCGCCAAAGACGCGCCCGTCGCGCATAATCGGCACGACGATTTCACTGCGCGTCTGCAAACTGCACGCGATATATTCCGCGTCCGCGTTCACATCGTCCACGACGACCGTTTCTTTCACACGCGCGGCGCGTCCGCAAATGCCCGCGCCAATCGGGATGCGCGTGTGTTCGGTTGGGCGTCCGCGATACGGACCCAGCACGAGTGTTTCGCCTTCGAGCAAGTAAATGTAAACGCCGGTGTAGTGCGGGAAATTGTCGTGGAGCGTGGCGGCGAGTAGACCGAGGAGATTAGAGATTGGAGATTGGAGATTACTCCTCAACGTCGTCAAGACTTTGTCTTCTGCAGGAGAGTTTATCATAGATGCTATCGCTGTCTGAATATCCTTGAAAGAATTGTTCGGCGGTCAGTCGCGCCCAATCTTCCTTCTCGGTTGATTCGGCTGCTTCCATACTTTGATTCCCTTCCGCAACTATCTTATCACACATCCAAGAACAGGTCAACAAAAAAGTAGGGGCGAGGCATTTGCCGCAATACACTTCTCAAGCCAGATGGTTTGGCGTTGGAAGCGATTCGCTCAGCGCGAAAATGTTGTGCAAATGCCTCGCCCCTACTCCCGAATTTTTTATCGCAGAAAGCCGCCCGTCGCCATCACAATCGCAGGCGTCGGATACAGCCCCAGCGCGATCACGCCGATCAGCGCGAGGACGAGCGCGAGCGCGACGAGCGGCGCGACGCGAATGCGATCCCAACCTGGGACAGGTTCGCTCATGTACATTTGCACGATCGGGCGCAGATAAAAGTACGCCGACACGAGACTGTTCAGCACGCCGATCACCGCGAGCCACGCCCACCCCGTTTCGACCGCCGCGCTGAAGATGAGAAATTTCCCCGTGAAGCCCGCGAGCGGCGGAAAGCCCGCGAGGGACAGCATAAAGATCGCAAACATCGCCGCGATGAACGGATACTGCCGCGCCGCGCCGCCCCAATCTCTAATCTCCAATCTCTCGCGTTCGCCGTCGCTCAACGCGATCACCGCGCCGAACGCGCCCAGGTTCGTCAGCGTGTACGCGAGCAGATAGAATAGCGCGGACGACAAGCCACTCGCGCCCATCGCGACGAGCGCGATCAAGATGTAGCCCGCGTGCGCGATGCTCGAGTACGCCAGCATCCGCTTGACATTCGATTGCAGCAGCGCGGCGACATTGCCGAGCGTCATCGTCAGCACCGCGAGCGCGGCGAGGACGATGCGCCAATCGAACGCGAACGCGGGGAGCGCGACGAGGAACGCGCGGAAGAACGCGCCGAACGCCGCGGCTTTGACGCCGACGCTCATAAACGCGGTGACCGCCGTCGGCGCGCCGTCGTACACGTCCGGCGTCCACCAGTGAAACGGCACGAGCGCGACTTTGAACGCAAAGCCGACGAGCAACAAGCCCGCGCCGACGAGCAACAGATCGTTGCGCGGATTTTTCGCCAGCGCGTCGGCGATCTTCATCAAGTTCGTCGTGCCCGTCCCGCCGAAAATGAATGCGATGCCGTAGAGGAAAAACGCGGACGAGAACGCGCCGAGCAAAAAATATTTAAGCCCCGCTTCGAGCGAACGCGCGTCCGCGCGCTTGAACGCGGCGAGAATGTACAGTGGCAGCGACAGCAATTCGAGCGCGAGAAAAATGACGATGAGATCGGTCGCCGTCGCCATCAAGATCATTCCGACGACGGCGAACAGCACCAGCACATAGTACTCGCCTTGATCGACGCGGTGCGCGCGCACAAAATCGAGCGCGAGCAAAATGCTCAACGCCGCGCCGAGCAAAATCACGAGCGTTAGGAACAAACCAAAGTTATCGGCGACGACCATTCCGCCGAACGCGCTCGCGGGCGCGCCCCACAAGCCAACCGTCGCGCCCGCCGCAATCAGCAAACCGATCAAACCCAGGACGCCGAGCCAGCGTTTGCGCGGCGCGGGTGTGACGAGTTCAGCGAGCAAGACGATCAGCGCGGTGAGCGCGACGATCAACGCGGGCGCGATCACGCGAAAGTTGAGATCGGGAACAGAGAGACTCACATATCACCTTTGGTCGTGAGGGGGAGAGAGGGAGAAGGGGAGAGGGGGGAAAAATCTCCCACTCTCCCGCGCTCCCTCTCTCCCACTCTTTCATTTCAGCATAGTCAACAGACTCGTGACACTCGGCATCATCGGATCCAGGAACGTGCGTGGGTAGACGCCGATCCAAACGATGAAGACGACGAGCGCGACGAGGAGCGCGATTTCGCGCGGCGATAAATCTTTCAGCGATTTGTTTTCGTCGCGCGTGAGCGGACCGTTCATCACGCGTTGGTACATCCAGAGCAAGTAGATCGCGGACAGCACGACGCCGGTCGCGGCGAACACAGCGTACCACACATTCGCGCGGAACGCGCCAACGAGAATGAGAAACTCGCCGACGAAGCCGTTCAAGCCAGGCAAGCCGACGGACGAGAACATCACGATCAGCAAGAACGCCGCGTAGATCGGCATCACTTTGGCGACGCCGCCAAAGTCGGCGATGAGGCGCGTGTGACGCCGCTCGTACAACATTCCGACGAGCAAAAAGAGCGCGCCTGTTGACAAACCGTGATTGATCATTTGCAAAATGCCGCCGCTCATCCCTTGCGCGTTGAACGCGAACAAGCCGAGCATCACGAAACCAAGATGCGACACGGATGAAAACGCGACGAGCGATTTGATGTCGCGCTGCACGGCGGACACGATCGCGCCGTAGATGATGCCGATGAGCGCGAGCGCGATGATGAGCGGCGCGAATTGCTGCGACGCTTCGGGAAACAGCGGCAGGTTGAATCGAACAAAGCCGTATGTCCCCATCTTCAACAGCACGCCCGCGAGAATTACGCTGCCTGCCGTCGGCGCTTCGACGTGCGCGTCGGGCAGCCAGGTGTGGAACGGGAACATCGGCACTTTGATCGCAAAGGCGAGCGCGAACGCGCCGAACAGAATCGGCTGCAGTCCAAGCGGCACGGGTGTTTCCAAAAGTTCGGGCAACGCGAACGTCAGCGCGCCCGTCACATCGCGATTTGCAAAGACCAAAACCAGGATCGCGACGAGCATCAGTGTCGAGCCAAACATCGTGAACAAGATGAATTTGATCGCCGCGTAGACGCGCCGCGTATGTCCCCAAATGCCGATGAGGAACGCCATCGGAATCAGCGTGAATTCCCAAAAGACGTAGAAGAGAAAGAGATCGAGCGAGACGAAGACGCCGAGCATCGCGGCTTCGAGCAGCAGGAAAAAGATGTGATACTCTTTGACGCGTTCGGTGATGCCGACCCAGGATCCGCCAATCGCGATGATCATCAGGAACGTCGTCAGCATCACGAGCAGAATGCTCAAGCCGTCCACGCCGACGTAGTACGAGATGCCGAATTGCGGAATCCACGCGACGCGCTCGACGAATTGCATTTCGGGCGCGGCGCGAAAGGACGCGAAAAGCATCGCGGAAACCGCGAAAGTCGCGAACGCGACGAAAAGCGCGAAATAGCGAATCGCGCGTTCGGATTGGCGCGGGATGAAGAGCAGAATCAGCGCGCCGACGAGTGGTAGAACGATGAGAACCGACAAAAAGCCCATGTTGACAAGTCCGAGACGAAGTGCTAAGATAAGGTTGCAGGATCGAGTGCTCTGGTGATTCCCTAGAACACCACTAGGATTTAGCCAGAGGTTGTGTCGCCGCCGAGCGACTCCCTCGATCCGCTTTTATTTTCCAATCACGCGTAAGATTTCATTCGCTGTCAAGACGCGGTCAGGCGCGGCGCGACCACGATACACGGCAATCGCCTTTTTGTGCGCGGGCGAGCGCTTCCCGACGCGATCGAACACAATCTGCCCGCGCGTGAAATCGCGCCGAATGTGTTGAATCAAATGTAGCAACTTGCCCTTGATGTCTCCCATTCTCTCTGGGTATTCAACATCAATGACAATTCGTTCGATTTTTCCAATGTGCGGTTGAATGAGAACGAACAACGCGGCGGCGAAAATCTTGAATACGAAAGTTCGGCTACGCCAGTCGCGTTCGCGCAAAGCGCGGATGCAAGCGCGTTTGACGACGGCTGGAATGAGTGCCGCTCCACTCACGCTATCGGAAAATGCAATCACGGTATCAGCGCGCGTGTCTTCGATCTTGCCGCTTTGATCAACTTCGATGTCCAACAGCCGACCTCAATCCTATTATGTTTGACAACGCTCTGCATCAGAGATACAATGCCATCAATCGGAGGTGATTGCAATGAGTCCCGAACTACGCAAGTTGTCTCGTCTCATCAATGATATTCAGGGATTGGAAAAGGAATTGCACAAATACGAACGCAAGTATCGTCTGCGCTCGCAAGATTTTTATCGTCTCGCGCACGGCGGTAAACTTGAACAATCTCCAGAATTCTTGATGTGGCTGGGTATGTACGAAACGCTGTTGGCGCGCGAAAAAGAATATCGTCGGCTTTTCAAATCCGAAGTCGCGCCAATTGTTACCGCGCTGAATCGGGAAGGTAAAGTTGCCCGTGTCGCCGCGTAGCGCAAACCCGCTTGTCTCGTCAGATGCATACGAAGAATTCATCTACTCGCTGCCAGATGTTTTTCCAAGCATCGAGTTTTCCACGCTCGTCTTCGTTCGCACGAGTATTGACACCGCGCGGATTGAAGGCGAGTTGCATTTCTCCAAAGACACAATTCTGCGTGTACGTCAGTTCGTGGATTTCCACGACAAACTGATCCGAGCATACAGTTACGAGCTTTATCAACGCGGCAGTAAAGTTTGGTGGTACGATCCTTGGCCGCATCCGCGCGAAAAATCATTGGCAAGCACTCACCCGCATCACAAACACGTTGGGCAAGACATCAAACATACGCGCGTTCCCGCGCCTGGTATAAGCTTTGAACGACCCAATCTCCCCGTCTTGATTCGCGAGATTGAATCACTCCTCGCGAAATAACTTCACCGCAAGATCAACCACCCCAGCACGATCACCGTCGCGATCAACATCATCAGCGCGTACGCGCGCGCGTAACCCGATTGCCAACTGCGCGTGACGCGGCTGAGCGCGGCGGTCGCGCGCCCCAGTCCGTTCGCCGCGCCGTCAATGATTTTCACGTCAAGCACTTGCCACAGGAACATCGCGAGACGATACCCCTTGTCCACAAAGAGCCAACTGTAAATTTCGTCAATCCAATATTTGTGCCAGAGCAAATTGTAGATGCCGCTGAATCGGCGCGCGAGTGTCACAGGAATCGTCGGACGCGCGATGTAGAACCAGTACGCGAGCGCGATGCCGAGCAAGCCCGCGGCGACCGACGCGCCGATCAACATCCACTCGGTTGACGCGGCGAGATGCAAATCGTGCGGCTTGAACACCGGCTCGAAATAATGCTCGAGGAAATTCGCGCCCATCACTTTCGGCATACCGGCGAACCCGCCAATCACCGACAGCACCGCGAGAATCGCAAGCGGAATCGTCATCACGGCGGGAGATTCGTGGGGATGGACGGACCGATGACCGTTGACCGAGGACCGATGACTGTCGTCTTCGGTCAACGGTCTTCGGTCGTCGGTCGTCCAGCGCGGCTCAGTATGAAATGTGAGAAAGAAGGCGCGGAAAATGTAGAACGCGGTCAAGCCCGCCGTGATCAAACCGATGACCCAGATCGCGGTGTGACCAGTCGCGAACGCGCTCGCGAGAATTTCGTCTTTGCTGAAGAAACCCGCGAAGAATGGAAAGCCCGCAATCGCCAGCGCGGCGGCAAGAAATGTGATGTACGTGCGCGGCATTTTCGCGCGCAAGCCGCCGAGCTGCCGCATATCAATGATGCCGTTCATCGCGTGCATCACGCTGCCCGCGCCGAGGAAGAGCAGCGCCTTGAAGAACGCGTGCGTCATCAAATGGAAAATGCCCGCGCCGTACGCGCCGATGCCGACCGCGACGAACATATAGCCGAGTTGCGAAATCGTCGAGTACGCGAGGACGCGCTTGAGATCCATTTGCACGAGCGCGATCGTCGCGGTGTAGATCGCGGTGAGCGCGCCGGTCCACGCGACGACCTCGGACGAAAACGGCGACAGTTCGAACAAGGCGTGCGAGCGCGCGACCATATAGACGCCGGCGGTCACCATCGTCGCGGCGTGGATGAGCGCGCTGACGGGCGTGGGACCTTCCATCGCGTCGGGTAGCCAGACGTAGAGCGGAATCTGTGCCGATTTGCCGACCGCGCCTGCGAATAAAAGCAAAGTGATGATGGTGATTAGTGATTGGTCAATTAGTTTGGCGTGCGCGAAGATGTCGGCAAAGTCGAGCGTGCCGAACGTCGTGAAGATGAGCAACACGCCGAGACCGAAACCGAAATCGCCGACGCGCGTCGTGATGAAAGCTTTCTTACCCGCCGATGCTGCTTCGGGTTTGTGAAACCAAAACGAAATCAGCAAGTACGAACACAAGCCGACGAGTTCCCATCCGACGTACATCAGCAAATAGTTGCTGCCGAGCACGAGCATCAGCATCGAAAAGATAAAGAGGTTGAGGTACGTAAAGAAGTGTCCGTACCCGTCGTCGCGCTCCGCGTCCATATAGCCGATGGAGTAGACGTGGATGAGAAAGCCGACGCCTGTGACGACGAGGAGCATCAGCGCGGAAAGGGGATCGAGCAGGAACGCGACGTCAACCTTAAAATCGGCGACAGGTATCCAGGTAAACAAGGATACGTTGAAGACGCGGTGGTGCTCGTCCGTGGATTGCATCGCGAAGAACGCGAGGAGCGAAACGACGAACGACGCGCCGACCGCGCCGCACGCGATTACGCTGACGAGCCAGCGCGGGAGTTTGCGCGAGAAAATTGCGTTGATTGTCGCGCCCGCGAGTGGGAGCGCGGGGATGAGCCAGAGAGAGTTGATCAAGTTAATAATTCCTTGCTGAAGACATCAAGCGGGCTTGCGGCTTGAACGCCATTGTTCCATAACTCGTATTCACTCAAATCCGTTTCATCGCTCCACGACACGCCATATCCTCCAGGGTCAACCGTGATCGCTTTGAAAAAGGCGTCATGTTTCAATAACTGAAAACGATCGAGGTTCAGGACGCCCTGACAGTCATAAATTTTTTGGATTCCGTTGACAAATGTGACCAGTAGCCGTTTTCCTTGTAGAGGCGTCACCGATTCTATTCTTGGCGTATTCATAGCCCTACTCCAATCCAGGTAATTGCTTGAATTGATTGTTCTCCCACATCCGCAGCAGTTCTTGTTGGTATTGCGCGCCCCACTCGCGCACTAACCTTTGGGCGCGCTCGGGCAAGTCGCCCTCAAGCATGTCGAGTGTTTGAATATCGAAGACGGCGTTGTACTCGCCATAGATGGCATGAAAATGCGGAACGCCATGTTCGCTTTGGCTAAAGTACATCTTGATAACGATCCCGAAGAATCGTGTTATCACTGGCATGCCAATATCTCCTCGTCAAATGAGTTCATAATGACTGGGTTCAGCCGCGCGCGGCACGCGGAGCGTGCCCGAAAAGATTGCGTTGATTGTTGCGCCCGCGAGTGGGAGCGCGGGGACGAGCCAGAGAGAGTTAAGCAAGTGAGTTAGTTCCTCGGCGACGCGACGATGCCGACAAGCCACGCGCCTGTTGTTGTCGAGAGGCGCGCGCTTGTGAACTCGCACGTTCCCTCGCGACCTTGTGACGCTGTGTCGCGCGTCGCTCAAGCCATTTCTTTAAGGAGCGCTGGCTTTCGCCAGAATGTTTGCCCAGCACTATGCTCTCAACGCTTATGTCTTCATCAAGGTCGGGCCAGTGAATACCTTCGCCCTCGCCAATGAGCCGCCACTTGTTACGTTCTTTTGCTGTGCCGTGAACAAGTCGCGGGTACCATGCCAGAGGAACCGAAACGGTGCGCCCGTCAGTTAGGTCAACCCAAAGCGCATCTGCGCTCACTATGACACGTTGCGCGGTGATTGTTCGTAATTCAATCTCCAAAGTATTCATCCCATTTCCTCGAAAAGAACTTGATGTTTTTCTCAACAAGTCTCTGGATCCTGTTGATCTCAGTTTGACCGAAACCTCTGCTGTATTCGAGTCGGATCGGGTCGAGCCAGAATTTGGCTTTGTTCCTCTCGCGCTCGACGTGAATATGCGGCGGCTCGTCACAATCACTCGAGTAGAAGAAGAATCTGTATGGACCGATGTTGTCTACGGTTGGCATGAACGTCCAGTCCCATCCAATTTCGTCCTATTCCTCTTCATCTGAATCGCCATCGTCTGTTTCTTGTTCTTTCTTGATTTCAAAAAGCGTCTTTCCATCATGCTCGAAGAACGCGGGTCCTTGGACAGTTTTCCAATCATATCCCTGTTCGCGAAGCAACTTGAACGCTAATTTCGTAAGAGAATACCTCTCGCCCTGATATTCTACTTCACTGTCCGACACCACAATGGCTTTCTTACTTTGATCCCGAGTAAAGGTTAGTTCTGATCCAATTGGAATATTGACGTATGAAAACGAAAACCGTTTCTTGTATTTCCTCTCAGCCATATTTTCAGGAAATATTTTTTGTCCGGATTCATCAATCATTTCATTCCCGGTTCTGATTTCAGGACAACCGGATATTTTAAGGCAATACCGCAAAACTCACTTTGGGATTTGACTAAAGAGGGTTCTCATGGATACTGTCTCTATCCTATCCGACCGAGGAAAGAGGAGTGCATGAGAACCCCAAAGACATTATACCATACGACGCC